>CAZQLE010000337.1:0-2500 GCA_964593905.1 uncultured Anaerolineaceae bacterium | reverse complement strand
GCCCGGCGTTGGGAATGCAGCTCACCGGGAGGCGTGAATGGCTGCCCAAAAACGCCAGCGGTTCACGCATATAATCGGGTCCGGTTGAGCAGTTCATGCCGATGACATCAATGGGTAAATCTTCCAAAATTGCCAGCGCAGCGGCGGCATCGGTGCCCAGCAACATGCGGCCTGTGGTATCCAGGGTAATCTGGGCCTGGATGGGCAGGTATATTCCGGTTTCGGCAAAGGCTTCATGAATGCCGGTGATGACGGCCTTAACCTCGAGAATATCCTGCGAGGTCTCGATGAGCAACAGGTCTACACCGCCCTGAATTAAGCCGGCGGCCTGTTCTTTAAAGATATCGGCCAGATCGGCATAGGTTACGTTGGATAGTTCGGGGTCACTCATGGAGGGCAGCTTGCCCGAGGGGCCGATGGAACCGGCCACAAAACGCGGCTGCATGGGTGTGCTGAATTCAGCGGCGGTTTTGCGGGCCAGTTCAGCCGCCGCACGGTTGATTGCCACAGTTTGATCGCCCAGACCATACTCACCCAGGGTGAGCCGGTTGGAACGGAAAGAGCAGGTTTCGATCACATCCACGCCGACTTCAAGGAAGGAACGATGGACGGCTTCGACAGCAGACGGGCAGGAAATTACCAGGTAATCATTGCAGCCAAAATACTGTTGCCCACCAAAAGATTCGGCAGTCAGGTCCATCTTTTGGAGACTTGTGCCCATTGCACCATCAAACACCAGAACACGTTTGGCAAGTTCATCCAGATAGCGGCGGTTTGTAAATTTTCTGCTCATTAATTAACCATTTTCCTTTCGGGTATTCACTTTTGTGTGCCAATCGTTGGATGCTGTATCTTTCAATTATAAAAACGATGGGCCGGTAATAAAAAACCTCTCTGTAGGAGAGGCCGAAAGTTTTCTACTTCGGTTTCCTCATCTACCAGGCTCTGCGTTCAGCAGACTCTGCCGGAGTTGGCACCTGCTTCAAGAAGTGGTTGCCGAGGCTTCACCGGGCCGGTCCCTCTGCCTCTCTGGATGAGAATTACATCTTCCATATTCACGATGTTCCCGCGATTTTACCATGTTCCCCAATAATGGTCAAATTTGGTCAAGATTTGTCCCAGGGCTATTTACAAAACCCAGCGGAACCCCAAGAAAAGGCAAACTGCTGCGAAATGCGTGAGGTTTGACCACTGGAACATTGGCCGCATGATTGCCAGTGGAACATGATTCGGAACATAGGATATAATTTGTTCATCTGCATGGTTGCCCGGCAAAGGCGGAAATTGTGGCCTGAAGCGTCACCCTCGAACCCACCCGGGCTGGCCGAGTTTTTAACATTTATCTTTTGTTTCAAGGAGCCGTGGCTTTGCCCAAGCTAAGAATTTTTGTCATCACTGGTGTCATTTTGGCCCTGGTTGGCTGGGGAGGGATGGCGGCAGTTATTTTCTTGACTTTGCCAACCCTGGGGCCGCGATGGTTGTTTTATTTCTTTCTGACCATTGCGCTGACCGGCACGACCCTGCCGCTGGTCGGGTTGTTAAATGCGCGTTTCCCAACCCGTCCTCAGGCAAGTGGTAATGTGGTGCTGCGCGAAGCCATTTGGATTGGAATTTTTGGCGGACTCATTGCCTGGTTGTTGCGCGGTCATGTCTTGAGTACATCGCTGGCAATTTTTCTCGGCGGGGGTTTAATCTTGATTGAAGTTTTGCTGCGCCTGCGCGAGCGAAGCCGCTTTAAGCCCCAGGGATCTGACAATGAGTGATTTGCGATCGCTTCCGGCTGTTGAATGGATGTTGCAGCAGCCGCAGGTTGTCGAAATGATTGGCTCCTACGGCAGGCCGTTAACTACATCGGCCATCCGGCAGGTGTTGGCAGACACGCGGGAGCGGTTAAGACTGGCGCCGGTGGAAGTAACGCCGGATGGTCTGATTAAACAGGTTGACGCGTTATTAAGTGAATGGTTAAAGCCGACTTTGCAGCCGGTCATCAATGCCACAGGGGTTGTATTGCACACCAATCTGGGGCGTGCACCATTGAGCAAGGCGGCGCTTCAGGCAATGTCTGTTGCCTCGCAGGGCTACAGCACGCTGGAGTTTGACCTGAGCTCTGGTCAGCGGGGCTCGCGCAACAGCCATGCCGAGGCGGTGCTTGCCCGTCTGACGGGCGCCGAAGCGGCCCTGGTGGTAAACAACAATGCGGCAGCGGTTTTGCTGGTGCTTTCGACTTTATGCCGGCGTAAGCGAGCTATAATTGCGCGTAGCCAGCTTGTGGAGATCGGGGGCGGTTTTCGTGTGCCCGCAGTGATGGAGCAGTCGGGCGTCAGACTGGTAGAGATCGGCACAACCAACCGGGTGCATCTGGAAGACTATCGTGCCGCTTTGGAAGAGCCAGCCGCGGTTGTGCTGCGTGTGCACCCCTCAAATTTTAAGATCATCGGGTTTACCACCGAACCGGAATTTGGCGAAGTGGTGGACTGTGCTCATGCGGCCGGTGCGGTGG
>CAZQLE010000336.1:0-2517 GCA_964593905.1 uncultured Anaerolineaceae bacterium | reverse complement strand
GATGAACATCGCGCAGCGGACGCAGGAAACTGACCAGGTTCTCGTGGACTTTTCCGCTGGGGGCGATGACCATGACCGGAAAGCCGCGTTCGACCATGGCTACCGGCCCGTGTTGAAAGTCGGCGTTGGAATATGGTTCAGCCACCACGTAGGTCAGTTCCTTGATTTTTAATGCCCATTCAAAAGCAGTGGCATAGTTATAGCCGCGGCCGATCACCACACAGTGACCCATGTAGCGATAGCGTTCGGCGCTGCGCGCAATCTGTTCTTCGCGCTGCAACATTTCGGTCAGCCAGGCCGGAACCCGTTTAAGGACGGCCTTCATTTCGTCATCCTGGCGCAGTGCAGCCGAAAGCATGGCGAGCGCCATTAATTCGGCAGTGTATGTTTTGGTGGCTGCAACAGCTTTTTCTTCGCCGGCCTGAATGGGGATGATAAAATCGGCGGCGGCGGCCAGGGGTGATTCAGGTTCATTGGTTACTGCCAGCGTTGGGCAACCCTGACGGCGGCCTTCTTCCAACACCGCGACGATATCGGGTGATTTGCCCGATTGTGAGATCCCGACCACCAGGGCATTATTGAAGCGCGGCGGCTGCTGGTAAAAGGTGAATAAAGAAGGGGTAGCCAGCGCAATTGGCATCTGATTCATCGCGCCCCATAGATAGTTGGCATAGCGCCCGGCGTTATCTGAGGTGCCGCGGGCAGCCAGAAACACATAAGCCGGCCCGGCGCTGCGAATTGCCTGCGCAATCTTTTCGACCGTGCCCATCTGATTCTCAAGTAAAGCTTGCAGCACGGCCGGCTGTTCATGAATTTCGGATTGTAACGACATGGATAAACTGGCCTTTCAAATGGAATGAGTTGTTGCTCAGTGATGCTATAAGAAGTTCTGAACTTGGGGTGTTTTCAGAACGCCGCGCAAAAAGCCCCTAATTTTGGACTTTACCCCGCCAGACGGGGTTGGCAATGTTTTTGGAGATGCTTACTCTTCACTCTGATAGACAATCTGACCGGCGCACATGGTCTTTAGCACTTTCCCTTCGGCCGAGAGCAAAACGAGATCTGCATCACAGCCCGGCATGATGCGGCCCTTGTGTTCCCAGCCCATCAAACGGGCCGGGGTAAGGGTGAGGGTGTGCACGGCTTCTGTCAGGGTGCAGCCGGTGAACTGCATTAAGTTGCGCAGCGCCTGATCAGTCGATAAAATGCTGCCGGCCAGGGTGCCATCGGGCAGCCGCACCGAGATCTCGTTGACGGTCACTTCGAACCCGGCCAGTTGGTAGGTGCCGGGTTTCATCCCCAGGGCGCTGATGGCATCTGTAACCAGGTTGATGCCCTCCGGCCCTTTTGCGTGCCAGGCCAACTGCACCATGGCCGGGTGGACATGAATGCCGTCGGCAATCAGGCCCACCGTCCAGCCGGGGGTGGTGAGCATGGCGCCGGTTAAACCGGGCGCACGGTGATTCAGCTCGGGGTCTGCGTTAAATAGATGCGTCCCATAGCGGATGCCGGCCTCAAAAGCCTCGAGCGCGGTTTCAAAGGATGCCGTGGAATGCCCGGCGCTGACCACCACGCCGCGCGAGATCAACAGGTTTACCAGTTCCAGCGCGCCCGGCAATTCTGGCGCGAGTGTAACCAGGCTGACCCCGTTTTCACGCGACCAACCCGCGATAATATCTTTGGAGGGCTGCAACAAAAAGTGGGCGTTATGGGCCCCTTTTTTGGCGGGGTTTAAAAAGGGACCTTCAAAATGGTAGCCCTGGGGCCGCGCACCGTGGTGATGCGCGGGTGTGCCGGCGCGGTATACATGCAGCGCTTCGGCATATTGCTCCAACTGTGCGGTGACGATGGTGGGCAAAAAGCTGGTTGTGCCGGTGCGCGGAAGAAGCTCGCCGACATCCCAGATCGATTCGGGGTTATCGGTGAAATCCATCCCAAATGCGCCGTTAAGCTGCAGGTCGATAAAACCCGGAGCCAGAAAACAATCTTCCCCATCGATCATTTCAGACGAGGCTGGCACGGTTAACATTTCTGTGGCCACAGAAATAATTTTCCCATCCTCGATGGACACTGAACCATGTTTAATGATGCTATCAGGTGTAATGATGTTGACGTTATACAGGTAATAGCGATGCACGGTGAGGCCTCCGTGAATGAATGAATTTTGACGGCAGAGCAGGTAACTTTATTATACTCACAAACCTGAAGCGGGTATTGTCCGATTCACCCCGCAGCGGAGAATTGGAAAAAAGCAGCGCGAGAAAATTTTGTTGCAACTGCCTTAGGACAGTTGTTCAGCCTGGGTTGACCTTCATGGTAGAATGGGAAACATGGATCTCTTTGATCATGCAATGAATGAGCAAATGGAAAAAGAATCTCCGCTGGCGGCGCGGATGCGCCCGCGCACGCTGGATGAATTTATCGGGCAGGAACATATTATCGGCCCCGGTAAATTGCTGCGCCGGGCGGTGGAAGCCGACCGGTTGTTCTCTTCGATTATCTTTTTTGGCCCGCCGG
>CAZQLE010000335.1:0-2614 GCA_964593905.1 uncultured Anaerolineaceae bacterium | reverse complement strand
ACTTATGCCGGCCGGTCCTTAAACCCGCTGGTCGAACTGCCCTGTTCGCCGCAGGAGGTTTTGGCCGGGGTGGAGTGGGTGCTGCTTTCACATTTGCATTCGGACCATTTTGACCCGGCGGCTGAAGCGCTGCTGCCCAAAGATATGCCCATTGTGTGCCAGCCGGCAGACCGGGCCGGGCTGGCCGCAAAAGGGTTTACAAACGTGCGTGCGGTCGAAGATGAGCTGGAACAGCATGGAATGACCATCCGACGCACGCCCTGCCAGCACGGCAGCGGCGCGGTGTTGGATGAGATGGGCGAGGCGGCAGGGTTTTTGTTTAGCGCTGCGGGTGAACCGGGCCTTTACTGGGCGGGTGATACAGTGTGGAATGCGACGCTGGCCGGGCTGGTTGCGCGGCAGCGGCCTGAGATCATCATCACCCACTCGTGTGGAGCGATGTGGGGCGATGGGGTGTTGATTGTGATGGACGCCGCCCAGACTGTGGCGGTTTGCCAGGCTGCGCCAGACAGCAGGGTCATTGCCACCCATATGGAGGCTGTGGACCACGCCACCGTATCGCAGGCCGATCTGCGCTGCTATGCAGCCGCGCACGGTATTGGCGAAGAGCGGCTGCTGATCCCTGCCGACGGCGAAACGCTGATCTTTTAGCGCAGAACGGTTATTTCTCTAAAAAGGACACCCCCTCATGGAACTAAAAAACATTCCTTTTGGCGTGACCGATTGGTCACAGATCGTCCCCAGCGAACACCCCGGCGAAAGCGGGGCGGCCTACTGGCGCACCGGTCAGTTTGAGAATATTCGCGTGCGCATGGTGGAATACAGCCCCGGCTATGTGGCTGACCACTGGTGCACCAAGGGGCATATCCTGCTGTGTCTCGAAGGCGAACTGCACACCGAACTGGCCGACGGCCGGAAGTTCGTTTTGACGCCGGGGGTCAGCTACCAGGTGGCCGATCATGCCGAGCCGCACCGTTCTTTTACCTCAACCGGGGTCAAGCTGTTTATTGTGGATTAAGCAGCGGCGCTGTTGGCCGGGCTTGAAAAAGATGGCCTGTTTTTAAAAATGATCTGACGAGGCGTCCGATCAGGAACCAGATCGCGTACTGCCCGGTGCAACTATCTTAATGGCAGTGCGTAGATTTATTTAAAGCCCCAATAACCTCAATAGTGATTATCTGGCCAGTAAACCCAGTATCTTTGCGGGTTGTGGTTCGGTTATGAAAATTTTTTCAAAGTGAGCAGGTATGGAAGATAAATCGATCATCATCATTGGCGCCGGTTTTGCCGGCCTGTCTGCGGGGATTTATGCGCAAATGAACGGCTACCAGACCCGCATCTTTGAACTGCACTCCCTGCCGGGTGGTCTGTGTACCGCCTGGAAGCGCAAAGGGTATACCATTGACGGTTGTATTCACTGGCTGGTTGGGTCATCGCCAAAAAGCAGTATGCACCGTTTTTGGGAGGAAGTCGGCCTCAGCCAGAACCGTGAATTTATTAACCTGGACGAGTATGCCCGTTATGAGGCATCTGACGGCCGCACAGTGATCTTCTATACCGATGTAGACCGCCTTGAGCAGCATCTGTTGGAGTTTTCACCGCAGGATGCTGCGCCGATCCGCGATTTCGCCAACGGCATTCGTATGTGCCTGGGGTTTGAACCCCCGGTTGACACCGACCCGTTCTTTAAGCGTTTGGTGAAAATGGCAAAAATGGGGCTGGTTTTTGCGGCCAAAGGCCGCGATATGCAGCGGTGGATGAAAACCACAGCCACTGAATTTTCGAACCGATTTAAAGACCCGGCGCTGCGCAATGCATTGCTGGATTTGTGGATTCCAGAATTCTCAATGTTTTTCATGCTGTTCACGTTTGGCTACCTGCATAATAAAAATGCGGGCTACCCCATTGGCGGATCGCTGCCTATGTCGCTGGCGCTGGCCAAACGGTATGAACGCCTCGGCGGGGTGATTCAGTATGACAGCCGGGTGGAAAAGATCCTGGTGGAAAATGACAGGGCGGTGGGGGTGCGGCTGGCCGACGGCAGCGAACACCGCGCCGGGCGGGTCATTTCGGCGGCGGATGGATATGCCACCATCTTCAAGATGTTGGAAGGGAAATATGCCGATGAAAAGACGCGCGAGCCGTATGAAAAATGGCCGATTTTTTCGCCGCTGCTGTATGTAGGGGTGGGGGTCAACCGGTCTTTTGCCGATGTGCCGAAAACCGTTTCGGGGATCACCTATGAACTGGATCGACCGACTGAAGTTGGCGATGCTGTGCGCGAACGGCTGCCAGTGCATATTTTTAACCAGGACCCGACCCTGGCGCCGGAAGGCAAAACCATCTTAACGGTGATGCTGCCCAGCAGTCATGCCTACTGGCAGGATCTGGCACAGGACCGCGCTGCGTACGAAGAGAAAAAAGACCAGGTGGCGCGCGTGGTGGTCAGTTTGCTCGAACAGCGTTTTCCGGGCATTGGCAGCCAGGTGGAAATGGTGGATGTAGCCACCCCGCTGACGTTTGAACGCTATACCGGCAACTGGCAGGGTAGTTTTGAAGGCTGGCTGATTACCCCCGAAAACTCGAACTTTCTGATGAAACCGATGAGCCAGAC
>CAZQLE010000334.1:0-2676 GCA_964593905.1 uncultured Anaerolineaceae bacterium | reverse complement strand
TTCCCACCCTGCCGCTGGCGCGGCCCGGCCGTCCGCAGGAAGTGGTCGATGTGGTGCTTTTTCTGGCTTCTGCTTCGGCCAGCTATATCACCGGCGCGGTAATGGATGTGGACGGCGGTTCGTCGGTGGGACGCCGCCCGGAAGGCCCTGTTCGTGACGATGACCCCCGCTATGATTGGGTGACGGGGAAAAACGTAGCTTAGATAATTCGCTTTATTCAATGCAATCAGGAGGATTTCATGGTTGAGAAGTTGAGAGTAGGTGTGATTGGGGCAGGGCGTTGGGCCCGGTCGGCGCATTTACCGGGTTTTGTCGGCTCTCCCTACAGTGATGTGGTGGCGATTTGTGATCTGCATGAAGATCTGGCCGAGAGCGCTGCCAAACAGTTTGATATTCCCGAGCATTACACCGATTTTGAAAAGATCCTCTCCCGCAAGGATATCGACGTGATCGATGTGGTGACCCGCGGCGATCATCAGGACCTGGTTTTTGCCGTGCTGGAAGCCGGCAAGCACTGCCTGGTGGAAAAACCGGTCTGTCACGATTATCGCGATGTGTTGAAGGCAGATGCGCTGGCAAAATCCAAGGGTCTCAAAACCAAGGTGGGCCTGACCTTCCGCTATGCGCCTTCTGTGCAGTATATGTTTGAACTGGTCAAAGAGGGCTTTATTGGCGACCCCTATGTGTTTAATGGTTATGAACAAAACAGCCAGTGGTTGAACCCCGATAACCCGATGGACAAACGCATTCATCGCACCCGCCCGGTGGGCGAGAAGCCCTTTGGCACCGATTTCAGCCGCGAAGGCATTCATGTCTCTTCACTGGAAGGGTATGGCGCACCGACCATCGATATCGGGCTGGAACTGGTCAACTCGGACCTGAAAGAGGTGGTGGGCATTCTGGGGAACATGGTTCCGTTCCGCCGCCGCACCAATCTGGATAACGAACGCGAACGCATTAATATCGACGATGCCGATATGTTCATTGGCGAATGCCACAACGGGGCGCTGTATTCGATGCAGTCCAGCTATGTCACGGTGGGCAATTACCCCGGCATTGAAGCGCGCATTTTTGGCTCGAAGGGTGCGATTAAGGTCCGCCTGGTGGAAGAATTTGGCGTGCTTGAGACGATTCACACTGCGCTGCCCGATGCAGTGGAGTTTGTGCAGCGAGAGATTCCGGCGCGCTTCTACCCGCCGGCCTATCAATTTGGGCAGCGCTGGGATACGGTGTTTTTCTCTGGTCTGGTGCATAATTTTATGAAGGAAATTGTGGAAGGCGGAGAAGAGAACCAGGGCAATTTTGCGCAGAGTGCGCGGGTGCAGGAAGTGATTAACGCAGTGGCGTTATCGCACCGCCAACATGCCTGGGTGAGCCTGCCTTTACCAAAAGAACTTGAGCTGCCGATTCAGCCCAGCCCGTACTAAAAAGCTCGTGGTTTTCCGGGCTGGTGCTCGCACCAGCCCGGATATTGAAGACAGACAGGCAGAATGGCAGGGAAAGGAGCAGCATAAATGGAAAAACGGGTGCGTTGGGGTGTGATCAGCACGGCCAATATCGGCCGGGCAGCCGTGATTCCGGCGATACAGGCTTCGAAAAACGGCGAACTGGCCGCGGTGGCCAGCCGCGACGAGGCGGCGGCCGTGGCCTTTGCCGGCCGGGCCGGAATTGCGCGCGCCTACGGCAGCTATGCGGCGCTTCTGGAAGATGAGACCATCGACGCCGTCTATATTCCCCTGCCCAACAGCCTGCATAAGGAATGGACGCTGCGCGCGGCCCGGGCGGGAAAACATATTTTGTGTGAGAAGCCCCTGGCGCTGGACGCGGCCGAATGCCTGGATATGCAGGCCGCCGCCGACGAATGCGGCGTGAAGTTAATGGAAGCGTTTATGTATCGCTTTCACCCGCGCACCGAGCGGGTGATCTCGCTGGTGCGCGGCGGTGCGCTGGGTGAACTGACCTCCATTCAGGCGGCCTTCACCTTTCGTTTGCAAGACCTGAGCAACATTCGTTATAACCGTGAGCTGGGCGGCGGAGCGTTAATGGATGTGGGCTGCTACTGTGTGAACATCATCCGCACGCTGGCCGGCGCCCGGCCGCTGGAGGTGTGTGCGTTTGCCAACTGGGCCGAAACCGGGGTGGACCGCCAGATGAGTGCAATTTTGCGCTTTGCAAACGGTTTGCAGGCTCATTTTGATTGCGGCCTGGGCGCAGAGCGCCGCGAGACCTGTACGGTTGCCGGGGTGGATGGACACCTGGACGTGCCGGCCGCTTTTTTGCCCGGACGTGAAGATGCGCAGATCTTTGAAACGCACGGACGGCGTGGCTATTCGGTTCATACCCTGCGCGGTGTGGATGAGTATCAGGCCATGGTGGAACATTTTGCCGGCTGTGTTCTGGAGGACACCCCCCCGCGCTATTCGGCGCTGGAAGCGGCGGACAATATGCGGGTCATTGCCGCATTATACCGTTCGGCCCGCCGCGGCGGTGCCCCGGAACCGGTCGAAATCTCATTATAATCAGGACGTGCTCTTATGATAAATTCATCAAAAACCATTCAGGTTGTCATTGCCAGTTATCTTGAACCAGAATATATCGAACAGATCCGCGGGGTGGATGCGCGGTTGAATGTCGTTTACCGCCCGGATTTGATCCCGGCGCCGCGCTATGCCGCTG
>CAZQLE010000333.1:0-2693 GCA_964593905.1 uncultured Anaerolineaceae bacterium | reverse complement strand
GTTTTAACCGGGGCTGCCATTGCCGCCGGCGCAGGCCCGTGGATGTTGACCCATCTCGCTCCGTGGCTGAATGATGCCTTACGAGCGGTTGCCCTGGTGTTTGCCATCAGTCTGGCGCCGCATCTGGTGGTTTCGCTGCCGGTGATTGTATTGCGGTTGATCTTAACCCGGCTTACCGGGCTTGAGCCGATCTAAAAATTGGCCAAAATTGCCACCTTACAATTTGAACACGGCTATTGCACTGCAAAAGATTATCACATATAATTAAACCCAATAAACGCGTGGACGGCGATCCCTTTTGGCCCGTAAAGTCGGGCTGGGGGGGGTCTCTCATTTTGTATGGGGCCCATTGTCCAAATCAGTAGAAAGGTGCTTTATGTATCTGCCTAAACTGGAAGACTCCAGAGCGGTCGTTGCAAAGCAAAATAAACCTCTAGATTTCAGGTAAAGGAGCAAACAATAAATGCCACAAGATAAGTTCCCTTCTTACACTTCTCCGAAAATTGAGAAGCGGGCTTGTCCCGAAAAAGGTGGTTATGGGCTTTTTGCCCGAGAGAACGTAAAAAAGGGCGAAGTGCTTTCGATGTGGGGTGGTGAGGTGTTCACCGAAGAACAACTATCCCACGAACCGCTAGAGCGGCAGACCCATGGCATTCAGATAGGTGAAGAACTCTATTTGTTGCCATTGTTGGAAGGGGATCCGGCTGATTACTATAATCATTCCTGTGATCCCAATGCTGGACTGGATGGACAGATTTGTCTGGTGGCAATGCGCGATATCCAGCCTAATGAAGAAATTTGTTTTGATTATGCCATGTGTGACAGCAGCCCGTATGACGAATTTGAGTGTCATTGTGGCGCAAAAAGCTGCCGTCACAAAGTAACCGGGAACGATTGGCAGATTCCTGAATTACATATTCGCTATGAAGGTTACTTTATGCCTTACCTGAAGCACCGGATTGTGGATCTCTATACGGTGAAATCGAATGGGAATGGCAACGGGCACAAACACCCTGCCAAGACAAATGAATGGGCTGAAATTTCCGCGCTTCCCGCAGTCGCCGACTGACGGGGCAAAGAATAAACCCGAACGCCGCACATTTTTTGTGCGGCGTTTTTTGTTCTTCAGAATTTGGTTTGCGCTCAGGCCAGGCGGATGCCCTCAAACAGGTCCCGTTCCTTTAGGCCGGGGACGGCGGCCGGAAAAGCGCGCATGTAGGTCTCTTTTGAGCCCAACAGCCGCCGGATTTTTCCCAGGGGGCCTTTGACCATTTGCTGCCCGCCCTGCGAAGCGTGGCAGGCCGAGGCCTGGTCACGAATTTCGGCCACCTCGCGGTAGTCGATGACCGCGTGGGTCGGAAAATCTGCCTCGGCGATGGATTTCAGGTCGATATCACCGTTTTTTCCAAATTTGCGCGGGTTGCGGCCAAGCAGGGGCATGATGCGCACCATCCAGCGCAGCGCCGTGCGTGAAATGGTCTGGTAATATAATTTTTGCGGCTGGTAAGGTGGCAGTTCCACCGGGTAGTTGGCGCTGCCGGCGTTTTGAAAAGCCTCCACGGTGGCAAGGTGGATGTGAATATGATCGGGGTGGCGGTATCCGCCAATGGGGTCAAAGGTCACCACCACCTGCGGTTTGACCCTGCGCATATATTCGACCACCTCAGCGGCCACCTGGCCCAGCGGGGCGTTGATGAGCGCCTGGGGGTGTTGGTTTTCGGGTGTGCCGGGCATGCCAGAATCACGGTAATTTAAAAAATAAACGCCTTTCAATCCCAGCAGACCGGCCGCGCAGCGCAGTTCGTCGGTTCGACGGTCGGCGATGTTGGCGTAACCTTCCATGAATTCGGATGCCATTTCGCCCACCTCGCCCCGCGTGGCGCAGATCAGATGCACTTCGACACCCAGGCGGGCGTAATGGGCCAGGGTGCCGCCCATTCCAAATGTTTCGTCGTCGGGGTGGGCCAAAACGACCAGCATGACTTTTTTCTCAGAAAACTGCACTTCGGTTTCGCTCATTAAAAATCTCCTGCGCCCAGGGGACCCCCGGGGTCAATAATATCTTGCAGATCTGCATAGGGGAGGGTGACTTTGGCCGGCCCGGCGGCGTAGGGGCCGATTTGATAAGGTTCAAATAAGATCACCAGACCCGCCTCTGTGATCAACCAATCCTGAAAGTTGATCGCCACAGGGTCGGCGCCCTGTTCAAAATCCAGCCGGTTTTGCGCGGCCAAATTCACTTTGGATAACCCCGAAAGACGCGCCAGATAGTCTGCGTCGGGCAGAAAAAGCTCGGGTAAATCGTAAAAACGCTGCTGTGCAAGATCATAGTTGTAGGTGACAAAGCCCGAAAACGGATGCGCGGCGCCGGCAGAATAGACGCTAAAGGTAAACTGGAAGGCGGCAATATTCTCGGCCGGCCGGTTGGCATCATATTTAAGTTCGTAAAAGCTGTAGGTTTCGGGCATATTGTCTTTTGCCCAGGACCAGGCTTCGGCAGCGTTTTTGCGGAAGGCGACCAGTTCGCCTTCGGCCATCTGATCCATCGCGGTGTTGAAAACCTCATCCCCGTTTAGATGGGGGTACTGCGCCGTAAACGTGTATCTGGGGTCGGCTTTCTCTTCGTTTATCGTCTGGGTCTCAAACTGCGCGGCCGGTTCTGCGGTCGGTTCGGCTGTGGCGCTGGGCGCGGG
>CAZQLE010000332.1:0-2699 GCA_964593905.1 uncultured Anaerolineaceae bacterium | reverse complement strand
TTGCCACCCCGCAGCCGACCTTTAGTCAGGAAGAGGAGACAGTTTTGCCCACCAATCCGCCGCGCCCTGTGGCCACCCGTGCTCCGGCGGCCTCAGGCGCGGGACAAACCTGGACGGTGATGTTGTATCAGGATGCCGATGATCAGATTTTGGAACAGGATATTTATCTTGATCTGAATGAGGCTGAAAAAGTGGGCTCCACCGACCGGGTGAATGTCATTGCCCAGGTGGACCGTTTTCAGGGCGCTTTTTCGGGGGATGGCAACTGGACCAATACCCGGCGTTTTCAAATTGTGCAGGATGATGACCTGGAACGCGTGACCTCACCGGTGTTGGAAGACCTGGGCGAGGCCAATATGGGCGACCCGCAGACCCTGGTCGATTTTGTGGCCTGGGGGGTAAAGAACTTTCCGGCAGATCGTTATGTGTTGATCCTTTCGGATCATGGCATGGGGTGGCCGGGCGGTTTCAGCGACCCGGCCCCGCGCACCCAGCGCCGTTCCTCCATCCCGCTGGCCGGGGTGATCGGCAACCAGATCTATTTGATGGATCTGGATCAGGCACTGGGCCAGATCCGCGAGCAAACCGGCATCGGGCAGTTTGAGCTGATCGGGCTGGATGCGTGTCTGATGGCGCAGTTGGAGGTGTTCACAGCGCTGGAGCCTCATGCGCGCTACGCGGTCGCTTCGCAAGAGACTGAACCGGCGTTGGGATGGGCTTATACCAGCTTTTTGACTAGCCTGGCGGCCAACCCCGACGTGGACGGCGCCGCGCTGGGACAGATGATTGTGGACAGCTATATTGATGAAGACCAGCGCGTGGTGGATGATGAGGCGCGGGCGTCTTTCTTGCGCCAGGGTTCGCCGATGGGCGGTTTGTTTGGCGGCTTTAATGACATGGGCGCCGAACAGTTGGCCCGCCAGCTTAGCCAGGGCATTACCCTGACCGCGGTGGATCTGGCAAACCTGCCCGCTCTGGTGGACAGCGTAAATGAGTTTTCTTATGTGCTGCAAGCCGATAACCAGTCGATTATGGCCAAGGCGCGCACCTATGCCCAGTCGTTTACGAGCATCTTTGGCGAAAAAGTGCCGCCTTCTTATATCGATCTGGGGCATTTCGCCAGGTTGATCTATCAAGAGAGCAACTCTCAACCGGTGCGCGCAGCGGCAGAGGATGTGCAGGCCGCCATCCGTCAGTTTGTGGTCGCCGAAAAGCACGGCTCGGGCAAAAAAGGCGCCACGGGGGTCTCGGTCTATTTCCCCAATTCCCAGTTATATGGCTCCAACGAGGCCGGTCCGCGTTCTTATACGGCCATTGCCGACCGCTTTGCCCGCGAGACGCTGTGGGATGATTTTCTGGCCTACCACTACACCAAGCGCCCGTTTGAACCTGCAACCGGCAATGCGGTTGTCCCCGAAGCGGGCAGCCGTTTTCAGGCGCCGGGCGCCGGGCAGATTACGGTTTCGGCTTTGCAATTGTCAACGACTGAAACCGATGTGAACACCCCGGTTGTGCTGCAAGCGCGGCTGACCGGGCAAAACATCGGCTATGTCTATCTGTTTGTGGGCTATTATGACCCGCAGAGTGATTCGATTCTGGTGGCCGATTATGATTATCTGGAAAGCCCCGCCACCCGCCAGGTGGGTGAGTTGTTCTACCCGGCCTGGAGCGATAATGAATCGTTTAATCTGCGCTTTGAATGGCTGCCCACGGTATTTGCCATTAGCGACGGTGAGAAGACGGTGGTGACCGCCTTAAACCCTGAACGCTACGGCGCGGCCCCGGAAGAAACGGTCTATACCGTGGATGGCGTATACGCGTATGCATCCGGCGGCGAGCAGCGCAACGCGCGGTTATACTTCCGCGATGGGCAGCTTTATCAGGTGTTTGGCTTTACCGGGGAGGGCGATACGGGTGCGCCGCGCGAAATTGTGCCGCAGGCCGGAGATACCTTTACCATTAACCAGCGCTGGTTGGATTCGGACCGCAACGGGAGCTATCAGCCGGTCAGTTTGCCGGGTGATACCCTGACTTTTGGCAGCCAGATGTTCACCTGGGAAGAGTTATATGCCGCCGCGGGTGATTATGTGGTTGGCTATGTGGTGACCGATCTGGATGGCAACGCTAAACAGTCGTTTGGACAGGTGCGGGTGCGCTAGGCGGTCTGGGTTAAACAAAAAATGGGCTGACCGTTTTTGGCGGTCAGCCCATTTTATTGTTTTAGTAGGCCAGGGTCATCATAACCGGTTTGCCGCGCACCGAGTATTGGCCGGTGCTGGCTTTGAGCACTCGCTTGACCAGCGGGCGGGCGATATGCACAAAGGTGAAGTCGCGGTGAATTTCAATATCACCGATGGCTTTGCCGGGGATGCTGGCTTCGCTGGCGATGGCGCCAACAACATCTGAGGGGCGCAGACCGTGGGCGCTGCCCAGGTTCATGCGCAACCGGATCATGCGCTCATCTTGAAGTTTCTCAAGATCAACGGTCAACTGGCGGGCGGGGTTTTTATCAGCTTTGATGCCTTTTTTCTTGCCTGCCGCGGGCACTTCAAAATTCTCTCGCGCTGCGGGGGCGGCTTTGGCGGGCCGTTTTTCCATCACCGGAGCAATCAGGTCGCGTTCGGGCAAGGCGGGTTCACCGGCGCGCAGCAGTTTGAGCGCGGCGGCGGCAATGTCGTTCATGCGCAGACCCTTCTCGC
>CAZQLE010000331.1:0-2701 GCA_964593905.1 uncultured Anaerolineaceae bacterium | reverse complement strand
GCGGCGGACTATGCCGACAAGGGCGTCGTGCTCGCCAAGGTGAATGTCGACGAGAACAAGTTTATCGCTGCACAGTTCCAGATCCGTTCGATCCCGACGGTCTACGCGATGTTCCAGGGACAGCCGGTGGCCGACCTGACCAGCGCCCGCACCGAGCCGCAACTGGCGGCGATGCTTGACCAGTTGCTGGCCAAATTGCCGATAAAACCCGGCGCCGTGGCAGATGCAGGGCCCAGCCTCGACGAGGTCGCCGCAGCCGGGGCGCAGGCGCTGAGCAGCGTCAGCAAGAGCAGGGCGATGATCAATCCACGTGGGGCCATGCAAGGTCTCCTTAAATTGGATATAATTTATCTTATTATGGTACGCTGTAGTATAATGACCCCCGGAGGAATAATCTAGATACTTGTGAATAAATTAATATAAATTCGGTTGATTTGAGTTATCAACCTGCTTGAACATTCCTCCCATCCGGTTGAGATCAAGAGGCTGTCTGAAGGTGACCACCCCAAAAAACGAGCCCGCTTTAATAAATGTAAGCGCAGCCATGCGGCGTTATGCGGCTGAAATATACCGGCTGCAGCAGGATTATCCCCAGGTATCGGTGTCTTTGTTGACCGGACAGATCGACGCCTCGGCGCAGGCTGCTGCACAAATGATCCGCCGTCTGAGCGAGGGTGGTTTTCTGGTGCACCAGCCCTACCGTGGGGTGCGTCTGACCGAAAGTGGCGAACAGATTGCCATGCCGGCCTTGCGCCGCCACCGGCTGACCGAGGTTTTTCTGGTGCGCATCATGGGTTACGACTGGGCTTCGGCCCACGAGCTGACCGACACCTTTGAGCTGGGCATTAACGATGCGTTGGAAGACCGTATGGATGAGTTGACCGGGCACCCCACGCGTTGCCCGCACGGCGAGCCCATCCCTTCCAAAGCGGGCATCATGCCGTTGGTGGAAGACCGGCCGCTGATCGAAATCGCTCCGGGGTCGGCGTGCATCCTCAGCCGGGTGCGCACGCATGATATGGATAAACTGCGTTATATCGCCACGCTCGATCTGATCCCCGGCGTGACTTTTCAACTGGTGAGCAGCGCACCGTTTAATGGCCCGCTGCGGCTGCGGTTGAAAAGTCATGATCATGTAATTGGTTATGAACTGGCCGGTTCGTTATGGGTTGAGGTCTCCGGGCGCGGTGAAGGTTAGCTCTGCGGTGACCGTTTAGCATGATACACGAATAAAGGCATATGTCATTCTGAGCCGCTGCGCCGTGTTATGCCGGCGCAGCGTGCACCGCAGGTGCGCAGAGCGCGAAGAATCCCTGCCTGTGCGGGCTGTGGCAAGTGTCCTGCGAATCGGCGCAGGGGTGCTTCGCTGCGCTCGCTCTGCGCGCTTTTGGTGCCGAGAATTTGGTTCTTGACAAGCGACCGCAAGTCGCTTATAATAACGACCGATGGTCGCTTATAAGGAGCTGTTATGCCAAAAGGCATCCCACTGACAGAAGAAGAACTCTCTCGCCGCCGACACGAGATTTTTGAAGCGGCAGTGAAGCTGTTCCTCGAAAAAGGGTTTAATGAAACCTCGATGCGCGAGATCGCCGAATCGGTCGGGGTGGGCAAATCTACCCTGTATGATTATTTTCCGACCAAGGATGAAATTCTGCTTTCGGTGGTCGAAGAAGAACTGCAACGGTTGACCGAAACTGCGCGGGCCATTGCCGCGCAAAACACGCCCATCCCCGAAAAACTGCGCCAGATCATTTTTGCCTATCTGGAATACCTGGCGACCAATGAAGATTTTTATATGAAACTCAGTCTTGAGGTCCAGCGCCTGACACAGATCAGCCAGGCGCGGATTCAGCTCAAGCGGCACGCCTACCAGGATGTGTTGTGCGACCTGATCGAAGCCGGCATTCGGGAAGGCTGTTTTCGCCCCATCGATTCACTGCTGGCAGCGCGGGTGATCCTTAGCGCGCTGTCTCCGACCGTTTATGCCACCCGCAAAACCAGCAACCAGGCGCAAATGATGGAAGATGCGCTCACCTTGCTCTTCAAAGGCTTGCTGGCCTGATTTTTTTTGCCGAATTAAGCGACCAGTGTTCGCTACAAAAAGGAAAATACCATGAAACCTTATATTCTCCCCCTTTCAGACCCGCAAGCCGATCTCGAAACCGTCGGTGGAAAAGGCATGTCATTGGCGCGCATGTTGAGCGCGGGCCTGCCGGTTCCAGATGGTTTTCATGTAACCACAGAGGCTTATCGGCAGTTTGTGGCCGCCAATGGCATTCAGGGCCGAATTATGGCTGCGCTCGAAAATGCGGATGCGGCCGACCCGGCCACGCTCGAACCCGTCTCGCAGACGATTGCCCGCTTTTTCACTGAGGGGCAGATCCCGGTTGAAATTGCCGCCGCGGTTTCAGCCGCCTATGCCCCGTTGAAAGATGCCCCGGTTGCGGTGCGATCTTCGGCCACGGCCGAAGACCTGCCGGGTGCCTCGTTTGCCGGGCAGCAAGAGACTTATCTCAACATCTGCGGGGAGAATGCACTGTTGGACGCAGTGAAAAAATGCTGGGCCAGCCTGTGGACGGCGCGCGCCATTGCCTATCGCATGAAGAACAACATCGACCAGGGCGCAGTTACGCTGGCGGTGGTGGTGCAAGAGCTGGTCTTTGCCGAAGCAGCCGGGATTTTGTTCACGGCCAACCCGGTC
>CAZQLE010000330.1:0-2734 GCA_964593905.1 uncultured Anaerolineaceae bacterium | reverse complement strand
CACTGGGTAACACATCTGAGATTTTGGTGGGTGCGGGGGCGTTGTGCTTTGTGCTGGGGCTGGCCGGGGTATTCTACTTCCGGCGGCGGAGCAATGTTGCAGAGACCGAAGCAGCAGATGCCCGGGATGAGGTGGAGCCGCTGGATGAAGAAGCGGTGATGGACGCGATTTTGGAGCTGGATGACCGGCATCAGGCTGGAAAAATCGACGATGAAGAATATCAACGCCGCCGCGCTGAATTAAAGGCAAAGTTGGCCGAGCTGATGGATGGCGAAGACGTTTCTGGAACGTGAAAAGCGGAGCTTATGCAGATCATAGAAGTCAACCGCCTGGTGAAACGATTTGGCCCCAAGACCGTGCTGCGCAACCTGGATTTTTCGGTGCAGCAGGGCGAGGTGGTGGCGCTGCTGGGCCCCAACGGCGCGGGAAAGACCACCTTTTTGCGCATTTTGGCCTCGCTTTCACGGCCAACGCTGGGGGTGGTAAAGATTGCGGGGTATGAACTGCCCCATCAGGCGGCGGCAGTGCGCCGGCGGCTGGGGGTGGTTTCGCATTTGCCGCTGCTGTATGGCGATTTGAGCGCTGAAGAGAATTTGCAGTTTTACGGCCGCTTATACGGTGTGGAAGGGCTGGCCCGGCGCAGCGCCGAGACGCTGCAAATGGTCGGTTTGTATGACCGGCGGCGCGATCTGGTGCGCACCTTTTCGCGCGGGATGCAACAGCGCCTGGCGATTGCCCGGGCTGTGCTGCATGAGCCCGATCTGCTGCTGCTGGATGAGCCGCATACCGGCCTGGACCAGGACGCCTGTAATATGCTGGACGCGGTGTTGGCCGAAGTGGCGGCGCGCGGGCAGACGATTGTGATGACCTCACACGACCTGGCGCGGGCCGAAGACCTGGCGACCCGCTTTGATGTGTTGACCCGCGGCCTGGTGCAGGCCAGCACGACGCGGGTGGATCTGCCGCGCGACGGGCTGCTGGCGTTTTATCGTCAGGCGCTGGAAATAGCCCCGGCGGGGGGACAGGCATGAACACTGTGACGGCTTTTCTTCAGGCGGTGCGGGCCGTGGTGTGGAAGGACCTGCGCGCCGAGTGGCGCAGCCGGGAGCTGCTTTCGAGTATGCTGGTTTTTGCGCTGCTGGTCATTTTCATCTTTAATTTTTCGCTGGAGTTGAACCCGCAGATGCGGCGGACCATTACCGCCGGTGCATTGTGGGTGACCTTTGTGTTTGCCGGTACGCTGGGCCTGAACCGATCGATGGCGGTGGAGAAAGACCGCGGTTGTCTGGATGGTCTGCTGCTGGCGCCGGTGGACCGCACGGCGATTTATTTTGGCAAGATGGTTGCCAATTTGTTGTTTATGCTGTTGGTGGCGGCCATTGTGCTGCCGGTGTATGCGCTGTTTTATAACGAAATGCGCGTGTTTCAGCCGGGGCTGGCCGGGGTGATCGTGCTGGGTTCCATCGGGTATACGGCGGTGGGGACGCTGCTTTCGAGTATGGCAGTACAGACGCGCACGCGGGATATTCTGCTGCCGATTTTGCTTTTTCCGGTGATCTTGCCGCTGTTAATTGCGGCGGTGAAAGCCAGCGCGGGCATTATTGGCGCCTTGCCGCTGGAGGAGATTCGGCCGTATCTCAATTTGCTGGTTGTGTATGATGTGGTGTTTATTGCCGTGGCGTTTATGGTGTTTGATTTTGTGGTGGAAGAATAAGGGTTGGCGGGTATGTAACCACACCGAGTTGTTGTGGCGGCAGGTTGCCCGAAAGATGCAGTGGTTAAGGGCGGGACAGGTTTAACCAAAGGAGGTTGCGTATATGATGGAGCAGAAGCCAAAACTGTTGTCTGTGTTGGATGTCGTCACGTTGGTGGCGGTGCTGGCCACGACCGGGATGGTCTTTTTTTATGCGCCCATGGAAAGGTCGATGGGGCTGGTGCAGAAGGTCTTTTATTTTCATGTGGCTGCCGGCTGGGTGGGCATGTTGGGCTTTTTGCTCTCGCTGGTGGCCGGGGTTGTTTATCTGCGCAGCCGCAAAGTGCAGTGGGACCGGGTGGGCGTGGCCGGGGTGGAGATTGGGCTGGTGTTCACCCTGATCAATGTTGTGACGGGCATGATCTGGGCGCGCCCGATCTGGAACACATGGTGGACGTGGGATCCGCGCCTGACGACGGCGACGATTATGATGCTGGTGTATGTGGCTTATTTGCTGCTGCGTCAGGGGATTGATGAGCCCGAACGGCGGATGCGTTTTGGCGCGGTGTATGCGATTCTGGGTTTTCTCAGCGTGCCGCTGACCTTCCTCTCTATTCGCATCTGGCGCACGATTCACCCGGTGGTGATCGGCAATGGCGACCCGACGGCAACCGGATCGTTTTCGATGACGCAGCCCATGGCGCTGACCTTTACACTCAGTCTGGTGGTATTTTCAATCCTATTTTTGGATATTCTGTGGCACCGTCTGCGGCTGGGCAAGCTGCAAGACGAAGTGGAACAGCGTAAAATGCAGGTGATGCAGTAAAAGGAGCGGATGATGGGAGACACACCGAATACTCTGGGGTATTTCATCGGCGGTTATGTGGTAATTTTTGGCGTGTTGGCGGGTTATCTGATAAGCCTGTGGTCACGCATGCGGAATTTGCATCAAGAACGCGAACTGCTGGATGAGTTGGAGAAGAAAGCGTAATGGATCGTCTTTCAATCAAAAACGAGGACACTTTTGACAGTGTCCTCGTT
>CAZQLE010000329.1:0-2762 GCA_964593905.1 uncultured Anaerolineaceae bacterium | reverse complement strand
GTTTTAAAAGAGCGGTGATGTTCGTTGGTTTTTGGCCGCAACCGGATTTCTTTGATCTCGATTTTGGTTTGCGATTTTCTGGCTTCGCGTTCTTTTTTGGTTCGTTCGTAAAGAAACTTTCCAAAATCCATCACACGGCAAACCGGCGGCACGGAATTTGGGGCGACTTCCACCAGGTCCATTTCGGCGTCACGGGCAATCTTCAGGGCGTCTTTGATGGCGACAACCCCCAGATTTTCCCCGTTCGGACCGATCAGACGGACCTCTGGCACCCGGATGATCTCATTGACCCGAAAATTTTGAGTACTGATAGCCTTCTCCTTTTCTTGATGCAACACAATAAAACCAGCCCAATCCGAGATCAGGCATAGATCGATGGTCAATATACCACAGAAGGGTCTGTTCCGTCAACATTTACAGTTCTTTCCGCAGATTGAGAGATTTTTTGTCTCTCAATCTGCGGTTTAGCGCTCCAGATTGGTTTACAGTTCTGAAGAGCGGGTCTTAATGCGGTTGACCACCATCTCAATAAATCCACTGGCGGCGAAATCATTCTGGCGCGAGCCGTCGCGTTTGCGCAGGGCAATGCTGTTATCTTGCATTTCCTGATCGCCGACCACGGCCATATAAGGTACTTTGAGGAGCTGTGCGGCGCGGATCTTGGCATTCATGCGTTCGGCGCCCAGATCGGCGCGGGCGCGAATACCGGCGGCGCGCATTTCTTTTTCCAGGCGGGCGGCGTACTCATTATGCGCGTCGGTGATGGGCACGATCGTCACCTGGTCGGGTGAAAGCCAGACCGGGAAGTTGCCGGCATAGTGTTCCAACAGGAAGCCCACCATCCGTTCGTGGGTGCTGAGCGGGGCGCGGTGAATGCACAGCGGGGTCTCATTTTCACCGTTGCGGTTGATAAAGGTCAGGCTGAAACGCTCGGGCACGGCAAAATCGACCTGGTTGGTGGCCAGGGTAAATTCTTTGCCAATGGCCGACCATATCTGTACGTCGATTTTGGGCCCGTAGAACGCAGCCTCATCTGCCACTTCAACAAATGGCACACCCCCGTTTTCCATGGCGCTGCGCACCATGGCTTCGGTCTTGAGCCACAGGCGCTCGTTATCCACGTACTTTTTCCCCAGGCCCTTTTTGTGATGGGTGCTAAGCCGCATGACAAATTTGTTGATGCCAAACAGGTCAAAGTACTTCTGGTAAAGCCCCACAACGCCCATGAATTCCTGTTCAAACTGGTCTTCGCCGCAGTAGATATGGGCGTCATTCATTTGCATCGAGCGCACCCGCATCAGGCCAAACAGCTCACCGCTCTTTTCATAGCGGTAGCAGGTGCCATATTCTGCCAGGCGGACCGGCAGATCACGGTAGCTGCGCGGCAGCCCGCCGAAGATTTTGTGGTGCATGGGGCAGTTCATGGGTTTGACGTAATACTTCACCCCTTCCAGCTCCATGGGCGGGTACATGCTTTCGGCATAATAGGGCAGATGACCGCTGCGCAAGAAAAGGTCTTCTTTGGTCAGGTGCGGGGTGCGCACACGGTCATAACCGGCTTCTTCTTCCACTTCTTTGGCCAGCTTTTCAAGCTCTTCAATAATGACTGCGCCGCGCGGCAGCCAGAGCGGCAGCCCCGGCCCCACCTCATCATCAAAGATAAAGATTTGCAGTTCTTTACCCAGTTTGCGATGATCGCGCTTTTTGGCCTCTTCGAGCATGGTGAGATATTGATCCAGTTCTTCCTTGCTGCGCCAGCCGGTGCCGTAAATGCGCTGGAGCATAGGGTTCTTTTCGTCACCGCGCCAGTATGCCCCTGCCACGTTCATCAACTTAAATGCAGACGGGTTGATCTTGCCGGTGTTTTCAACATGCGGGCCGCGGCACAGGTCAACAAAGGTATCAGATTTGTAGATCGAAATTTCAGGCTTCTCGCTCAGCGGGTTGCCGTGTTCATCTGTTTCACCTTTTTCAAGATCGTTGATCAGCTCCAACTTATAGGGCTGGTTCTTGAAGATCTCGCGCGCTTCATCGGCGCTGACAACCTGGCGAATGAAATCATGCCGGCCGGCAACAATCTGGCGCATTCGTTTTTCAGCCACTTTTAAATCTTCGGGGGTCAACGCCCGCGGCAGGTCAAAGTCGTAATAAAAACCATTTTCGACCGGGGGACCGATGGTGTATTTGGCTTCGGGGAACATTTCGATAATGGCTTCGGCCATGACATGTGCCAGCGAGTGCCGGATGCGATACAGATCGCTTTTTGCGTATTCCTCATTATGTGCAGCAGACATTTTTTCCTCCGTATAACCTGACAGGACAACCTGCAGAATAATAAAAAAATCTCGCCCCGACTGGGGCGAGAGAAATACTCACGCGGTTCCACCCAGATTTACTGTTTAGAAACAGCAATCTCGTTTAACCTGTAACGGGGTTAGCCGGGCGCCATACTACTCCATCGAGGTTCCGGGTTCTGCTCGCAGGGGGTTTTCTGAGAGATGTGTCGGAAAAGGATTTTCAGCCGATGATCCTTTATCTCTGGCAGACCTGAGCTCTCATACTCGTCCTGGTCCAAGCGGGTCACTATGTGATTGGTATGGATTATACCGGGAAGATATTGAAAATGCAAGATGAGTAAGGAATAAAAAAACCGCCAGAGGCGGTTCGTGTGGGCGGTATAGGACTCGAACCTACGGCCTTTGCGATGTCAACGCAACGCTCTAACCAACTGAGCTAACCGCCCGAAGTGACCCGTATTATAC
>CAZQLE010000328.1:0-2770 GCA_964593905.1 uncultured Anaerolineaceae bacterium | reverse complement strand
GGCGCCCGGCAGCAGCCCGCCGCTGGCGGGCGCGGGTTGGCAGGCCGCCAACAGCAGTGCGGCAGCGGTCAGAATGGTGAGCGTTGGGCGGAGCAGGGCAGGGGGCATGGGGTTAGTCCAGGTTGAGGCCGTCGTTGGCGATTTCGTTTTCGGCGATATAACGCGCCGGCATGTTTAATGAAGCCCAGCCGCCGGCCTGCTGGAGACGGAAGGGATCGACCCCGGCGCGGGCGGCCGCGGTGGCCCAGTGGTGGCGGCAGTCGTGCGCGCTCAACCCGGTTACGCCGATCTGCTCGCCCAGGGTTCTAACGCGCTGCGTTATGGCGCGGTCTGACATGCCCGCGCTGCCCAGCGAATCGTCTTTGTAGCTGCGGCGCAGCAGCAGCCCGGTGGGGGGCAGATCGCCCTGGGCCGCATAGGCCTGCAGCGCGCGCAGCGCATCGGCGCTCAGGCGGTGGGTCTGGGTTTTGTTGACCTTGGGGCGGTAGAAGTGAAAGACCCCGGCGCTCAGGTCAAAATCTTCCACGGCCAGGGCGGCCAGTTCGCCAACGCGCAGCCCATGATCGAGCAGCAGGCAGATCAACACCGCGTCGCGGCGGCCCTGCGGCGTGTTGGGCTGTTGTTTTAGCGCGGCGGCCTGCGCGGCGGTGAGGGGCACCGGGTTGGCCTTTTTGGCGCCCACCCGGCTGCGCGGGCGGCGCTGGTCGATGCGCGGGATCTCGCGCGGGCGAAACCCGCTTACCGTGCGGATCAGCGCATAGGCTTCGGGCGACAGCGCCCCGGTCTGCGCGGCCAGCCGGGCATAGGTCTTCACCGTCGAAAGCCGCACATTGACCGACGAGACCGCGTAGCCGCGCTGCAGCAGCCAGCGCACAAAGGCTTCCACCAGGCCCCAGGTCAGCCCGCGCCACGCGGCCGGGTCGCGCGGCAGATCACCCACCTCAATGCCCAGGTTGTGCAAAAACTCACCCAGCAGCGCCAGGTCGGCCTCGTGGCGGCGCAGGGTATGATCGGCCAGCCGGGCGCGATAATCGTCAAAACGGTGCCGCGCCGCGGCCTGGTCGGCGGCCTGGCCTGCGCGCAAAAGGGCATCGTCCAGCGGGAGGAGGTGGGTATCAGCGCTCATGCCATTAGTATAGCGGGGTTTGTCAAAATGTCAATAGCTTCTGATTTTGATACTAAATCAGAAGCTATTGACCCCCCCAATTGGGGGGTATTTGGGGGAATCTTACACTTTCATCAACCAACCAACGGCCAGGAATATGCGATAATAAGCCTAACCTTATGCAAACACAGGGCAAACCCCATGAAAGTATTTTCCATCGTTGTACCGGTCTATTTCAATGAGCTGAACCTGCCAGATACCATCCCCCAGTTGCTGGCGCTGGCCGATGACCTGCCCGGCTATCGCATGGAGCTGGTCTTTGTGGATGACGGCTCGGGCGACCGCTCGCTGCAAACCCTGCTCGATTTTCAAACCCGCCACCCCGCGCAGATTAAGATCGTTAAGCTCACCCGCAACTTCGGCTCGATGGCCGCCATTCAGGCCGGCTTCACCGTGGCAACCGGCGACTGTGTGGGCATGATCGCCGCCGACCTGCAAGACCCGCCCGCGCTCTTCATTGACATGCTACGCTACTGGGAGCAGGGCACCAAGGCCGTCTTTGCCGTGCGCGCCGACCGCGAGGAATCGGCCCTGCAAAAGACCCTCTCCAACGGCTATTACGCGCTGATTCGCCGCTTTGCCGTGCCCGATTACCCCGCCGGCGGGTTTGACTTTCTGCTGGTCGACCGCCAGGTGGTGCAGGAGGTTAACCGCATTCACGAGAAAAACACCAACCTGATGACCCTCATCTACTGGCTCGGGTTTCAACCCATCCTCATTCCCTATGTGCGCCGCAGCCGCAAGGCCGGAAAATCGCGCTGGACCCTGCGCAAAAAGATCAAGCTGTTTATTGATTCGTTTGTCTCGTTCTCTTACTTTCCCATTCAGCTATTATCGGCGCTCGGGTTTATTGTAGCCGGGGCGTCTTTTCTCTATGGTTTGTTTATCTTATCTTTCTGGCTGATCTATGGCATCGAGGTCAAGGGCTGGGTGCCCAGCATGTTGATCATGACCTTTACCGCGGGCATTCAAATGGCGATGCTGGGCGTGCTGGGTGAATATCTGTGGCGCACGCTCGACGAGACCCGCCGCCGCCCGCAGTATGTGATCGACCAGATCTTCGACACCCGTCCGCCGCAAACCCCGCAACCCGACCCTCCGGCCCGCCCGGAGGATGAGGAGACCCATGATGAATTTTTATCAACATCCCAACGCCCTGGTTGAATCCACCCGCATCGGCAGCGGCACACGCGTGTGGGCCTTTGCCCACATCCTGCCCGGCGCGGTGATCGGCGCAGATTGCAATATCTGCGATCAGACCTTTATCGAAAATGATGTCGTCCTCGGCGACCGGGTGACGGTGAAGTGTGGGGTGCAGCTCTGGGACGGTGTGACCGTGGAAGACGATGTCTTTATCGGCCCCAACGCCACCTTCACCAACGATCCCTTCCCGCGCAGCAGGCAATATCCCGCGGCGTTCACCCGCACGGTGATCAAAAAAGGCGCTTCCATCGGCGCCAACGCCACCCTGCTGCCGGGGGTGGTCATCGGCAAATATGCCATGGTCGGCGCCGGCGCGGTGGTGACCAAGGATGTGCCGCCCTTTGCCATTGTGGTGGGCAACCCGGCGCGCATCAAAGGCTATGTTCAAACCCAGCCCCACCC
>CAZQLE010000327.1:0-2775 GCA_964593905.1 uncultured Anaerolineaceae bacterium | reverse complement strand
CCGTCACCCCGCGGCATACCCCGCCCCCTGTACCGGGCCACATCCGCTAAGCTGCGGTTTCCTGCTGCTGTACGCGGCGGCGCATCTGACGGGTGAGCCCCAGAAAGACAAGCGCCCCCAGCACACACCAGGCCGCGCCGCCAAGCCACATCGTACGCGGTGCAATCTGGTCATAAATCAGGCCGCCCACCAGGGGCCCCGCCCCGTGGCTAATGCTCCACGCCAGCCAGTAAAAGCTCATATAGCGTCCGCGCATCTCCGGCGGGGCCAGGTTGGCCGTCAGGCTGGTGGAGGTGGGCGAGACAATCAGCTCACCGATGGTAAGCACAGCCATGCAGATGGCAAACTGCCAGGCCGTGCTGCCCAGTGAAATGGCCCCAATGCCCACCGCATAAAACAGCGCGCCGACCATCAACACCGGCAAAGGTGAAAAACGTTTGGTAATGCGCGTGACCAGCACCTGAAAGAAAATCACCATCATGGCGTTGACCGCCATTAAAAATCCAATTTGCGATTCAGAGATGGCAAAATTCTCCTTGCCATAGACCCCGATCAACACAAAAACCAGCGAGGAGCCCATCCCGACCATGGTCAGTGAGAGGATCACCAACAAAAAGGTTTTATCACGCAGGATATGGCCGTACCCCAGCCGGGCCTGCCCGGCCGCCTGCCCGTGGCGCTGCTCAGAGGTCAGCGTTTCTTTCATGGTAAACAACACAAACAAACTAAAAAACAACAAACAGCTCGAAGCGCCGAGGAAGGCGGCTGTGTAGGATGCGGCCGCCACAAAACCACCCAGCGAAGGGCCCACCGCCACCCCGATATTGTTCACCGTGCGCAGCAGCGAATAAGCATCGGCGCGCTGCCGGTCGGGGATCATATCGGCCACCATGGCATCGGCCCCAATGCGGTAGAGCGGCACAAACAGGCCGCGCAGACCCATCAACAGGGCAAACAACCACAATTGTGTGACCGCGCTCATCGCCACATAAACTACGCCCATCATTCCCAGGCTGAGCACCATGACGCCTTTACGGCCAAATTTATCCGATACCGGGCCGGCAATAAAGGTCGCCACAATCGACATTAGCGAATCGAACGAGAGCAGCGCGGTCACCGTGCTAAGGGGAATGCCAAGCGTCTGACGCAGATAAATGGTCAGAAAGGGCCAGATCATGCCCATTCCGGTGGTGTTGATTAACATGCCGATCATTAAAAACCAGTATTGGCGGGGGTACGAGCGTGCCAGGGCCCGCAGTCGAGTTTGCAGCATAGGTTCGGCTTCTTTCATTATTGAAGATAGAGTAAAGGAATTTTAGCACAATTCGCCGGGCGAACTGCCGGCCCACCCAATTTTGACACGCCCGTTCTCCGAACCTGTCAAAGAGAACGCCAGGCCCGCTCAACCCTATCAGCACCGACCGTTAACGAAACTCAGAAATAACCGGGCGGCTCAAAGATCGATCCCGGCAAACAAATCATCCTCCACCACACGCCCGCTGTTGACCAGTGAAAAAGCGCGGTAAAAACAACCATTTCCCAGTATTTTTTGCCATTGGTCCAGAGGGACTGAATCGAACGGCGGTAAAGAGGAAATTTGAGAAGCATGGCACGCGATGGCACGCAAGGCAGTGGCGGTATATTCGGCCGCTGGCACACGGGTGGTGATCGCCCAGGCGGGCCAGGCGGTATGGGCCCGTTTTACCCCATCGATCTCCATCGAAATTTCACCGGCCCAACCCGAATAAAAATCAACCAGCGGCGGGTCATCCACCATAAAGTAGAGCTTTTGGGTGCAGTGCGACGGTAGATCGCTGTACTGGCTGCCCGCATCGGCAGCGCACAGCAAAGCCGCCGTGGTGAACTGTGAAATTGCAATATGGTCCGGGTGACCATACCCCCCCTCGGGGCCAAAAGTAATCACCACCTGGGGCCGGATGGTTCGCAGCAGGGGCACCAGTTGCGCGAGTGCATCCGGCAGGGGGGCTTGATCCAGATCGCCATCGATGAAGTTGAGAAAATCCACCCGCTGAAGGCCCAGCACACGGGCCGCCGCGTGCAGCTCGGCCGTGCGGATGCGCCCCAGTTCGGCCAGACCGGGGTCTTTCTCTGGCGGGCCCGCCCAGCCGCGCTCGCCCCGCGTGGCACAGACCAGGCTGACCGCCACGCCCTCGGCCGCGTAACGCGCCAGGGTTGGCCCGCAGCCCATCGATTCATCATCCGGATGGGCGGTAATGCACAATAAACGCCGCGTTTCCAACATCTGCAACCTCCTGAAAGGCCCGCTTCTGGCACAAGCAGCCATTATTCATCATCATACAATAATTAATACTATTTTTATCCTATTATTTCAGCTCTCAATACTCAATTCCTGCCTGAGCGCTCAAACCGCAGGTGCGAAACGGATGACGAATCTCCTTCATTTCGGTCACCAGATCGGCAGCCTGCAGCAGCACTGGCGGGGCATCGCGCCCGGTGATCACCAGGTGCAGACCGGCGGGTTTGTGAGCACCAATCCAATCCATCACCGCCTGCGGGTCAAGCCATTTGAATGCCAGCGGATAAGTGAACTCATCCAGCACCAGCAGGTCCAGTTCACCGGCAGTGATCAGCGCCTGCACCTGTTCCCAGGCTGCCTGCGCCTGCCCGGCATGGTTACCCGCCTGCCACGAAAAGCCATCCCCCAGCGTATCCACCCGAATGCCCAGCCTGGCCAGCGCACGGTGCTCACCACACACGCGCTCTGCCGGTTTAATGAACTGCACCACCCCCACC
>CAZQLE010000326.1:0-2803 GCA_964593905.1 uncultured Anaerolineaceae bacterium | reverse complement strand
TGCCGCTGGCCACCTGGGCGATTACGCTGCGTCTGGCCGGGCCGCACACATCTGCGTTGACGGCCACCCTGGCCGGCGGAATTTTCTGGATTCCGGTGGCCGACCTGGTGATTCTGCGCTTTGAATTATCGCTGAATGCACTGGTTACCGCACAACTGATCGCATATTTAATCAGTCTCCAGTTTCTCTGGCGGCCGCTGGTGTTTTATTTTCCACTGGGTCTGTGGAACCGCCTGCTGCTGGTGATGGATGAACAAATACGGGGCGGCCGGGCCTGGTTTTTTCGCTACCACGCCGCTTTTTGGGATGAGCATCAATATCTTCGCTGGATTGGATTGGATGAGCATCTGCTGCTGGTTGCTGAAAAAGACCCGCTTCAGGCCGAACAGGCGATTAATTTTCTGATGCAAACCCGTCAGCGTTGGGCGGTGAGCAGTGTTCAGGTTGAACTGGAAGCAGAGCAACTGGAAGCCTGTAGCGACATTCAGCAGATTCGTCTGGCGCACCGTTCCTGGGAAAACCGTGATCTGAGCGGCTCGATGGGCAGCATTCTTGGCGTTTTTGTAAAAACCAGCCAGGAGGTCGACCTGGCAATGCGCCAATCCAATTCCAATTATGGGCGGGTGTTTTTGAAACAGGCCTGTGACCGGTTGAACCGCCTCGAACAGGAGATCATCCTTAGCACGAGTCGTTCGCAGCACCGCTTTCTGCCGATTCTCTCGGCCTGGTTACAGATCATTACCCGGTTTCAGATCGAATGGGATGAGAAAATTCTTTCGAATGTCGAGCTGGATAACCCGTATATTTGCGGTATCCCGTTAAATGATTCTCAAAAGGTCTTTGTGGGCCGCACCGATTTGATGCAGCGGATTGAACATCTGATCTTTGACCCGCATTCTCCCTCACTGTTGCTTTATGGGCAGCGGCGGATGGGAAAGACTTCACTTTTGTTGAATCTGGGCAGGATCTTACCCCCCACCGTGGTGCCCCTTTTTGTAGATTTGCAGGGCGTTGGCGGTTCACCGCAGTATGCTTATATGGTCTACGATATTGTTTTGCAAATGCGCCGGTCTGCCGAACGTCAGCGCGGGTTGGAATTGCCCCCCCTGTCTCGGGAAGATCTGGAATCGGAAGACGACTCAGCCCAGCGGTTAACCCAGTGGTTGGATGACCTGGAGAAGTTTTTGGAAACCCGTAATTTGACCGGGTTGGTGATGTTGGATGAATTTGAAGCTCTGGACCGGTCCATGACTGCCAACAACATCCCGGTGGATCTTTTTCTTGGCAAGCTGCGCTATCTTATTCAACACCGTCCCCGGTTTCGGGTTATTCTGGCAGGCGCACACACCCTGACGGAATTTAACAAATGGGCCACTTATCTGATTAATATTCAGGTTCTGAAGGTGGGCTACCTGGAAACAGAAGAGGTGATTCAACTGGTTTCAAACCCGGTGCGCAACTTTCCGCTGCGCTACGAACCGGCTGCAATTCAGGCTGTTTTGAATCTGACCCGCGGCCACCCGAACCTGGTGCAGTTGGTGGGCTATGAGCTGGTCGTCTACAAAAATGACCAGCCCATTGCCCACCGTTTTCTGGCGACGCTCGAAGATATCGAGCAAATTATCCCCTATGTGTTGGAGTCTGGTTCCATCTTCTTTATGGATATTGAACAGAACCAGATTTCTCCGCTTGGGGCGCGGCTGCTGCATCTGATGGCCGATGATGCGCACCGCGGTTTTTTGCGGTTCGAAGACCTGGATCGGTTTTCAGACCAGCCCAACCTGGAGGCCTGTCTTCAAAACCTGCTCCAGCGGGATCTTATCGAAGCCTGCACGGGCGGTTTTTGTTTTCAGGTCGATCTGGTCCGGCGCTGGTTTCAACGCGCTATTTGATGACCAGCGGTTTCACCCACAGCGCCCAGTCTTGCGCGGCCGGCCCGTTGGCGGTAACCGCCAGCACCAGCTCAACCGATTGACCGGCCAGCGAGGAGAGGTCAACGTTGATGTCTTTGGGGGCGTCGCCATAGGATAAGGTCCAGCTACCCAGGTTTTGCAGCGACCCGCCACCGGCGCGATAATTTAACTGAAAGATGACCGAGCAGGAATTGCCGCCGCTGAGACAGCCCAGGGTGGAAGTGAAGCGGTAGCCATTTTGGACATCCAGCGGCGGGAACCGTCCGCTGATGACGCCATTATCGACCCACTGCGGATGTGTCTCAAGGATGCGGCCATTGTAGACGACCCCATTTTGCAGCGCCGAATTATCGGCCCGAATGATAAAACCGGCCGCATCGGCGTTGGTGCCCGGGCAGGGCAAATTGCCTGCTCCGCTGATCCAGGTGGCCGCGCAATAATTGTTGGCCAGATCGTAAACGGCCACCGGCGCGCTGGTAGTGGCGGTGGGGGTGGGGGTAACGCCGGTCACTTCAATTTCCACCCAGAAAGACACATTGGCGTTGGCACCGATGCCAAACGTTGCGCCAGAGGCATTGCGCAGCCGCCAGGAGCCTTTAAATTTGCCCGCGGTGCCGGGTGATTTGAGATTGACCGACAGATCGATATATTGACCGGGAGGGACCGAACCGGGTAAATTGACCGCGGCCGGGCCGCTCATCGGGTCGCCATTGTCGAACACCAGTGTGTAAGAGGTGCTCCAGGTGCAGCTTCCGTTGTTGCGCAGCCGCCAGGTCTTGGTGAAGTTCTGGTTGGGGCTGAATTTTGCGCCGTCGGGGATGGTGATATCTGCCACAAACTCGGCCCGGTCACAGGGAATGTAGACGGGCTGCGAGGTCCAGGTTGCCGCT
>CAZQLE010000325.1:0-2812 GCA_964593905.1 uncultured Anaerolineaceae bacterium | reverse complement strand
GCACCACATAGACTGTGGCGTCCATTGGGGGTTGTTCACTTTCTGCTGAGGCTGGAGAAATTGCCATCGCCGCCACCAGAATAACCGATAGGCTAAGTAATACAAATTTCTTAAACATGGTTAATCCTTTCATGCAGCTAACACTTGTTTACACAGCAGGTACATTACTGACATGCTCGCTGGAATGATATTCTGAATTTTTGGTCAATTTTCGATAGAACCACTCTTTTCCTTTCTTAAATGTTTATCAATTGGATATATTTATAGATTATATGTACGCGAAATTCAGGCAGGATTCAAGATTAAAGGAAGGTTAAACTTTATACATGTGTTATATTTCAGAATCTGTAAGCAAATATACCCGCCGGTCTGAAACCCGGTAAGAAAAAATCAACCAGCGATTTGATCAGTATCCGAAAAAGTTAATATCGGTTAGAATTGAGCAAGTTTTGTCCGATTTATTCAGGAGTGAATTAGTGGTGAAAACCCCGCAGGAAATTCAGGATGCGCTGGAGCGCGTGCTTTTAACAGTCCAAAAACCCGGCCGCTATTACGGCGGGGAATATAATCAGGTCATAAAAGATTGGGATGCTGTAACTACCCGCGTTGGGCTGGTGTTTCCCGATATTTACGATCTGGGCCTGCCCAATCTGGGGCTGACAATTTTCTATCAATCGCTCAATGAACGCGAAGATGTATGGGCAGAAAGATCTTATGCGCCCTGGGTGGATATGGAAGCGGTCATGCGCGAGAACAAAATCCCCCTCTATTCGCTGGAAAGCAAACACCCCCTCAACCAGTTTGACATTGTTGGTTTTACCCTGCCCTACGAATCGCTGTATACCAACGCGCTCAACCTGCTGGATCTGATGCAAATACCCATGCTGGCGCAGGATCGCGATGAGACCCATCCATTAATCATTGCCGGCGGACACACCACCTTTAACCCTGAACCCATGACGCCCTTTATCGATGCCTTTGTGGTTGGCGAAGGTGAAGATGTGATTCATGAAATCGTTAACGCCCACCAGCAGTGGAAGGCCAGCAGAAAACCCCGCCTGGCCCTGTTGGAAGCCCTGGCCGGGCTGGGGGGTGTTTACGTCCCCACGTTTTATGAGCCTGCCTACCACCCCGATGGCACCGTGGCTTCCATCGAGCGAAAAAATTCTGCAGCACCGCAAAGGGTACAAAAACGACTGGTGGCCCGTCTTGGTCCGCCGCCTTCGCGTTTTCTGGTTCCCAATATCGATGTTGTTCAAAACCGCATTGCAGTTGAAATCATGCGCGGCTGCACCCGCGGCTGCCGCTTCTGCCACGCCGGCATGATCATGCGCCCGGTTCGCGAGCGGCCGGTCGAACAAATCGTTCAGGCGCTTGAAGAATCTTTAAAGAACACCGGCTTTGAAGAAATCGCCTTGCTTTCGTTATCTTCTTCAGATTATCGCGATATCGTTGAGCTGGTCAACCAGATCAGTGCGCGTCTGACCAATCAGCGTCTGGTGATCTCACTGCCATCTTTAAGAATTGAAACTGTTTCGGTGGATATCCTTGAAAAACTGCGCGGCTCTCGTCTGGGCGGGTTCACACTCGCCCCCGAAGCTGCCACCGACCGCATGCGCAACATCATCAACAAACCCATCAGCACCGAACAGCTCCTCGAGACAGCCCGCGCCATTTACAGCCGGGGCTGGCATGTCATCAAACTCTATTTTATGATTGGCCACCCCTCTGAAACCATGGAAGATGTGCAGGCCATTGCCGATTTATGCAAAGCAGTTTTGGCCGAAGGGAAAAAGCTGATCGGCAGACGTGCAGAGGTCCATGCCGGGGTGGGCACTTTTGTCCCCAAACCGCACACCCCGTTTCAGTGGGCTGCCTGCGATTCGATGGAAACCGTCCACGAAAAACAAATGCTGCTGCGCCGCGAATTAAAAGTCCCCGGCGTCAAATACAACTGGACCGATCCCAAAACCACCATGCTCGAAGCCTGGCTGGCACGGGGCGACCGGCGCATGAGCCAGGTGATCTTCCGCGCCTGGCAGTTGGGTGCAAAATTTGACGCCTGGCAAGATCAGTTTAATCCAGATGCATGGCAAACTGCTTTCGAAGAAAATGGGCTTTCCCCTGAATTCTACACACACCGCAGTCGCTTTGTGGATGAGGTCTTCCCCTGGGAACACATCGATATCGGTGTCAAAAAGTCATTCCTGCTCGAAGATTATCGCTGGAGCCAGGAAGGCAAGCTGCGTGTTGACTGCCGGGAACACTGCTTTGCCTGCGGCATTTTGCCCACATTCTCCAATATCCGCCGTGAGAATCCCGGCGAACACTGGCGCTGCCCCGAGGTTGCCCGCGGAACCGCCCGGGTGATCCAGCCAGTTGGTGAGGTGTAAACCACAATGCGCATACGAATGATCTATTCAAAAACTGAAACGTTGAAGTACACCGGCAATCTGGATCTGCAAAAAATCTGGGAGCGCTTACTGCGCCGGGCAAATCTACCCCTGGCCTACAGCCAGGGTTTTCACCCCCAGCCGCGTATCAACCAGGGCTGCCCGCTGCCACTGGGTTATATCGGAGACAACGAGATCCTTGACATCTGGCTGGACGTAACAGAACTGGAACCGCAGGCTTTGATCGCAAAAATTCACGCCGCCGCCCCCACCGGCCTCACCATTCACGCCGTCGAAACTGTTCCAGATTCTGCGCCTTCACTGCCAACCCAGATTATCGCCGCCAACTATCGCGCTTTTTTGTTGCAGCCCACCGACAGAAACGCCTTATCCCAAAAAATATCTGCATTATTAAACGC
>CAZQLE010000324.1:0-2853 GCA_964593905.1 uncultured Anaerolineaceae bacterium | reverse complement strand
ACTTTCTTTTTCTTCTCACAAGATCAAGACTTTACTGCGGGCACGCTCTCCACTTTTTCGCTGAACACAACCGGTTCTTCGATTGTGTTGCCCGACTGGGTGTTGGCTGCGACGCCGGTGTTGAATGCGCTGGCGGTGGTGATGGCGATTGCGGGCGGTTTTCAACTGGCGCGCGGGTTTCAGAAACGCGCCAACATTGCTCTGGCGGGTGTGGTGGCGTTGTTTGTGTTCAGTTTTCTGGTGTGGGCTTCGGCCGGCAAAACGCTTAACTTAACCAGCCTGATCTCAACCACTTTGCTCAAAGCGGTACCCATTACCATTGGGGCGCTCTCGGGGCTGCTGTGTGAACGAGTTGGCATTGTCAACATTGCAGTTGAAGGGATGATGCTTTCGGGTGCGATGGTGGCCTGCCTGATCGCCAGTTTAACCAAAAACCTGTGGGTTGGTTTGCTGGCCGGTTTGTTGGCCGGTGGTCTGCTGGCGCTGCTGCACAGCGTGCTTTCGATCAAATATAAGATCAACCAGATTATTTCTGGTACGGTGATTAATATTCTGGCAACCGGCCTGACTTCGTATATCTCATCAAAATTCCTGCAGGTTTATCAAGACCTGAATAACCCCGGTACATTCCAGCCGATTGCCATTCCGGGCCTGGTGGATATCCCGATTCTGGGGCCGGTGTTGTTCAACAACAACGTTTTTGTCTATTTGATGTTTGCTTTTCTGATCATCCTTCAGTTTACGCTGTTCAATACGCGCTGGGGGCTGCGGCTGCGTGCTGTGGGTGAACACCCCAAAGCGGCTGACACACTGGGTATTAACGTCATCCGCACTCGCTATATTGTCACCGTGCTGGGTGGGATGATGGCCGGTTTTGGTGGCTCATACCTTACTCTCGGGTCGGTCGGACGTTTTGATGAGGTAATGACCGCCGGACGCGGTTTCATTGGCATTGCAGCCATGATTTTTGGCAACTGGATGCCCTTTGGCTCTTTTGGCGCGGGGCTGTTGTTCGGCTTTGCCGATTCGCTGGCGGCCCGGCTGGCTATTTTGCAAATTGAGATTCCCTCGCAGTTCCTGTTGATGGCGCCCTATCTGGTGACCATGATCGTTCTGGCGGGGGTGGTTGGCAATAATATTGCCCCGGCTTCCGAAGGGATTCCGTACGAGAAAGAGTAGTTTGAACGGCTTACCCGGTTCTGGCCTTCACCCGGGCGGAGAAATTCAGTAAATGACACAGCCGCGATCATCGTCGCGGCTGTGTTTTTTGTGTGGCTGAAACCAAAGCGCCCGAACCAGCGTACTATTACTATCAGCGTGTTTTCTGCTTACAAATTTTTTGCAAGGTATAATGGTTTTATACTCATCCAATATTGGAGTCAGGATGCCCACGATTCAGGTAGACCATATCTCAAAGACCTTTGGTGCAATGTGTGCTGTGGACGATGTTTCTTTTGTGGTGGAAGCAGGAGAAATCTTTGGCCTTCTGGGCCCCAACGGTGCCGGCAAGACCACCTCTATCCGCATTATTCTGGATCTGTTCAAGCCCGATTCTGGCCGGGTGGAAATTCTGGGCGGCGCGATGTCTGAGGCAAAAAAAGCACTGATTGGTTATCTGCCTGAAGAACGCGGTCTGTATCAGGATGTGAAACTTGAGGCGGCGCTGGTTTATCTGGCGACCTTGAAGAACTTATCGACCGAAGAAGCCCGGCGACGGGTGGGGGCGTTTCTGGAACGATTTGAGCTTGCAGAGCACAAAAAGAAAAAAGTCAAAGAATTAAGCAAGGGGATGCAGCAAAAAGCACAATTGATTGCTGCGCTGGTGCATATGCCCGAGGTGTTGATTATTGATGAGCCCTTTAGCGCGCTGGACCCGGTGAACACGCAAATGGTCAAAGACTTGCTGCGCGAAGAGCGCGACAAAGGCCGTACCATCTTGATGTGCACCCACCAGATGAACCAGGTTGAAGAGCTGTGCGACCGTCTGGTTTTGTTTAACCAGGGCAAGGTTGTGCTGTATGGTGAACTGCAAAACATCCGCCGCCAGTTTGCCGCGCATGAAGTGGAGGTGCGCAGCCACCAGGCCATTCCGATAGATCTGACCGGTGTGTCGGCGGTGCTGCCGCGCAATGGGGCTACCCGTTTGCTGCTGCAGCCCGGTTTTTCTCCCCAGGATGTTTTAAAAGCCCTGGTGGAACGCGATGTGATGTTGGACCAGTTTGAAATTGCCATGCCGACGCTGGATGAAATTTTTATTCAAGTGGTGAAGGGCCAGGAGCCAGCGGCATGAGCAAAGTTCTTCGGGTAGCCTGGCGTGAGTTTCAGCGGCATGTCTTACGCTGGCGCTTTGTGCTGGCGCTGTTCAGCATTCCGGCCATGGTTCTGCTGGCATTTGTGGCGGTGTTTATCACCTTTATGGTCAGTTTTGATCCGCGCCCGATCGGGTATGTCGATCAATCGGGTCTGTTTGCCAACCCGGTTTTCCCTGCACTGAAAGATGGAAGGCTGTCGACTGATCTTGAGATTCGCACCTATGCCGATGAAGCTGCCGCGCGCAAAGCGCTGGACACAGAAGAACTGCAAGCTTATTTTCTGATTACCCCCGATTATTCTGAAACCGGTCTGGTGACGATGATCGCGCTCGATTCGCCATCTGAGACCGCCGATGGAGAGATGCAAGACTTTTTGGCATATAACCTGGCCGCCAGGCTGCCGCCGCAGGTGGCCCGGCGGGTTACGGCCGGTGAGCTGATTGAGGTGCGTTCGATCGATGGCAGCCGCCAATCTTCGGGGGTGATGATCTTTGAGCTGTTGATTCCGTTTGCTCTGGGCCTTTTGCTGTTGATGATTATG
>CAZQLE010000323.1:0-2864 GCA_964593905.1 uncultured Anaerolineaceae bacterium | reverse complement strand
CTACCACACCCCGGCCAGACAGCCCCACGGCTGCGCCAACATCCAGCCCGCTGCCCCAGCCTTCGCCCACCCCGCGCATCCATAGCATCCAAGCCGGCGAGAGCCTGGGCACGTTATCGCTGCGCTACGGCGTCAGCATCGCCGCCCTGCTGGCGGCAAACCCCGAGATCAACCCCAATGCGATGAGCGTGGGGCTTTCGCTGGTGATCCCGCCAGCCGAGCAGGATGCCGGCAGCGCCGCTTCAGCCGGCGGCATTCCCCTGCCCACTCCGCTGCCCGTCGAACTATCACGCCCGGCCTGTTACCCGGCGGCCGATGGGGGCGCCTACTGCATGTTGTGGGCCCATAACCGCCTGGATACCGCCATCGAAAGTGTCGCGGCCATTTTGCGCAGCCAAAATTTGCAGAACGCCATTCAAGAACAGGCGGCTTTTTCAGCGCTCAACCGCATTCCCGCCGGTGAAAGCGGCATTCTCACCGCCCGGCTGCCGGCCACACCGCAAGATCTGCAAGCCGTAGACGCTGCCCTGTCCAGCGCGCTGCCCTCCCCCCAGGATGACCGCTATCCTCCGTTGAATATTGCCGGGCTGAACGTTCAAAAGTCCACCGATCAGCGTTCCGCTGTGATCACCGGCCAGTTGGTTGCCACAGGCGGCGCACAGCCGCCGGTTACCCTGCGGGTTGCCGCAGCCGCGCTCGATTCTGCCGGTCAACTGATCGGGGTTCGCATCTGGGAAAGCCAGACAGAAGCCCTGCCAGAGACAGGGCTTGAATTTCAGTTGACGCTGTATGCATTAAGCGGAGAGATTGACCGGGTGCAGGTCTGGGCCGAAGCACTGCGGCGTTAATTCCAGATCATGTAAGAGTCTTGCGCGCAAACCAGTGCGGTTTCCTCATCCATGACACATACTTCATAAGGCACCACTGAACCATTTGCCAGTTCGGGCAGCGGGGCGATGCCCAGCTTGCTAAACCCGAACGAATCGGTCGCCGGCATATAGTATTGAAACTGATTGCGGTCGGGGTAGGTGATGGTCAGGCGCAGCGCCAGATTTTCCACCGGCAGCTCTGAATTTTTATCATACACAAAGGCGCTGATTTCCTGCGCATCGTTGCCGGTGATCTGCGGCTTTGCCTCGGTGATTTGCAACATATACTGCGGCGCCGGCACATTGAACACTTCCACCGCCTCGGTTGGCGCCGCAGCCGGCTGGTCTTGCATCAGGGTTAGATAGCGCACACCCAGCGGGGCCAGGCGCACCTGCAGCTCTGGCGAAGCCCCGGCGTTATAGTCCAGACAAAAGTTTTCAAAACACTGACGGATGATATTATTTTCTTCAGGGTAGCGGGTTGTCTCGGCGATGGGCAAACCCGAAATCTCCTGACCGCCATGCTGCGCCAGGAAATTCGCAAAAATATTCGGCACATGATACCCAAGCTCGGAGCCGACCACAAAGAAGGTGACATCGGAAAGCATCGGGTTAAGCGGCGCAGGAGATGAAGTGCGCATGCCCAACATGCGGCTGACCGGCCGCAAAGAGACGCGGGTAAGGTCTTCAGCCGGGGCATACAAGACCACTGTTTCATAAATTTGTTCGATCTCGCCGCTCCCGGTCGGGTAGGGTGATGTCAACGCCCGGCCAAAAATTGCCGAACCGCCCATCCGTTCCAGGGTGTAACGGAATGGTTCTTCAGGGCCGCTGTTTTGAGGGATTTCAGTAGCCTGGGGAATGGCATTGGCAGCGCCATTCATCTGATCAGGAGAACACTGTGTACACGCCATGCGGCCATACGGGAGCAAATAGACTGCGCCGGGCGGGTCATCAAAGCGATGATAAAAGCCGAGATTCTCAAAATACTGCTCGACACGTTTCTGCTCAAAGTTGTTATTGGCATTGGAAAGCGGTCTGCCCACTACATCCCGACCGCCAAGCTGGTTGTACGTTTCTGCAAATTCGGCCGGCACCCAGTAACCATCAATCATAACGCTGTTGGCCGCCTCACGACTGAGATCGGGCACATCCGTCTGCGGCAGCAGGGTTAACCCCAGCGGATAGAACGAAAACCGCGTTGCGCCGGTTGCCAGCGGGTTATAACATAACAACGCGTTCTCCAGATATTGACAGAGCGATTCTTGTAATGAAACCGGAGGAAAGATCGGCGCGCCTAAACGGTCTTGCCCGCCTTTATCAAGATAGGTTTCACGCAAATTGGGTGAAACACTGTAAATTACATCGGGGGTGGCGGTGGAAAAAGATGATGAACAGGCGGTCAGGAAAACACAAAACCAAATAATGAGCCTCTGCGGCCACTTTCGGTGCGGCATGTTCACTGCCTGATTCGACATACGAGATTCTCACCTTATCCAACCGTCAGAATTTGCCTTTAAGAGGTTACAACAGCAAACGGTTGAAAAAAGAATTTCTTTGTAGATATCTTGAAAATCGATGGCAAGTATATCAGAGGGTAAGTCCGTCCGGGTCTTTAATCCTGGTCCGGCTTCACAATCACACACACTACCTGCTAGGGGGAATTTGCCTAAAAAGATATCCTCAGTAAAAGAGCGAATTCCCTTCACCCACCCCCACGGGATTAATCAAACCAATATTGAGGAACTAACCCTTAATTTATTATTAGTAATATTCTAACAAATTTGTAAAGTGTTTGCAATATCTTTCCTACATTTATTTTTTTCATTTTGGCGGTGTATATACATCTTCACAGGACACTTTGCGTTTTAGAGCCTATGGTAGAATTTATTCAATAACGCCATCTGAGATAAATCGTTTTCAGGGCCTGCTTGCACCCCGCCCCTCGGACGGACGTTTGTTCGCCCCCTGTTCTTTCCCCAACACCCAAGGAGA
>CAZQLE010000322.1:0-2899 GCA_964593905.1 uncultured Anaerolineaceae bacterium | reverse complement strand
CCGCCGTACCCACCGCAACAGCCACCCCCACTGCCACCAACACCCCGCAGCCGGTTGTCTTCTATGATTTTGCCGGCAGTTATTGCAGCGCCGGCTCATGGGCCAACAACAACAGCGAAGCTCTGGGCTGCCCCGGCTCCGAAAGCGACACCACCGGGTCGGTGCGCACCATCTCGCCCTTTACGGCTGAAGACGGTCAAAACTTTAGCGGCGCCACCATTCTGGCCATACCGCGCTGGGTGCGCGGTGGGCGAATCACCGGCACCTACTCTGGCATCCCCGATATCCGGGCCGGCGATCGCTTTTTGGCAGATATTAGCTGCGGACCGCAGGGCGGACCCGATGGATGTAATATCGTCTTCGCGCTAACCTGCAATGGCAGCACCCTCGAGCAGGCCATCGAATCATCAGATGGCAGCATCACCCATATCGATCACCTCTTTAGCGAAGCGATCAGCAGCCCGCAGTGTGTGTTCACCATTGGCACATCCAGCAACATCGCTTTAGACAGCCCGAGCAACCCCAATGTGGGGGCCATCATCCAGCCGCGCCTCTACGGCGCACCACGCTAGATCAACGGACGCAATCACCCATCTAAAAAATTCCCCCGGTCCTGTCAGGATCGGGGGAATTTTATTAGTCGGCAGCAGAGCGATAGATGCGCATAAATTCGGCCGTGAAGGCCTCGGCCAGTTCGGCGTCATGCACAATCACCACATTTTCATCATTCTCAAATTCAGCGCTGTTGGTAAAGTTAAAAGAGCCAAATTCAACCATCTTTCCATCGATGATCAACACTTTATGATGCATCTGCCCATCCAGCCCATCGGTCCGCACCGCCAACCCGGCATCAAGCAGACGTTCATACTGGCTGTTATAGTTGGAAACCACTTGTTCCGCATCCATTACCCCCTGCACCACAACCCCGGCGCGCTCCCGTTCGATCAAGGCTTCCGCCAGGTCATCTGATGTGAGCGAGAAAGCCAGAAAATTCACACTCTGCCGTGCGCTGCCAATCAGCTCCACCAGGCGGCGGGTGGCATCATCGCCCGGCGAGAAAAGCACTTCCACTCGCCGGCCGTCCAGGTCAAAAACCGGATATGGGCAGCCTTTGGGGGTGCTTTCATCGCCAAAGCGGCCGGCGCTAAACATCTGCTCAAATTCCCAGGTAAAATCTGCGGCCATCTTTTCAGACACAACGCGCACCATATGATTGGCGTCATCATAGGTTCCGGTCACAGTCAGATTCATTGAACCGGTCCACACTTCCTGTCCATCGATGACAATGAATTTATGGTGCATCAGGTCGCGGTCAAGGTCGCCGATCAGATCAATTCCAGCCTCCATTAATTGGCGGGGCACATTTCGTTCCAGATACTGGTTATCGACCACCACCCGCACCTGCACCCCGCGCCGGTGGGCATCGATTAACGCATTGGCGACATAGCGCAAATTAAAGTTCAGCACCGCAACATCAATGGTTGACCGGGCCTGGTCGATGGCGTCGATGATCTCAAAATCCATTCCATTCTGGCGGCTGCGCGCTTCAGCCGAAGTCGGGTCGGTAAAAAACACCGTAAACGGCGAGCCGCCCGCTTCAATCTCAGGCACGGGCAGCGTTTTCTGAAGCGTTTCAAGCACTGGTTGAAGCGCGGGGGCGGTTTTTTCCTGCACCGGTGAAAGACAGGCCGTGAGGCTTAATAACAAAACCGCAGCCAACAGACTGCGGAGCAGAGAAGACAGGGGTTTTGCAAAGAGAATGTTCATGCAAAAATTATAGCATCACTGCGCGCCAGGCAAATTGCAGCAGAGGCTTTTGGTATAAGACGCGCCGTTCCCAATATTCTATGTTGTGAAACCCGGGCGATTATGGCAAAATGAGAGACATGAAACCTTTTGCACCCGATCCTGCCCGTACCGTTCTCGCGCTGGTCGATATTCAAGAGCGCCTTCTGGCCGCCATTCCCACCCCGACCCGTGATGCGCTCATCAAAGCCGCCGCTGCGCTTACCACCACCGCGCAAGAATTTGGTTTTCCGGTATTGCTCACCGAACAATATCCGCGCGGGCTAGGCCCCACCGCGCCCGATCTGCGCGCCCTGCTGCCCGGCGTCTCTGCCATCGAGAAGGTGGTCTTCAACGCCTACGCCGTTCCCGCGTTTCAACACCCTCTGTCAGACGGCCCCAAAGATATCATCCTGTGCGGAATTGAAGCCCATGTATGCGTGCTGCAAACGGCTTTTGCCTTGCACCAGGCGGGTCATCGCGTTCTGATCGCGGCAGATGCCGTGGCCAGTCGCAAGAAGCTGGATTGGAAGATTGGCCTGGATTTAATGAAACAGGCCGGCATGACCATTGGAACCAGTGAGATCTTTCTGTTTGGAATGCTGGAAGCCGCCGGCACAGACCGTTTTAAACGGCTGTCGGCGCTGGTAAAGTAATTGTGGTTCAAAACACAACGGCCAGCGGAACTTTTCAACCCAGAAATCGTTATATGGTATATCGTAAAATTGGCAGAACTGCTCTGGCTGTGGGGATTTATGCTCAAATTTCTCAAAATGGCACCACACTGACAAACTGGCACTGATTTTGCACAATAAAACGGACGATAACGCGCGGGCAGTTAACCGAGATGGGTTCAAGTAACAAAGATTGCCATTTCGCCACCCTGCCGAGAATCTGGAGGAGAGAACCTATGTCCACAAAAAAATGGATCTTAATCACTGTGCTGTTGAGTATTTTCTTGCTGGTCCTTACTGCCTGCAACTTACCCAGCAAAGAACGCCCCGGGGGTAAAGCCGTTCCAACCGACAATTTATTAACCGAAGCAGCCAAAACGGTTGAAGCACGGCTGACTGAGGCGGCGCTTACAGCCACCGCCACAGCGCCAGTCCCCAAT
>CAZQLE010000321.1:0-2908 GCA_964593905.1 uncultured Anaerolineaceae bacterium | reverse complement strand
AAAAATCTCCGGTCACCGGTCTGTTCCGCTGGATGAACACCCGCCTTGACCGCCGTAACCGGGTGTGGGCGCTCACCGGGGTGGTTCAAGATGCGGAAGAAAAAATGTCGCAGTTTATGCGGCAATCACCGCGCACCTTGCAGCAAATTCTGGTCCTGTCGCTATTAACCTGGCTGGTTGTAATTGCAGAATATGTACTGCTGCTGCGTTTTCTGGGCTATGACGTTTCTCTGGTGCAGGGGGTGGTGGGGCTGACGGCGGCCAGGGTGGCATTTTTGCTGCCGCTGCCGGGTGGAATTGGCGCTTTGGAAGCGGGCCAGGCTGCGGCGCTGACAGCGCTGGGGTATTCTGCTGCGGCCGGTCTTTCCATCAGCCTTGTGATTCGTGCACGCGATATTGTCATCGGCGTGTTTGGGTTATGGATCGGTGCGGCAACCGCCCGGTCGGTGTGGGCTACTCCAAATCTAGAGCCTAAGGAGGAAAGAAAATGAACGAAAATAACACTTCTCAGCGTTGGGTATCCGTTGGGATCATTTTACTGACCATTGCCACGGCGTTAATCCATTTTTACCTGAGTGTGCCAATGGGTCGGGTGGATGTTTTATTCACTTTGAATGGAATTGGGTATCTTGGTTTGCTCGGGTTGCTGTATCTGCCAATTGGCTTTCTGCAGCCTTATCGGCGTCTGGTGCGGCTGGCGTTGATTTTGTTCACGCTGGTGACCATTGGGGCCTGGGTGGCCTTTGGTTCGCGCGGCGCGCTGGGGTATGCCGACAAGGCCATCGAGGTGCTGCTGGTGATTCTGTTGTTCCGAAAGCGTCCTTGATGCATTTCAGGTTTTAATTAAACCGGGTCGCATCCTGTCATCCCGCTTGTGAGGAGGGGGGCCGCTTTGGCGGGCTGTTGAGCACAATTTGCGCTGAGGGTCTTTGCCCGCGCTGTGCTTTGGCGAATGATCTTTCGCGCATGGGTGGCAACCCCGGTAATTTGCTGAAACTGGCTGCTTCACTGCCTTATATTGTAGAAAGGTAGCAGAAAATGATGAAAAAAATACTTCTCCATCGTGAAGTATGTGCGCGTGTGCCGACGGCCTCGGGTGAGTTCTATTTGTGTCTCTATACCAATAACCTGGATCAGAAAGAGCACCTGGCTCTGGTCCGGGGTGATATCTGGGAAAAGCGTTCGGTGTTGACGCGCGTCCATTCAGAATGTTTTACCGGCGATGTGCTGGGTTCGCGGCGTTGCGACTGCGGCGAGCAGCTTGAGCGGGCGATGGAAATGATTGCCCTGGAAAACTGCGGCATTGTAATTTATCTGCGCCAGGAAGGGCGGGGAATTGGCCTGATGGAAAAATTGCGCGCCTATAACCTGCAGGATGAGGGGCTGGACACGCTGGATGCCAATCTGGCGCTGGGGCACCCGGCGGATACTCGTGATTATTCGATGGCGGCCGCCATTCTCAAAGATCAGGGCGTGCGATCGGTGCGGTTGTTGACCAATAACCCCGATAAAATTGCAGACCTGGTTGCTTCTGGAATTCCGGTTGAGGAAAGGATTCCGATCCTGCCAACCATTTACCCCGATAACATGCATTATCTGATCACCAAAGCACAACGAATGCGTCATATTTTGAACCTCAACCTCAGCACAGAACCGGCGGCGGAGCCAGGGAATGAACACAGTTGAAACGTGGTATGAAGAATGGAAAGCAGCCGAACGACAGCCGGCGATAAAGGTTTTGCTCAGTTATGCGCAGAGCCTGGATGGCAGCATCACCCGCGCCGCAGGCGCTTCTACGGTGATCAGCGGCGCAGCGGCATTGAAACTGACCCACTGGCTGCGCGCGCAAAGTGATGCATTGCTGGTGGGGATTGGTACAATTGAGATCGACGACCCGCAGTTGACAGTGCGCCTTGCGGCCGGGCCCAGCCCGACCCCGGTGATTCTGGACCCCCGCCTTGAGCTGTCTACAGATGCCAGAGTGCTGCGGCGTGAGGATCGTAAGCCCTGGATATTTACCCGGCCGGATGCGCCGCCCGATCGGTTTAAGGCGCTGGTGCAGGCCGGAGCAACCATTTATACGGCGCCTGCCGGTTTGGATGGCAAATTGGATTTGCAATTTGTGCTGCGCACGCTGGAAAAAGAGGGCGTTCGCCGCCTGATGGTGGAAGGTGGGATTCGGGTGATCAGCTCGTTTTTGGCGCAAAGGCTGGCAGACGGGGTGGTGTTGACCATTGCACCGGTGTGGCTGGCCGGTGTGACTGCCCCGCTAAGCGGCAGCCTGGCCCACTTGTCCACCCCGCCGCGCATTTTGCGGCCCCAGATGGAGCAGCGGGGTGAAGATTGGGTTGTATTTGGTGCATTGACGAGGGGGTGAGACCATGATCCAACGATCTGTGTGGTTTACTGCACCGGGAGAGGTGCAAATTTGTGAGCGCGAGCTGTCTGCGCCGGGTGAGGGCCAGGTGTTGGTGAAAACAAAGCTCAGCGCGATCAGCACCGGTACAGAGCGGTTGGTTTTTCTAGGGCAGGCGCCGGCCGAACTGGCGCTGGATGACAACATTGCCGCTTTGCCGGGGTCTTTTCAATATCCGTTCTCTTACGGTTATTGCCTTGTTGGTGAGGTGACAGCGCTGGGGCCAGGGGTTGATCGCGCCTGGCTGGGGAAGCGGGTGTTTTCTTTTCATCCGCACGCTGATTATTTTAACGCCAGCCCCGCTGCGCTGCTGGTTGTGCCGGAAGAAATGAGCCCTGAGCGGGCGGTGTTTTTTGCCAACATGGAGACCGCGGTCAATTTTATTCAGGACGGGCGGCCCATGCTCGGCGAAAACGTGGCCGTGTTTGGGCTGGGGATTGTCGGCCTGCTTACGGCTGCGCTGCTGCTTCGTTTTCCGGTGCAGTCTTATGC
>CAZQLE010000320.1:0-2924 GCA_964593905.1 uncultured Anaerolineaceae bacterium | reverse complement strand
ATCCTGATGTCGGCCATCCCTGCCCGGGTGGCGGGGGTGAAAGAGATCGCCATTTGCTCGCCAGTGGATCGCAGCACTGGCAAAATTTCTGCGGTCACCCTGGCAGCCGCCGCCATTGTGGGCATTGAAGAGGTGTATGCCATTGGCGGCGCACAGGCCATCGCTGCCCTGGCTTTCGGAACATCCTCCATTGCCGCGGTGGATAAAATCTTTGGCCCCGGCAACCTGTTTGTCACCCTGGCCAAACAGCAAGTTTACGGCACAGTTGGCATCGATACGCTGGCCGGCCCGACCGAAACCATAATCATCGCCGATGATTCAGCCAATCCCAACTGGGTTGCGCTAGATCTGCTCGCCCAGGCTGAGCATGATCCGTTGGCAACCGCCATTTTGCTCACCCCATCCAGAGACCTGGCCAATCGGGTCAACACGCAAATTGATCAATTAATCAACAGCGAGCCCCATTTCAGCCGTCAATCCATTCTCGATCGTTCACTCGAAGACCGCAGCGGAATGGTCATTACACAGAGCATCTCCGAAGCAATTGAGCTTTCCAATCTGTACGGTCCCGAACACCTCAATCTGGTCGTTACAGAACCCTGGAACTGGATTCCACAAATTACGGCAGCCGGCGGAATCTTTGTCGGGGAGCAATCTTTTGAAGTGCTGGGCGATTATGCTGCCGGCCCCAGCCACGTGATGCCCACCGGCGGATCGGCCCGGTTTGCCTCACCCTTAAATGTATGGGATTTCATGCACATCATCAGCCTGGTAGCTTTATCGCCACAGAATGCTGTTGAAGTTGCAAAGACATCAGCGGTTATTGCCCGCATGGAAGGGCTGGATGCCCATGCCCGTTCTGCCGAGGCGCGTTATACATCATCCATTTCTTAATTCATTCAAAGGAGAAAAAAATGAAACGCATAAATTGGATCGCCCGCAATTTTCTAATTGTCAGCGTGCTGTTCAGCCTGTTGTTAACCGGTTGCAGCGCCCCCGCCGCGCCGGCAGCCGAAGAACCAGTGCAGGTGCGCATTGGCACCCAGCCCTGGATCGGCTATGGCCCCTGGTATATTGCCCAGGAAAAGAAGATGTTCGACGCCTATGGGCTGTCGGTCGAACTGATCAATTTCTCGCAAGATCAAGATGTTAACGCCGCCCTGGCCTCGGGAAAAATGGAAGCCGCAAATCTGGCCACCCACACTGCCTTGAAGTTATTCTCAAACGGCCTGGATGTTCGCATTGCCTTACTGGAAGACGCCTCCCTGCAGGCAGATGCGATCCTTTCCACCAGCGGTATCGCCTCCATCACCGATCTTAAGGGCAAGAAAGTCGCCTACGAAGAAGGCACCACCAGTGACCTGCTGCTCAATTACGCCCTGACCCAAAACGGGATGACCCTGGCCGATATCGAACCTGTCCCGATGCCGGCTTCGGATGCCGGTCTGGCGCTGATCAGCGGTCAGGTGGACGCCGCAGTAACCTATGAGCCTTATATTACCGAAGCCGTGGTTGGAAAAGATGGCTTCCAGGTGTTATACACCGCAGCAGAACGCAAGGGTCTGATCTCGGATGTGTTTGTCTTCCCGGCATCTTTCCTTAAGGAACAGCCTGAAGCGGCCGCAAACTTATTAAAGGTCTGGGATGAAGCCCTGGCCTTCTACAAATCTAACCCTGAAGAAGCCAAAGCCATCATTGCCCGCGCCGTCGGCAGCGAACCCGAAGACCTCGCCACGGCTTTTGATGGTGTCGAATTTTACACCTCAGCCGATTATCAGCAAAAACAGACCGCCGATTTTCCGCAAACGCTCACAGATGTGATCGCTGCCGCCATCCAGATGGGCTTGCTTGAAAAGGCCCCGGATATTGAAACCCTGCTGAACACGGGTCTGCCGAAGTAACCCGATGCAAGAGTATTCTCGCACCCATTCCTTTTCAAATCAGGAGGCGCGGCGCACGCCGCGTCTCCTCAACCTGCGCGAACCGATACCTCGCAAATATGGTCTGGCAGCCAGCATCACTTTTTTTGCCGTCTTTTTTATTGCCTGGTTCACCTTAACAAACCTGAAACTGGTGCCAGAGTTTTTCTTGCCCACGCCGCAAGCCGTCTGGGTTGAACTGATCCGCCAGATCAGCGAGGGAATATTGTTTCAAGACGCAGTCGTCAGCATCTATCGAATTTCGATCGGATGGTTTGTTTCCACCCTGCTGGCCGTGCCGCTCGGCATTTTGATGGGAAATTTTCGGCTTTTTGAAGATGCATTTGAACCTTTCATCGATCTGGTTCGCTATATGCCGGCGGTTGCATTTATCCCATTGACCATTTTATGGGTCGGGGTTGGCGATAGCCAAAAATTTCTCATCCTGTTTATTGGCACATTTTTTCAAGAAGTATTGCTGATTATGGATAATGTCAAAAACGTGCCGCAGGACCTTATTCAAGTCAGCAAGACACTGGGGCTTTCAAAGCAAGAAATTTTGACCGATGTTGTCCTTCGCAGCGCCCTCCCCGGAGTATGGGATACTTTTCGCATCACCCTGGGCTGGGCCTGGACTTACCTGGTAGTTGCCGAACTGGTCGCCGCCAACGGCGGCCTGGGGTATCGCATTATGCGCGCCCAACGTTTTTTAGATACCGAAGCCATTATTCTGGGCATTCTGGTCATCGGTGCGCTGGGGTTAATCACCGATATGCTGTTTAAGGTTGGTTATAAAAAATTCTTCCCCTGGATGGTGCAGGATCAAGGCAGGATATTATGAGCGAACTCCCTCGCCTGACCTTACAGGCATGTCAGATTGAAAAAACCTTTGTGGACAAACAGGGAGAAAAGCTGCAGGCCATCCAACAACTCAATCTTTATGCAGCAGAGAATGAGTTTGTCTCAATCGTCGGTCCCTCCGGGTGTGGTAAGTCGACCTTTCTG
>CAZQLE010000319.1:0-2928 GCA_964593905.1 uncultured Anaerolineaceae bacterium | reverse complement strand
CCGCCACTTCGGCAGTTCATGCTGTTTTTCAGCACGAGTGTATTTTACTCCAAGTCGATATTTTGTCAATGGTTTTGCTTTGCCGATTTTTTCGCTTCTCCGGCCGGGTGAGTGGTGGAATGGCTCTTGCAACCTGACCTGTGGCAGATGTCACCCGTCACACGGGCGCAGGCGGTGGGTTGACCTGTTTTGAGGGAGGGCGATGCGTTACGCCCAGACGGGCAGAATGACACATTAACGAAAGCACGTGTCATTCTGAAGGAGCACTAGCGACGCCAGCGGCGCGCAGAGCGCGAAGAACCCCTGCCCACGTGGGCAGCGGCACACCCGCCCCGGCGTATAAACTGAAAACCGCCCCCATTTTATGTTAACGTCTCCGGTTTTGACCGTGCTATAATGACTGAATAGGGATTGGAGAGCATGGACCAATTTTTCGCGCAAATCTTCAACATTCTCACCACCGCGCCGGGAAATTTAATCTACTACCTGGTTATCGCCTTTTCGGTGGTCGTCGCCTTACAGGCCAGCCTTGCCGCCGGCCGCAGCGGACAAATACCCTCACCCCGTCGAACGTCCAGTGGTTTGATCTGGATTTTAACCGGGCAACTTGTGCTTTTTTTAAGCAGCGGGTTGGCCTGGCAAAACGTGGCAACCCTGCAGGCCTTTGCCCCGGTGTTAGACCGGGCCGTGACGGCCCTGAGCCTGATCTGGGCGGCCTGGTTGTGGTGTTTTCCCAGGCAGGACCGAAAAGCAGATCTGCTCAATTTGCTGCTCAGCCTGGGTGTGGTGATTTTTGCGCTGGTATCGTATTCGGGTTGGTCAACACAACCGACCGGCATCGCCTTTAACAACCTGGGATATGACCGGGTCTGGCACGGCGCAATTGGGGTCATTGCCCTTGCGGCTGCCGGTTGGCTGCTATACCGGCGCAGTGAAGGTTGGGGCACCGGAACCGCCTTTTTTGTGTTGATCGCGATCGGAACCACCGTGCATTTGCTGACCGCCGATCAAACCAGCAGCTACGCTGCTGCGCTGCGTTTGGCCCAGCTTTGTGCTTTTCCGCTGTTACCCGCTTTAATTCACCGCTTCTTACAACAGGCGCCCCCGCTCGTTGAAGCCGGCGCGCCGTCTGTCGAGCGCCGCCGTTACACGGCGGACGCACGGGCGGTGTATGCCTGGTTAAATGTAGCCAATGAGCCCAACTCCACCGCTCTGCCCGCGGTGGTTTCGCGCGCCGTGGCGCAAACCATGCTGGCAGATATGTGTTACCTGGTGGCGGCCCCCTCTTATTCGCGTGACTTTATCATCCGCGGTGGCTTTGATATGATCCGTGAAGAAGAGCTCTCGGGGGCAATTCTGCCCAATGAAGCTGCCCCCGCCCTGGCCGGGGCCATTCAACGCGCCCGCCCGCTGCGTCTAAACGTTACCACCCAGGCCAGCACGCCCGATCTCGCCGCTCTGGCCAACATTGTCGGGTTGGAACGGGTCGGCAACCTGCTGTATCTGCCACTGGCGCTCAGCTCGCAGGATATTTATGGCGGGCTGATCTTGCTGGCTCCCTATTCAAACCGGGTATGGACCACTGAAGACCAGACCTATTTGATCTCGGTCACCGAGCCTTTGGTACGGCTGCTGCGCTCTGCCGAACAAACCCCGGCGCAAAAAACCCGCCCCGAACCAGAAGTTCAAGCCGCAGTCGTTGAAAATGTTCTCGCCGAAAATCAGCCCGATCTTGAGGTTCCGCTGCGCGCACTGCAAGACCAGTTTAATGCGCTGCAAGAAGAATCTCAGATCACCATCCGTCAGTTGGAGCAAGAACTCAGCCGGGTGCAAACTGCCGGGGTGCAAACGGCGCCCACCGACGCAGAACTGGAAGGCGAATTGCGCCTGGCGCTGGAAGAAATTGCCCATCTGCAAAATGCACTGGCCGGCGCTAATATGAAGATTCTCGCGCTTGAGATGCAGCAGCCTAGCGCCGCAGACAACCACGCAGCGTTTTCACAGACCTGTCTTGAAATTGCCAAAGATATCCGCCAGCCAGTATCTTCCATTCTGGCCTATGTCGATCTGGTCAATTCTGAAATGCCCGGTCTGCTCAGCAATTTGCAGCGTAAATTCATCGAGCGCATCAAATATTCGACGGTCGAGATCAACACCCTGCTGGATGACCTGCTGCACGCCGCCGATGGCTCGTATCAGGCCATGTCGTTAACCCCGCAGTGGTTAAACCTCAGCGATGTCATCGACAATGCCCTGCAAGAAGCCGGCGCGCTGCTGGCCGAAAAAGATGTTAACCTGCTGATTGATATCCCCGAAGATTTGCCCCCGCTGCATGCCGATGAAGCGGCCATGCAGCAGGTTTTTGTGCACCTGCTGCACAATGCCGGCGCTGTTTCACCCAAAGAAAGCAGCATTCGCCTGCGCGCCGCAGTGGAACAGGATGATGCCCGGCACAGTTATCTGCTGGTGCAGGTAAGCGACAGCGGCAAACCGGCCGCGGCAGCAGAAGACAATGTCGCGGGCCAGGAAGCCGCCCACGACCCGGCCGGCCTGAGCCAGGCACGCACCCTGGTGGAAGCCCACGGCGGGCGCTTCTGGAGCGATGCCACCCCCGGCGGCGGCAATACCTTTAGCCTGCTGCTGCCGGCCCCGGATCAGACCAAAACGGAAGGAGCCGCGCGGGGATGAAGTTCTGGCGTGAGCTGGCAAACGGCTTGGGATCTGCGTTGATCATGGTCGTAATCGTGTTCAGCGCGCTCTCGCTTTCGTTTATCGAAGGCGGCATTCCGCCGCTGCCGAACCTGCCCGCAGCGCCGAGCAGCACCGAAACCACAGCCCCGGCAACAGTAGCGTTGACCCCGGCTCCGGTTTCGCAAAGCACATCTGCCGCGACAAAGGTCAGCCCCACCGCACGATACACCCCCACCC
>CAZQLE010000318.1:0-2941 GCA_964593905.1 uncultured Anaerolineaceae bacterium | reverse complement strand
GCATAGATCTGGGCCGAGATATACCAGCACGACATCCCCTGGGGCAGCGGGGCGCCGGGGTTGACCTGCACCCCGCTGAGATAGGTGAAGCGGTGGCGGGGCAGGAGCGAATGCGGGTCATAGACGCCAAAGGTCACGCAGGTTTCTGCCTCAGAGATCAGCTCCGGCATCCGCGGCAGAAAGGCCTCCCACAGGGTGTTAATCTCCTGGTTGCGGGCATCGCCGTCGATCTCAAGCCCGGCCAGGCATAAATCGGGCAGCCGGAGTATCTCGGGTTCAGGCCGCAGACTGGGTGCGACGGCTGTTTCCAGTTCAAACTCGATCATAACCGATTCCTTTCCATCAAGGCTGAGGGCAGCGTTCTTCATCCGCCCTGTAAATTTGTTTCATAGAACAAATATACTATTTAAGGAAGAAGAATACAAGAGGGAATCTGGTTTTTTGGAAATGGGCGAAAAAACAAAAAGAGCTGCGCAGCACCCTGAAGCGGCCGGGCAGCTCTTTTTAGATTACACGGTTTGCCTGCTTTTCATATGGCCTATCCTCACTTGATCTCGGCCTGTAAGAGCCCCTTGAGCGTGGAGAACTCCAACCCCTGCGCGGCGAGGTGGTCTTTGATCACCGTTTGCGGGGCGGGCATGGGCCCACCCAGGATCTCTTCGATTTTCTGCTGCGTCACGCCCCAGCCCAGCAGCTCGCCGAAGGTGGTTTTGCCGGTAACAGTTCGCTCTGGGGCGATGTGTTCGGTGGCAGCCGGGGTCGCGTCTGCGGCGATCGCCGGTGTGGTTATGGCCGCAGGTGCAGTTGCCCCGTCTGCGGGGACGATATGCCCGCCCAGATACTCGGCCTGACCGGGCAGCAGCCGGCCCTGGTTTTGCAGAATTTCGACCGCTTCGGGCAGCAGATAGGTATCTTCGGCAGAATCAAGTTCGTAGGGCAGCCCTTTATAAAAAGCGACAAACAGGCGCACCGAGCCGGTGCCAATCTCCTGCGGCAGGCCGGCGAACTGCTCTTCGAGCGACTTTAGCGGGTAGAGCGCCGGGTTGACGCCGGCCGGGATGCGGAAGGCGGTTTGCAGGTCTGCCAGCGGGATGGCGAACAGATCGCTGACCTCGCCAAAGGTGTAGGAACCGCGGATATCGGCCGGGTTATACTGCCCGGCGGCCTCGCCGGTGGTGTAAACCGCCGGGACCTTGCTCGATTCGGTCTGCCACCAGTTTAAGGCGCTGGTCAGGCCGATGCCGCCAAACAAAACGGCCACAATAATTATCGCCAGGGGCGCTGAGGTGAGTTTCATCTTATTTTCCTCCGGCAATTTTGGCCCCGGTTGCGGGGGCGGCTGTGGCAAAGACCACTGTGGCGGCCACCGGGCAGCGCGCCTCAGAGGTGCATTCGAGGCACGAGATGCACTGGTGATCGCGCACGGTTGTTTGGGCGCTGACATTGATGTTCATCGGGCAGGTGATGTCACAAGCCCCATCCAGTTTGCAGGTGGGGGCCGAGCGGCGGATGGAGAAGACGCGGAACAGGTTGCTTAACCCCAGCACGGCGCCGTAGGGACAGGCATATTTGCACCACGGGCGTTCGACAAACAACGAAGCGGCCAGGGTGAGGCCCAGCACCACCAGCCCGCCCACGGCGACTTCACTGCTCCAGAAGTTGAACAGGGCGAAGTAGGGGTCGATCTCGGCGAAGATAAGCGTGCCGCTGACGGCGGTCATATAGATCACCCAGGCCAGCACCAGATAGCGGGTATAGCGCAGCACGCGGTCGACCCTGGCCGGGATAAAGTGATTGTAGCGACGCTTTTTAAACAGCCTGCGTCCCAGCCCGGCCACCCATTCTTGCACGGTTCCCAGCGGGCAGACCCAGCCGCAGAACACCGGCCCAAACAAGACCGCCAGCAAGAAGCCGATCACCATCAGAATGAAGGCCGATTCGTGGATCTTCTGGACAAAGGTCCCGGTGGTGGCGTACTGGTAGATGGTTGTCACCCCGCCAAAGGGGCACAGCGCGTGCAGCGATGCGCTGGAGAGCAGCGGAATGCCCCGGCCTGATTCGGCCAGGCCGTGGTTAACAGCGATGAGCGCAATGAGGGCAAAGAAAAAGATCTGTACGATGCGCCGGATCCAGATTTGATGGCGCAAGCGGGCAGCGGTTCGCCTGAAAAAAGCTTGCATGGCATTCTCCCAAACTGATTTTTTCCCGGCAGGGCGGGTAAATTGATTTTAGGAGAACGGTTTGAAGCTGAAGTGAAGAAACCATGAAGATTGTGTGAAGGTTTTTTGGGCCACCCGGTTGTGGGGGCAGGGGGGCATCTCACCCGCTGTGCTGCGTTTTCAGGGTACACAGCGCCTGGCGAATTTCACCCAGATGATATGCGCTGTGCACCACCATGGCCATGGCCCCGCCGATGGCGTTTTCGTTATTCCAATCGGGCAGTTCGTGCAGCAGGGTGTGGATATGCCGGTAGGTTTGTTGGAGCTGTTCTTGCAGTGCGCTCCACTCTGCGGGGGTCACCCGACCCACCGTGCGCCAGATCTCGCCCCAGTCCACTTTGCCGGTGGGTTGGTTGAGCAAATATTTTTCCATGACCTCAAGATAGAATTGGACATGGGCCACCTGGGCGGCCAGTGTGGCGCATTGCCCGCCGACGGGCCGGGAGGCTTCATCTGCGCTGATCTCGGCCAGGGTGTTGAACAGTGAGGTGTCTTTATCGAGGAAGATGCCGTAATGGGTTTCAAAGGTCTCGGCGAGGATGGCGAAGAGCTGTTGGGTAAAGTGGTTTTGGTCGATGGTTGTGGTCATATGGGTCTCCGGGGTTGGTATTTTTGGAAGACGGCGCGCCCTAACCGGGTTGTTGTTCCAGGCGTTCGAGCAGGGCGGGGAGCTGGCCGAAATGCTCCAGAGCGTAGTAACCCGGCCGGTCGGGGGCGGGGGC
>CAZQLE010000317.1:2169-2953 GCA_964593905.1 uncultured Anaerolineaceae bacterium | reverse complement strand
CTCTTCAATTGTTAAGGTTCCGCTTCTTTACACCACTCGATAAAAAATCCCGATGCTTATCTTTTCGATCACATCGGCTTTGTTATCCCGCAATGGTCTTTCGACCTGGCTTGTTGCTCTTGCCGTTGGTGGTGTGTGCTGTTTTCATCCGTCTGCCCGGTTGTTCCGGACGAGGCGATGCTGTTTCACTTGCGAGGTCACTATCTTATACCCGTTTCTTTTTCTTGTCAAGGGTATTTCCCGGAGATTTTCGATTTGTTTTCAAGTCGTTCTCTCAGGGCCTCGTTCGCTTTTCAGCCTTCTTCGTTTGTCAGACGATCTGCTTGCGCAGTTCGTTTGGTCGAGCGGATTGAATTATATGCATTTCAAAGATCGTGTCAAGGGATTTGGTGACCAATTTTTAAAATTGCTCCATTCTTGCTGGAACTTCTCGGGCTCATCTTCGTCTTTTCTTGAGAATGTCTAATTTCGGCCCTTCCCGTCCCCACTGCCGTGCAAAACCGCGCGGTTGCAAGCTTAAATGACAGCCCCAGATGGCAAAGACCTTGCATCTGTATACAACAAATCGGACACAGACAGTGTTATTCAACTCATTTCAGGGTCAGGTTTGAGGGTATAATCGCGATATGCGTTCTTCTATAGTGATGCCTTCTCGCCGGCGCAAAAGCCCGGCCACACTGGAACAACTGCTTACCGCAGTGTTTTCCGGTTTTATCCTCTTTTTTGCGGGTCTGGTAATGGCGGTTTTGCTGTTTCAGCTCATCTTTATTGGCCGCATTTTTCC
>CAZQLE010000317.1:0-2159 GCA_964593905.1 uncultured Anaerolineaceae bacterium | reverse complement strand
TGGGCGGGCTGTCGCCTGCCGAGGCCGCCGATAAAATTTCGGCCGAAATCCCCTACCCGCAACAGGGTGCACTCACCCTGCAAGACGGCAGCCGCACCTGGACGGTCACCCCGCTGCAACTTGGCCTGGTGCTCGACCCGCAGGGCTCGGCTCGTTCGGCATTTCAACTTGGGCGCAGCAGGAGCATTTTCGCCCGCCTCAGTGATCAATTTGCCGCCTTCACCAGCGGGCGCAATCTGGGGCCCGACCTGGTTTTGGATGAGCGCATGACGCAACGCTACCTCACCACCCTCGCAGAACAGATCAATCAGCCGGTCATAGAGCCGCGCCTGACCATTCAGGGTACCGAAGTGATGATCCAACAGGGTCAAATTGGCCGGATGGTGGATGTACCCGCCACGCTGGCCCTGCTGCAAGCGCAGGTTAAAACCCTTTCCAATGGCATCGTCCCGCTGGTCATTGATGAAACCCGCCCGGTGGTCGAAGATGTTTCTGCCCAGGCGGCGCTGGCCCGCCAGATTTTAAGCGCCCCGCTGACCCTGAGACTGCCTGAAGGCCAGGCCGACGCCCCCGGCCCGTGGGAAATTGCGCCCGAAACACTGGCGCCCATGTTAATGTTTGCCCCCCAGAGCGAAAACGGGACGACAAAATATGAAATCGCGCTCAACCGGGTAATGTTATATGCTTACCTCTCTGAGCTTGCGCCAAAGATCCATGTGGAGGCGCAAAACGCGCGCTTTATCTTTAATGATGATACCCGTCTGCTCGAGCCCATTCAGGCTTCGATCATCGGGCGTAAATTGAATATTGAGAAAAGCGCCGAGCGAATGTTATCTGAGCTGACCGCCGGGAGCCACAACATCGCGCTTGAGCTGGATCTGCAAGAACCCGAGATCAACGACCAGATGACCGGCGAACAACTGGGCATCACCGAACTGGTTCACGCCGAAACCTCTTATTATTACGGTTCGAGCAGCGAGCGCGTGCAGAATATCAGCGCCGCCGCAGGTCGTTTTCACGGCTTGCTGGTTGCCCCCGGCGAGACCTTCTCGATGGCAAATGCCATGGGAGACATCAGCCTCGATAACGGCTATGCCGAAGCGCTGATCATCCTCGGTGGGCAGACCATCAAAGGCGTCGGCGGCGGGGTCTGCCAGGTAAGCACCACGCTCTTCCGCACGGCCTTCTTTGCCGGCTTCCCAATTAATGAGCGCCACGCGCACGCCTACCGGGTCTACTATTATGAGAAAGTGGCCGGCAACCGGGTGGACCCCAACCTGGCCGGGTTGGATGCCACCGTTTTTGTTCCCCTGGTGGATTTTAAATTCACCAACGACACGCCCCACTGGCTTTTGATGGAGACCTATGTCAACCCCTCCGCCTCCAGCATCACCTGGAAATTCTATTCAACCCGCGACAACCGCCGGATTGAATGGTCAAATACCGGGCCGGTGGATGTGGTGGAAGCGCCCAAAAACCTCTACCGTGAAAACCCCGACCTGGCAAACGGCGAAGTAAAACAGGTGGACTGGGCCGCTGACGGCGCCGATGTGACCGTTAACCGCACGGTGTACCGCAATGATCAGGTTTATTTGCAGGATGTGTTCAAAACCCATTATGAACCCTGGCGGGCGATCTATGAATACGGCCCCGGCACAGAGGGTATGCCGCCCGCCGACGAAGAAAACGCGGAGGAGTAATGTGGTACAATTGTCAAAATCGGAGGATCGATGATTAGCGCTGAACTTCTAGAAATCTTAAGATGCCCGGCTTGCGTGCGCCAAACCCCCGGTCTGCTGGACCTGATAAAAGACAGTTGGCTGGTTTGTCGCGATTGCGGCCGAAAATACCCCATCGTCGACAAGATCCCGGTCATGTTAATTGACGAAGGCGATAAATGGGCGGCAATATCGCAGGACGATTTGCCAGTGCCCCCGCCCGACATGCAATAATTTGCATCACCCATCTTAAAAAACAAAAAAATGCCTGACCCATACTTTTTTGGTCGCCACCCTGGAATTATTCTTGCAACCTTGAGGCCATCCAAATATTTGGCTCAGCGCAAATGGTAGAAAAAAACTATGGCTCGTAATCAACTTCAAATGGCAAAACGCCGCCGCAATGCCCCCGACCGGCTGGTCATTGGCCTGTTAGCCGCT
>CAZQLE010000316.1:0-2974 GCA_964593905.1 uncultured Anaerolineaceae bacterium | reverse complement strand
CCAGCAATCGCAAACAGCGCGAGAATCTGAATGCAGATTACTCGTTTGAATTCAATGACGGCACCCCGGCTGAAGCCGAACCGACCGCCATGGAAATCGCGATCCGCGAAGCAATGGAAAAAGCCAAAACCCGCAAGCAGCAGGATGACAAATCCAAGAAATCCAAGACGGCTGCTTCGGTTGAGGCTGAAGATATCTTCGCCCGCACGCTGGTTAACAAAGAACGTCAATCGTAATTTTCCCGGCACTGGAATTCGGGAGTGTACTGGCCTGACGTTTTAAACCGGTAGATTTTCCATCGGCAGCGTTTAAGCGCAACCGGGACTTTCATGATCACCCGAATAATTTCAGCGGCGTAAGAAAATTAAGCCCTGGGACTCCCCCAGGGCTTTTTTGTGTTGGGGTGAGGAATGCAAAGCATGGCACGGTAATTTTCTGGGGAACTTTCCAAGATCGCTGACCCGTTTCAAATTTTTTATGGTAAACTCTATAAGTTGAATTCAAACTGTGTTTTGGTGAGATAGACCTTGATTTTTTACCCGCAGCGAACCCAAACCCTTACCACCTGACCGTTTCAACGGGGAGGCGCCGAATAATCGGCCCTCCCTGTTTCTTTGTTATTATTCAACTCTGTACTTTGTGTTAGGAGGATTTACCCGATGGCAGCGACCAAATATATTTTCTTTACCGGCGGTGTTGTAAGCTCGGTTGGCAAGGGCGTTACCGCCGCCGCGCTGGGCCGTTTACTCAAAGAACGCGGCTTTAAAGTCGCCGTTCAAAAACTGGACCCCTATATCAACGTGGATCCGGGGACGATGAGCCCCTATCAACATGGCGAGGTTTTTGTTCTGGATGACGGCGCCGAGACCGACCTTGACCTGGGGCATTATGAACGCTTCATTGATATTCGCCTTTCACGGGTTTGCAATATCACCACCGGGCAGGTCTATTCTGAGGTGATTAACAAAGAACGGCACGGCGATTATCTGGGCGGCACCATTCAGGTGATTCCGCATATCACCAATGAGATCAAGCGGCGCATCGGTCAGGTTGCCAAAGATACGGGCGCCGAGATTGTGCTAATTGAGGTGGGCGGCACGGTGGGTGACATTGAATCACAACCGTTTCTCGAGGCGCTGCGCCAGTTGCGCAGCACTCTGGGGCGCGAAAACACCCTGTATATTCATGTGACCTGGCTGCCTTATATTGGCGCCACCGGCGAATTAAAAACCAAGCCCACCCAACACTCGGTGCGCGAACTGCGCTCGATTGGTATTTCGCCGGATGTAATTGTGGCCCGCTCTGATCACCCGGTGGATGAAGGCCTGAGCGAGAAAATTGCCCTGTTCTGTGACGTGGACAAACGGGCGGTGATCCCCATGGAAACGACCGCGGTGCTCTACGAAGTGCCGCTGCTGTTGGAAAAATCCAATATTGCCGGTTATATTCTGGGACGCCTGGGGTTGGAAGAGCGGCAAAAACCCGATTGGAGCGCCTGGGAAGCCCTGGTCAAAGAGACCCTGCGGCCCAAGCCGGTGGTGAAGGTTGCCCTGGTGGGCAAGTATGTTGAATTGCACGATGCCTATATGAGCGTGCGGGAAGCGTTGAAACATGCTGCACTGCATCTGGGTGTGGAGATGGAAATCAACTGGGTGCATTCTTCTGATATTGAAAAAGGCCGCGGCTGGGAGCAGGTTAAAGAATCGGACGGGGTGTTGATTCCGGGTGGTTTTGGCAGCCGCGGCACCGAAGGAAAGATTCAGGCCATTCGCTATGCGCGCACCGAAAATGTGCCCTGTTTTGGGTTGTGTCTGGGCATGCAATTGATGAGCATTGAGTTTGCACGCAGCATTTACCAGTCGGATGATGCTAATTCAACCGAGTTTGACCGCAAAACCCGCTACCCGGTCATTGATCTTATGCCCGATCAGCTTAATATCAGCGATATGGGCGGGACAATGCGCCTGGGGTTGTACCCCTGCCAGCTTCAAGCCGGGACGATTGCCGCCGCGGCGTATGGCAAGCAGGAGGTGGAAGAACGCCACCGCCACCGCTATGAATTTAACAATGATTTCCGTGCCGATTTCCAATCTCACGGCATGGTCTTTTCAGGTCTGTCGCCAGATGGAAAACTGGTGGAGATTGTTGAACTGAAGGATCATCCCTTTATGCTGGGCACCCAGTTCCACCCCGAGTTTCTCTCCCGCCCCAATCGTCCGCACCCTTTGTTCACCGCTTTTGTGCGTGCTGCGGCCGAACGGGCCGGAATTAAGACCGAAAGCCACTTGGCGTGAAACCAGAAACAGGGTTATACTAATCTTGACAGGTTCCCCCAATTGCTCATTAAGGTGAGAAACCACCTTTTCAAATTCAATTTCGCGAGGTAGAGATGGATACAACGATTGAGTCAATTTCAGCATTTGAAGTTCTGGATTCCCGCGGCAACCCCACCGTGGAAGTAGAAGTTGTTCTGGCCGATGGCAGCTATGGCACCGCCATGGTGCCCTCTGGCGCCTCGACCGGTGTGCACGAAGCCCTGGAAATGCGCGATGGTGATAAATCACGCTATCTGGGCAAGGGCACGACCAAAGCGGTCGAAAACGTCAACAACACCCTGGCCGAAGCGCTGGTGGGTTGGGACGCCTTCGAACAGAAAGCCATCGACATGATGATGCTCGACCTCGATGGCACCCCGAACAAATCGAAGCTGGGCGCGAATGCCATTCTGGGCACTTCACTGGCAGTTGCCAAAGCGGCGGCAAACTCGTTGAGCATGCCTCTTTACCGCTATCTGGGCGGCGTCTATTCTCATGTTCTGCCCGTGCCGATGATGAACATCCTCAACGGCGGCGCACACACTGGCTGGCAGTCGACCGATGCACAGGAATTCATGGTCATGCCCTTTGGCGCTCCCACCTTTGCCGAAGGTCTGCGCTGGGGTGCTGAGATCTATCACACGCTGAAGGGTGTGCTC
>CAZQLE010000315.1:0-2998 GCA_964593905.1 uncultured Anaerolineaceae bacterium | reverse complement strand
GCTCAAAACGCTCCTTCAAGCCGTCCAGGCTGTGAGTGACGGCCTGCCAGAGATGGCTGCGCCGCTCGTAGTAACCTCGGGCTGAAATCGAATCCCACACCTGGCCGTGAATGATCACCTGGCTGTGCAAATCGGCCTCCGGTTTGAGCAATATCGGGTTCATATCCACCGTGGGTTCGATGCCGGCGGCGTAAGCCTGGGCGGCCTGGGCGCGGCCGATCTCGCCGCCGGAACAGACGGCGGCATTGTTGCTCATATTCTGGGCTTTAAAGGGCGCCACCCGCCAGCCCCGGCGGGCATACAGGCGGCAAAGCCCTGCAACCAGCAGGCTTTTCCCGGCTGTGGACATGCTGCCCAAAACCATTAACGTCTTTGCAGTCATTGGCTACCGCTTTCTTTTGGATGGATGGGATTAACTGGCAGGTGGAAATTTTAACCGATTTTCCCCCGCTCCCCGGCACGAATTCCGGGCGGTTTCACAAACCTCCTGCGGGGTCCATGCGGACGGTGCGAGGGGGCAGTATCGTAGGGTGCGCCTTGGCGCACCAACCGCGCCTACCCTGCACACCTATGGATTATTCACCCACTGCGCTGATCGGCGCATCCCATCCCCAATCTTTGGAATATATACCTTCGTTTACCATGCGGTGAAAACTCGACCAGGGCCAATCGATCCCGTTTTTAACCAGACCATGCTTGACGGGGTTGTAATGGATGTAATCCAGATGTGCGCGATAATCTGCCTCATCGCGGATCGCATGTTCCCAAAACCGGCGCTGCCAGAAACCGGATTCACCGCGCTTTTTTCGGGATGGACCCAAATCTGCGTCCGTTCCACCCGACAAATGATAAATGCGGGAAAAGTGACCTTTCACAGCCCGCCAGCGGATTGAAAAATCAGACACCCCTTCCGGCAAGGTCCAAATGCAGTGGATATGATCGGGGAGCAGACAGATTGCGTCAATTTGAAATGGATAATGCGCCCGGGTCAGGTCAAAAGCCTGCTGCAAAGCGGCGCGGGCAGGCGGTTCAATTAAAAAAGGACGCCGTTTCAGGGTGACAACGGTGAAGAAGAAGATCCCTCCACAGAGAATAGGGCGGCGGTAATTGGGCATGGTGGATTCGATGTCGTGTCAGGGCTTGGGCGGTGCGCCAAGGCGCACCCTACTTGCTGGCTCAACCTAAGCTGATTTGCGCAAATAGCTTCTCAACTCTGCAATGCGCTCAGGCGCACCGGCCAGAATCGTTTCTCCCGCAGGGCTGCCATCCAGCAGTATGGTATATTCGATTTTGTGTCCGTCGAAAAATTCAAAGTCGAACTCCAGCGAGCGGTTGATGGCATGGGCCCCGGCGATATCCCAGATGTGCGTGCCGCGCGTCTCGATGGTGGCAAAAACATTGGGGTAGATCAGCGGGAAACACAGGTGCAGCGCCGCACTACCGATGCTGCGGATCTTGCCGGGGAAGGCGCTTAGATCCATTTGCTTGTGGACCGATGCCGGGACCATGATGCTGGAATTGGCCGAAAGCTGCTGCGGGCGATCTGCAGGGTTGATAGGCGCACCGTTAAGTGTAGCGGGTTGACCCACATCTGCAAAAAATAACAGATTCAGTGCCACCGCATAAATGATGCCTGCAATGGGGATCAGGTGTTGGTCGAGCAAACCGATTGAGATACACCAGCCAGGCATACCCTGGCTGAAGACATCAGTGCCGTCGATGGGGTCGATCACAAAGGTGTAGGGCAGGTCAGCGCGCTGTGAAAAAACAGTCTCTTCGCTTAGGAGGTTGGCATCGGGAAACAGCCGGTGGATTTTTTTGACCAGTTCGGCCTCAACCTGCTGGTCAACCAGAGTGACAACCGAACCGTCGGACTTCAACTCGCGCTTGACATCGCGGTTGGCCTGGGCGCGGAAGGCCCTTTTTGCGGCGGTGCGGACGACAGGCAGCAGCACCTGGATGGAATCAATTTGCATGGTATCCTCTGGTGAACAGGCAAACAGTTGGGCGCCTCTCATCGTGCGGATTTTGGTTTCTTCTGGGTGAAGTCTTCGCGGTACTCAAACGAGAAGCGCCAGGGCATTTTGCGCACCTTTTCGACCTCGTTGATGTAAAAATCGGGCACCTGGACGGTGTAAAGCACCTTGAAGAGCGAAGCGATTTTGACCTCGGCTGGCTGGGCTTTAAGCAGCTCTTCTTTAATCACTTTGCAGGTCCCGCCGGTATGCGGGGCGGCATCGACCAGCAGCACTTTTTTTCCGCGCAGCATCTCGAGATTGATCAGGCTGACCGGAACCACCTCGCGGGTCTTTTCCTCCTGCCACTGGTAAGCGCGGTCGATGACGGTAATGGTTTTGACGCCCATGTTTCCGGCCAGGATGCCGCCCAATATCGCGCCGCTGCGTCCCAGCCCGACGATGATATCAGGCGCAAAGCCGCTTTCTTTGATTTGCTTTATCAGCTTTTTGGAGCGGTACTCAATGCTGAACCACGAGTAATACCCCATTCGGTCCATGATCAGCAAGGTCAGCGAGTAGAGCGAAGTGGCGATGCCGATGACGGTCAGGATTTTTTCGAGGGTGTCGAGCATGGGGGCTCCCTTTATGTCGGTTATGGTGTGCTGTTTGGGATAAACGAAAAATACTTTAAAAAGTATACATTATAGAATTGAAATTGTTGATTGTATGAATATTGGTTATTAGCGCACCCTGCTTGCTAAGAAGAAAAGACAACGATTACGGCTTTTATTTACCAATAATCGTTGCCTTTTCCATGTGTTTTTCCTCTTACAACGTGTTAGCTCATTGTCGTGCAAGATCCACTCAATTTCAAAGCACAGCGTTCACTATGAGTGAAAAGTTATTTTCATCAACACTCGCTATACCCGCAGGAATAGCATTTGCGGCAGCCTTCTTCGTTGATCACCGCGGCCTGGCCGCATTCGGGGCACAGGTCGCCGATCTGGAGCTTGAGGCCCTGAGATGCGGCTTTTTCAACC
>CAZQLE010000314.1:0-3005 GCA_964593905.1 uncultured Anaerolineaceae bacterium | reverse complement strand
GGGGCTGACGACGACCGGGGGCAGATCGGGATCGGGGAAGTAGCGGTAGTCGTGGGCTTCTTCTTTGCTGCGCTGTGAGAAGGTCTTGCCGTTGGGTTCATCCCAGCCCAGCGTCTCCTGGCGCACAGATCCGCCCGCATCCAACACGGCGGCCTGGCGGCGGATTTCGTATTCGATGGCGCGCTCCATGGCGCGGAAGCTGTTCAGGTTTTTCACCTCGGTGCGGGTGCCCAGCGTATCCGAGCCTTTGGGACGGATGGAGATGTTGGCCTCAAAGCGGATGACGCCTTTTTCCATGTCGCCGCTGTTGACGCCCAGGGCGCGCACGATGCCGCGGATGGCGGCGCCGTAGGCCACGGCCTCTTCGGCGGTGTGCATGTCGGGCTCCGAGACGATCTCGAGCAGGGGCACACCGGCGCGGTTGAGGTCCACCAGCGAATATTCCTGCCCGTTATGCACATGGGTGAGCTTGCCGGTATCTTCTTCGAGATGCACACGGCGCACGCGGATGACGCGCTCGCCCTGCGAGGTGGTGATGGTTAGCTGGCCGCGTTCGGCCAGGGGATATTCATACTGTGAGATCTGATAGCCCTTGGGAAGATCGGGGTAGAAGTAATTTTTGCGGTCAAACAGGCTGGTGCGAGCCACGCTGCATTCGAGCGCCAGGGCCACCTTGGCGCCGCGGGCCACCGCCTGGCGGTTGACCACCGGCAGCACGCCGGGCATGCCGGCGCACACCGGGCAAACGGCGCTGTTGGGCGCGGCCTGCACCGAATCGACCACCGGGCAGGAGCAAAACATCTTTGAGGCGGTGTTTAATTCCGCGTGAATTTCCAGACCAATAACGGCTTCGTATTCCATGGGGATGCTCTCGTTTTTTAGGTTAAGGAATTTTACCATAGGAGGGAGGGGGAATTTTTTTGGTTTTGAATCTGTGGTCGTCAAAATAAGAGCAGCATTTTTGCAGCACTTTAACAGATTTGACCTTAGGGTGAGCAGTGGTTACACTAGTGGTTAATATCGATGCAGGTTTTCTTGGATGCAAAAGGACAGGTTGATGATAGTCCTCCATCAAAATGTGGAAAACAATTTTTGGATTGAGATTTTTAGCTGATGACCTGAGTGGAATTGAGCGAAAAAGGGGAGGGGAAAATGATAATTGCAACGGGTGATTCTGCTGAGAACCAAGAAAATCAGGAAGTTAAACTAGAAAAAGTGTTAGCGCTGTATCGGATTTATGCAGATGACAACCATGTCTACAACAACATTGTGTGGCAGTTTCCTACGGCGTTGATCGCTGCGAATGGCCTGTTGATCGAGAAGTTGGCCTATCAACCGCCCTGGGCGTTGTTATTATTAGCTATCTTAAATTTTGGTTTGATCCATGCTATTTTCAAATTAAGCAAAAATCAACATGCCATTCTCAGGGCAATGCAGCGGGCAGAAGTCTATATTAAGAAGGATCAATTCCTTTCGGGGTATGTTCCTGACTTCACAGAAACGAAAAAAGGGGTTCTGGCTTGGTCTTCGACCATGCTGATTTGTAGGATGCTTTTGGGAATTAACATCTTGTTTTTTGGTTTAGAATTAGCCAGAGTGCTCAAATTCTTGCCTTAACGCTTTTGGGACCAGCGAATTTTGTGGCCGACGACGGTCTAATAGTGAGGATTGTATGAAATTGCAAGACAAAGATTTTTTAATCGCGGTAAAAAATAACCCTTTGATTTCGATCGATTTGATAATCAGAGACGTCGAGGGAAGAATTTTATTGGGCTTGCGTGAGAACCGTCCGGCTCAAAATTTTTGGTTTGTTCCGGGGGGACGGATATTAAAAAATGAACATTTGTCAACTGCGTTTCAACGGGTCACAAGAGATGAATTAGGTTTGGCCTATGATATTCACCAGTCCCAGTTTTTAGGCGTTTTTGAGCATATTTATGAGGATAATTATATGGGGGTGGACGGGTTTGGTACACATTATGTTGTTTTGGGATGTGCATTAACCCTATCACCAGCAGAGATGGATTTACGCTTGGGACAACACCGGCAATGGCGATGGTGGCAGGTGGCTGAGTTGTTAGCCGCAGAGGATGTTCACCCTTACACCAAGGCTTATTTTGGCGACCCGGCTCTGACCCTGGTTTTTAAAGGGAATGGGTATGATAAGAAAGATGAACGTTAACAGTAAGAGCGAACAGACATAAAAATATTACCTGTGCTTAGCGACAGGCTGTGATTATTTTCAAGTTTTAACCAGCACAGACAGAATTTTCCACGACCAGTATCAACAAACAAAATGCGTTTTGTGCTTCCTGTGGAAAACTAACCCACCCTTAACTCCCCCAGCATCGTGCCCAGTGCGGCGCGGGCCAGGTAATAGGCTTCGGCCAGGCGGTGCGGGTCGATCCAGTCCAGGGTGTCGGCGGGGGTGTCGTGCACGCGGGCAAAGCCCACCGAGCTGACCGCCGCCGCGGGGATGCCGCGCATGGCGAACAGGCTGTGGTCGCTTTCGTACCAGGGCTCCACCCACACGGCCGGCCCGTGGGCAGGCGGCACGGCGCGCAGCGCGGCCGCCAGGGGCGTCTCTTCACCCAGAAAGGTCAGGCTGGCGGTGCTGCCAAGCTGCCCGACGCCGTCGATGTTTAAACAGCCGGCCAGGTGGGCCAGCGAACCGCCGCGCTGCGCCAGATAGGCGTCAAAGTCGGTGCCGCCGGTCTCTTCTCCGCTAAAAAAGACAAATTCCAGCCCCAGTTCGCCCACCGCTTCGGCGGCCTGGCGGCGGGCCAGTTCGAGCACCACGGCCGTACCGCCGGCGTTATCCATTGCGCCGGGGCCGCCGGGGTGTGTATCAAAATGGGCGCACACCAGCACCGATTTCGCTCCCCGGCCGGGCAGGCAGGCGACCAGGTTGGCGGTCTGCGATTCTTCGCGGCGGCTGACGATGGTCAGGTGCAGCTCACCCGCGGGGGTTTTTAGCAGGCGCAGGGCGCTCTCGGGGGTGAGGG
>CAZQLE010000313.1:0-3008 GCA_964593905.1 uncultured Anaerolineaceae bacterium | reverse complement strand
TAGGTGGGTAACGGGGCGGGTGCGGCGGTTGGCGGGAGGGAGGTCTCGGCAACAGGAAGCGCTTGGCCGGTTGTGCAGCCTGCAAAGCCAGATATCAGGATGAATAACCCCGCGTAGAAAAAGGGGATGGCAGACCGTTTGTTCATTTTTCCTCCGATGGCAGCGGCCGGCTTTGCCGGTTATCTGCACCGCGAAAGGCAACCAACCGCCGGCAGACAGGCTCGTAATCGGGACCGACCCAGAAGAAATGGCCGGTGAGCCCGGCTTCACACAGCGCCGCTTGCCGGATATGGCTTAAAGACCATTCGGCATGTGTGAAGGGCACCGATTTATCTTCGCGGCTGTGGATTATCAGGGCCGGCTGGCAGATCGCCCTCAGTGTGTCGGCCCCTATGGTGTGGGTCAGGTCGTTTAGCGCTCCTGTGCGAGAAGACTGGCCCAGATAGAAGCGGCAAATCTTCTCGATCTCTCTGGCCGAGAGGCGGTTGATCTGGTTTGAAAAACCCGCCTGGTCAAGACACACCGGTTTTGATTTTTTTGCTGCATTTGCCAATAGAATAGCGCGCAGCAAATAGGCCCGCATCTGCCAAAGGGGATAATCAAGGATTATTTGAGGGGGTTATTTGCAGGGTTGGTGGGGTTAGGGAAGGATTTTTAACTGCCGGGCGCGGGCGACGGCCTCGGTGCGGTTGGCAACATCCAGCTTGCGATAGATGCTGGCCGCATGGGCTTTGATGGTGCCGGGCGCCACGATGAGCTGCCGGGCGATCTGCTGATTGGTGTTGCCCTGCGCCAACAGGTGGAGGACTTCCAACTCGCGCTGGCTTAAAGGCTCGATCAGCATGTCATTGGCCGGCTGCGCCTGAGACCCGGCCGGGTCGGTGCGGGTGGCGGCCTTTTCTGGCGCGGTTGTTTTAGCGGATTGTTCGGCATCGAACTGGGCCAGCAAATGGATGGCGTATTCTCGCAAGAGGCCGGCAGAGGCATGGGCCAGCCATTGCGCGAGCAGCAATTGCATGGGCCGGCCTTCGTTCAGGAAGACCCGTACATAACCACCGGGTTCAGCCAGACGGAGCGCTTCACCCAGCTCAGTGAGCGCCCCGATCGGTTCGCCCTGCACCTGCCGGGCAACAGCGGTGAGCACCAGAGAGGAGATCGCGGTGTTTATGTGGCAGGCAGTTTTGGCGCTTGTGCTAAGAGGTTCGAGCAAGGCAAGCGCCTCTGCGGCCTGCCCGGCAGCCAGTGACACGCGCGCCAGGGTAAGCGCCGTGATCTCGGCATATTCATCCATCACCGGGTTCTCGTTCGCCGTTGGGTCCGCCGGCTGGCTGTGCCAGGCGGCAATGAGGGCATTGGCCTGCTCTGACAGCGAATCGCCGGGGGCAAGGCTGGCGCCGGCCGCCTGAAGGCTGAGCCACACCCTGACCAGCTCCGCCTCTACGGTCCGCCGGAGCCGGGGGGTGAGGTAACGGTTCTTTATTAGCTGATCGGCTATGCCGATGGCGGTCCAGGCTGCCTGATGATCTCCCTGAGCGAGCAGAACCCGGGTCTGGAGCACATGGGTGTAAATCAGATGGCTGGTATTTGGCCAATGACGGATGAGCAGGATTGCCTCGGCCAACGATTGGCTGGCGGGTTCCAGTTCATTTAGCTCGTAGAGCACGCTGGCCAGGTTGTTCTCCACACGGGCGATATAGCCCCGGCTGCGCAGCCCTTGCTGGCTGGCCCAGGCGAGCGTTTCGTCGAGAATGGCACGCGCCTGATGGAGCTGACCCTGGGCATGCAATACCTGAGCCATGTAAGTGTGCCCGGCCACCATCGACCAGGGGTTGCCCATGTCCCGGCCCAGACGAAACTGTTCCTCAAAGGCGAGGCGCGCCTCGGGCAGATAACCCTGGGTGAGCCGGGTGTCTCCGAATGCCCAGGCGACCACCGAGCGGGCGAAAAGATCGTCTGCCGGGAGCAGCTCGCGGGCCAACTGCACTTGCGCCAGCGCTTCAACATTCTGTCCCAGGAGCACGGCACAGAAGGCTCTGACAGTTGCCACCGCACCCTTGAGCGCTCTGGCTTCATTTATGTCCATTAAAAGGGCATCTACCCGGCCGGGTTGCGCTGCTTTCTGCTGGCCCAGCCAGACTTCTGCCTGGGTCAGCAGCGGCCCCACCTCGACCGGTCGACCGGCCAACATCAGCGTATAGGCCTGGTGGATGCACAACCAGGGTCTCGCCGTGCGCAGCCCTGTGGGCAGCATCTCAACCCAGCCCATTAACGCATTCAGTTCGCCCTGGGCCAACAGGCGGGTGGTGTTCTCCTCCACCAGGCGTGCGGCATGATCGGGGGCCCCGGCTGCCAGCGCATGGTCAATGGCTTCCACCATGCTCTCTGCCTGTTCCAACCAGGCTGCGGCGCGGATATGCAACTGTGGCGCCAGGCCCGGATAAGCTTGCTCCAACTGGGCGCGCAGCAGATCGGCAAAGAGGTGATGATAGCGGTACCATTTCCGCTCATCATCCAGGGGTGTCAGAAACAGGTTCGCCCTTTCCAGGTATTCAAGAATGGCGGCGGACTGGCGAAGCAACTGTGTTTCTGGTCCCAGGACGGCTTCGCAGAGCGGGGCGGTCAGGCGCTTTAAAATCGAGGTGTAGAGTAGAAAACGCCGGATTTCTGGAGGCTGGCTGGCCAGCACCTCTTCCAGCATGTAGTCTAGAATGTAGCGATTCGTGCCTGAAAACCCTTCGATATAGGCGGTTACGTCTTTTCGGTCCCGCGTGGGGAGGCGCGATTGCAGCGCAAGCGACGCCATTTGCAAGCCGGCGACCCACCCTTCGGTGCGTTCTTCGAGCATGGTGACAGACCCGGCATCCAGACAGAGACCCATGATCTCGTTCAGAAACCGGGCTGCTTCGGGCTCAGTGAAACGAAGATCGGCAGCGCGCAGCTCGACCATCTGACCGTGGGCGCGCAGGCGGGCCAGCGGAAGGGGAGGGTCTGAACGGGTGGCGATTAAC
>CAZQLE010000312.1:0-3039 GCA_964593905.1 uncultured Anaerolineaceae bacterium | reverse complement strand
TGTGAGCGCGAAGGGGCTCGAACCCTTAACCAATGGCTTAAAAGGCCACTGCTCTACCATTGAGCTACGCGCCCGTCATTTGAGCGACCAAAATTCTATCACGCACCGGTCGGAAAGTCAACCATTTTGTTAAAATAAAAACAGGGCCGTTCACAACTCCACGCTGCACCACCGCGAAGAAATTTGTGCCCCACCGTGCAAAATTAAAAACCCTCCGTCCACAATTTCACGCGTGAAAACGGAGGGAACCAAGAGGTTGGAAGGGATGGAACACCTCTTGCCGGCTAGCAGTGGAAGACAACGATCTTTCCGGAGGTACAAAATATCATTTATAGTTGACTGATGACAATATTTATATATCAACTCAACAAGAATTACAATTACCAACTCGATACAATCCCGGTTATTTTCCAGTACAATCAGGTCATGAATACTGAAAACCCCCGCCCCTCCTGGTCATTCCTCACCAAACTGGTCGTCATCTCAATCCTGTTCACCGCCGCCGGGTTTTTTCTATCGCGTTTCACCACTGCCCTTCCACCCATCATCCTGGCAGTAATCATTGCCTATTTGCTCACCCCCTGGGTAAACAGCCTGCAATACCGCCTCAAAATCTCGCGCGGTGTCGCACTGATGATCGCTTATCTGGTGGTGAGCACCGTCATTACCACGCTGTTTCTGGTTTTTGTGCCCTTGCTGATCGATCAACTGCGCGGGTTTAATGTCAACTTGCGTGATCTGCTGGACCAGGCGCGGCAGCTCTTTAATCAAGAGTTCACCCTGGCCGGGGTGTTGATCAGCGGGCCCAATATGATGCGCCAGATCAGCCTGTCGTTGGAGGGTTTCTTTCAACCCCTGCTTGGAACCACACTGGACCTGCTCACCCGCATGGTGGAATGGCTGGTATGGATCATCTTCATTATCATCATCTCGGTTTATCTCATCAAAGACAGCCGCAAGGTCATCGCCTGGTTTGACCATCTCGCCCCGCCGCTGTATCGTGAAGATTTCGTTCGCCTGCGCACTGAAATGCACATCATCTGGAGCGCCTTCTTCCGCGGCCAAATCATCCTTTCGGTTGTGGTTACGGTCATCATCACCGCTCTGGCTTTCATCATCGGTCTGCCTTTTCCGCTCATTCTGGGTGTGCTGGCCGGGCTGCTGGAATTTTTACCCAGTGTGGGCCACGCCATCTGGATCACCCTGGCGGGCACCCTGGCGCTGTTGGTCGGGTCCACCTGGCTGCCGCTTCCCAACTGGGCTTTTTTGCTGCTGGTAATCGCCATTCATATCCTCTTCACCCAGACCGATCTCAATTATCTTATTCCGCGCATCATCGGCCGCAGCGTACAGCTTCCTCCGATGGTGGTCATTTTGGGCATTGTGGCCGGCGCGTCCATCGCGGGGGTGCTGGGTATCTTTCTGGCCGCTCCCACCATCGCCTCGCTGCGCATTTTGCTGCGCTATATCTATGCCCGCCTGATCGATGAAGAACCCTTTGGTGAAGAAACCCCCGCCTCACGCCCCCTGCCGCCGCCCAATCCGCGCTGGTGGAAACAGCGGATGCGGGTCCGCCACGCGGGGAAGCGCGGACAAAACGGGCTTTCCGAAAACCAGATTCCATAGTATAGTCAATCGTTCTTTTACACCCCATCCACCATCAGGAGCAGCCCCGTGTCTAACGCGCCAACTTTCCCCTATGACTTTATCGGCCAGGTGATCATCTCTCCCGAGGAAATTGAAGCGCGAGTTGCCGAACTGGGACGACAGATTACCGAAGAATTTCGCGGATCAGACAAATTGTTGATCCTGGGCCTGTTGCGCGGTTCGGTCATGTTCATCACCGATTTAATGCGCAAAATTGAGCTGCCCATGACCATGGATTTCATGTCAGTCTCTTCTTATGCCGGTTCCGAGACTTCTGGTTTTGTGCGCATCGATTCAGATCACAAAACCAATATCAACGGCTGGGATGTCATTCTGGTGGATGATATTGTCGATTCTGGCTTCACCATTCACACCGTTCAGCGTCTATTGAAAGACCGCAACCCGCGCACGCTTAAAACCTGTGCCCTGCTGGATAAAATCGAACGGCACCGGGTGGATATCAGCATTGATTACTGCGGTTTCGAGATCCCCGATTATTTTGTGGTCGGATATGGTCTGGATATTGACGAAAAAGGGCGCAACCTACCCTATATCGCGTCCGTAGATCTGGATAAATACCGGAGGAACTATGGATAATCAGCCAACAGAACCCAGGAATCAACAAATTTCCACCCAGGTTGAAACCGGTCGTGCAAATACTGTGTTTAACACGCCTTTATCTGCCCAGGGCTGGCCGAAATGGCTGGTATACCTGTTGGGGGCGATTGGTGTGGTCTATTTGATCAATCCGACAGCCGGGCTGATCGAGCTGCTGCCCGATAATTTGCCTTTTATTGGCAATCTGGATGAGGGCGTTGCTACTTTGCTGGTCATTTCAGGGCTTGTAGAACTGATCCAGGGTCGCAAAAACCGCGGTTAAATTGCAGAATTGAATGACGCGCCAGACCCAAAAAACGAATCCGGGGATATTCGCTTTTTGACAACGGCTGCCTTTCAGTTTCGTCACACAATACCCTGTCAGTGGTATTTTGTTATGCGATTGCAAACAATTTTTAAGGCAAATTAGACCCTTTCAGGTTATATATTAAACTACATCGCTGTGGTCAACGTTAAAAACACTTTGCACAGAGAGCTTTCTTCTTAAAGGTCGTTTTACAAAGCCACAGACACAATTTCAAACCTCATCAATGCTTGCGCCGCAGTCCGGGTTTTTATTCTAAACTGGTAAAACCTAACTGATGCACCGTCGCGATTTTCTCAAATGGTTGGCTGCTGCCGCAGCCGGAATGGCCGGTACCCGGCTGGTGGATGCCGCCGCACAGGCCGCAACCTCTCCTGCTTACTTCCCGATTATCCTCGGGCAGGATGAGCCTGTCTATCAATTTCCAACACCTGCCCCCACCGCGGTTCCAACCCTAACCCCCACCACAC
>CAZQLE010000311.1:0-3051 GCA_964593905.1 uncultured Anaerolineaceae bacterium | reverse complement strand
CGACCGAAGATGAAATTCGCACTGCCCTGGACGGAAACTTATGCCGCTGCACGGGCTATGTCAAAATTATTGAGGCGGTGCAAATGGCCGCCCGGGAGCTCGCCCATGAATGAGCCGGTCAAGCACATTGGAAAATCTTACCCGCGGCCCGATGCCTGGGCCAAGGTGAATGGCAGCGCTGAGTATGTGGCCGATACCGATCTGCCCAATCTTACCTACGGCGCCGTGGTGCGCAGCACCCGGCTCCATGCCGAAATTACGGCCATCGATACTACCGCAGCCCGGCAAATGCCCGGCGTAATCGCCGTCATCACCCATGCGGATGTTCCCGGTGCAAAAGTCTATGCCGACCTGCTGCCCGACCGGCCGGTGCTTGCCATAGACAAAGTGCGTTTTATAGGCGAGCCCATCGCCCTGGTGGTTGCAAAGACGCGTCTGGCCGCCGAGGCGGCGCGCGATGCCGTTCAGGTTACCTATAACCCGCTGCCGCCGGTGTTGGACCCCGTAGCCGGGGCCCGCCCCGACGCGCCGCGCGTGCATGAACAGGGTAACATTATCGGCCATTTCACAATCACAAAAGGCGATATCGCCGCCGGTTTCCAACAGGCTGAAATACAACTGGAAGAAACATTCAACGTCCCGCGCATCTACCCGGCCTATTTGGAGACCGAAGCCTCACAGGCGCTGGTCAACCCGGACGGTTCACTGGTTGTGTGGGTCAGTTCACAAAAGCCCTTCCATGACCAACATGCCATCGCAGAGGTGTTAAATCTCCCCGTCGAATCGGTTCAGGTAAGGGTGGCCGCAATTGGCGGCGCCTTTGGTGGTAAAGAAGATTCCAACCTGCCGGTTCTCACCGGCCTGGCTGCGTTTCACACCCGCGGTGCGGTGCGCATGGTCAATTCGCGCGAAGAGTCGATGCTGGCGCATCCGAAACGCCATCCCTGTGTGCTTCATTACCGTATGGGCGCCACCCGGCAGGGCGTCATCACCAGCCTGGATGTAACCACCCACATGGATACCGGTGCTTATGCCTCCTACGGCCCCGCTGTGGGCCAGCTTCTAACCGAGGTCACCGCCGGCCCGTACCACATCCCCAATGTTCACACCGAGACCTTTGTGGTCTACACCAACAACCCCATTGCCGGCGCCATGCGCGGCTTTGGCGCACCCCAGGCCAACTTTGCCATCGAAAGCATGGTCGACATGCTGGCCCACCGCCTGGGCATGGACCCCGTTGAGGTGCGCCGGCGCAACATCTGGCAGCCCGGCGAGGCCAATATCACCCGCGTGCGGGTCAATCAGGCCGAAAGCACCGGGCTTTCACTCGAAAAAGCCGCCGAAGAAATGCTGCGCCTCAAACAGATTCCGCCTGCGCCAGGCAAACAGGCCGGGGTGGGCATGGCGCTGGCGCTGCAAACCATGGGGCTGGGCTGGGGCGTGCCCGATGACAGCACCAACCGGCTGGAATGGCAACCCGACGGCCGGGTTGTGCTGTATATCGGCGCACCCGACCTTGGACAGGGTTTAAACCTGGTTGCCGCCCAGATCACCTCTGAAGCGCTGGGGATCGACCCTTCTCAGATTGATGTAGCTCCCATTAATACCCTGGTTTCACCCGATGGCGGGGTCACCTGCGCTTCGCGTATGACCTATATGGTGGGCAATTCAGCCATGCTGGCCGCCGTTCAACTGATTGAAAACCTGAAAAAAGAGGGCGCCCGTCTGCTCAACCTCTCGCCCGATCAGTTGGAATACCGCGCCGGGCAACTGCAACGCCTCGACCGGCCCGACCTGCCTGCCATTCCGGCGGGCGAAATCACCAGCCGCCTGGCCGAACTGAACCAGACCCTGACCGGAAGCGGCACATTCTCCTTCCCGTACGGGCCCGAAGTTCCCACCGACCTGGGGGTGGGCATGCCGCATGTGTTATTCTGCCAGGGCGCCCAGATTATGCGCGTTGAAGTTGATCCGCAGCTTGGCGCAGTAGAGGTCACCCATGCCATTGCCATCCACGACGTCGGCCGGGTGATCAACCGCTCCGCACTGGAAGGACAGGTGGAAGGCGGCCTGGCAATGGGATTAGGCTTTGCATTATGCGAAGAAATGCCATTGAAAGCCAATGGCCGCTGGGTCGATAATCTGGCTGAGTATGTATTGCCCACCAGTATGGATGTTCCACGCGAAGTCAAGATCGTTCTGCTTGAAAACCCCGAAGAAAGCGGCCCCTATGGTGCAAAAGGCATCGGCGAGGCCGTCACTGCCCCCACCGCAGCGGCTGTCGCAAATGCCGTGCAAGACGCAATTGGCGCCCGAATTCTACAGGCGCCCCTGCGCGCCGAACGGGTGCTGGCAGCGCTGGAACAGGCCTAGCCCGTCAGCTTAAAAGAACAACCGATAACCTGATTGACCATTCATTTTGCAGCCGCGGTCGACGACCGCGGCTGTATCGTTTCACAGCCCGATAAATCGCCCAGCATGGCCAGCAAAGCCGCATCCAACGGAAACTCGGGCAGGTCGGGTTGGTAGACGCCGCCCTGCAAGACTCGCTCGCGCAATGACTGCCAGAGAAGCTGCCGTTCATCCGAACGGACGGTCAGATCTTTTAACGTATGGGCGCTGCGCAGCAGGCTGCCCGTGGTGTAGAGAAATGTAAACCTGCGCCAGCGGCCGGCCTCAATGGGCATCCCCAGAGTTTGCAGCGGCCCCAGTTGCACCTTGTAATATTCTTCTGCTGCGCGGGGGTGCTCTGGTTCATCCCGGAACAATTCGCGCCGGGTGGTCAGCTCATGTCCGCGTACCGGAGCCACCCATTCAATTTTCCAACGATGATCGGGGCTGAAACCCGCCGTTTGATAAAAGGCCAGATAATCGACCTCAACCACCTTGGGCGCAGAGCGCAGCGGAATACGATACCAGCCCAGCAGCCGGGCAATTTCAAGGTCGCGGGGTTGGGTCATCACCCCCACCAGAATCAAGGCACTGTCAGCGATGGTTTGTGGCATACTCCCCTCGGAGATTGAGAATTTCGGTGACAAAAATATTATATAG
>CAZQLE010000310.1:572-3066 GCA_964593905.1 uncultured Anaerolineaceae bacterium | reverse complement strand
GTGTGGGGCATGGGCATTCCGCTGGGGCTGGCGGCCTGGGGCGGGGTGATCTTTGCCCTGTGGCGCTGGCTGCAGAAAGGTCAGGACTGGCGCGCCACGCTGCTGCCCCTGGTCTGGGTGGGGGGCTATTTTCTGTTTATGGGTACGCGCTGGGTAAAGTCGATCCGCTACTTTTTGCCGATCTACCCGTTTTTATGCCTGCTGGCGGCCTGGGCTTTGCTGGAATGGTTGAAAACAAAAAAGCAGGGACGCGCCGCGCAGACCTGGCTGCCCGCGGCGGCGCTTTCTGTTGTTTTGACGGGAACGCTGGTGTATGCCCTGGCATTTACCTCGGCAGTGTACGGGCAGGATCATACCCGCATTCAGGCGGTTCGCTGGATGTATGCTAATTTTCCGGCTCCGCTGACGCTTGCGGTGCAGACCGAACAGGGCCCAGACCGTATTCTGGTCGGTTTGCCCGATCAGACCCTGGTGGCGGCCGGGATGACCTACGAAACCGATTTTACCGCCACAAAGAGCGGGTCTTTGCAGCGGCTCACCCTGGCGCACGCCGGGTCGGCAAAGCTTGAATCAGACGAGGTGTTGGGGCTGCGGATCACAATTTCGCCGCTCGACAAACCCGATCTTGCGACGGTCGATTTTATGGTGAGCAATGCCATGCCGTTGGGTTCCATCAGTGCCGATTTTTCCGGCACTTCCCGGTTGGTTGAAGGTGAGCGCTACCGCCTCCGTTTTGAGTTGAGCGACCCGCAGGCTGGGCCGGTTTCGATCCGCCGCACCGTGTTGGCCAATGAAAATTGGGATGAGGGGTTGCCTTTCCCCTTTGACGGCTATGATCCGTTTGGTCAGTTTTACCGCGGGTTGACCAATGAAGTGCGCTGGGTGGATGACGAGAATAAGCGGATGATGTTCCTGCAAGTGTTGGATGAAAGCGATTATCTGATCATGCCCAGCCAGCGGGCGGTCTGGAGCGCGGCCCGCATTCCGTTGATGTATCCGCTGACGCTGGAATATTACCGGGCGCTGTTTGACGGGCGGTTGGGCTTTGAACTGGCCGCGCAGTTCCAGGCGCCAATTGTCATTGGGCCTTTACAGCTCTCAGACGCAGGCGGGGTGGCCGCCTGGAATAAGCCCCCGCAGTTGCCGCTGTTTAATTACAACTTTTTTGCGGCAGAAGAAGCTTTTAGCGTTTATGATCACCCGCCGGTGTGGGTGTTTCGCAAACGGGCTGATTTTGATCTTGAAAATGCCCGGCAGATTCTGGGCCAGATTGATTTGAGCCAGGTGGTGATTCAGTCTCCCCGCGACGCCACCCCCGACTACCCGCGCTAAGGGTCAAAACGACCGGAATGGTATAATCGAGCTATGAGTGAAGCGCAGTCGTCTGCACAGCAGATCGCCGTAATCATCCCCTGTTTTAATGAGGCAGGCGCCATTGGCGCTGTGCTGGATGATCTGTTGCGCTTTCCATACCGCCTGATCGTGGTGGACGATTGTTCGACGGATCGTTCGGTGCAAATTTGCCGCGAACGACCGGGGGTGACGGTTTTGCACCATTATGCCAACCTGGGGCAGGGGGCCAGCCTGCAAACCGGGCTGACCTTTGCGCTGCGCGACGCCAGCATTGGCTGGCTGATCACCTTTGACGCTGACGGGCAGCACTCTTCAGACGAGATACAGCGCCTGTTGAGCCCGCTGTTGCACGGCGAAGCGGATGTGACCCTGGGCTCGCGCTTTTGTGAGGGGGGCACGGCGCATGATATGCCCCTGCTGCGCCGCATGGTAGTGAAGCTGGCCACCTGGATGACCCGCTGGTCTACCGGTTTGAATGTGACCGATACGCATAATGGGCTGCGCGGGCTTTCACGCGCGGCGGCAGAAAAGATCAAGATTACACAAAACCGTATGGCACACGCATCAGAGATCTTGCATCAAATTGCCCGGCTCAAGCTGCGCTACCGCGAGGTGCCGGTCACCATCCGTTATAACGATTACACACTGGCCAAAGGCCAATCGCTGATGAACGCGGTCAACATCCTGTGGGATTTGTTCTTTGGGGGCAGCTAAAGGAGGGCTAGTATGGATCGACCGCTGCAATGGGTATTGATTATTGCCGTTCTCGGGCTGTTCTGGTTCAACTACCGGGCCAAGACCGAAACGACCTCGCGTCTGATCATTGGCGGGGTATCGGTGGCCGGGCTTGTGTTTATTCTCTTCCCAGACCTGACAACCGTGATTGCAAACTGGTTTGGCATTGGCCGCGGCACCGACTTGATTTTGTATCTATTTGTGGTGTTTACCCTCTTTTCACTGGTCAACCAGTCGGCCCGCCAGCGCAAGTTGGAGCGCGAGATCACCGAACTGGTGCGCAACCTGGCCTATCTGGATCAACAGGTGCAGGAAAAAAAAGAGTTGCCAAATTGACCGAACAACAAACAAAAAAGCACCCCGGCCGGGGTGCTTTTTTGTTGTCTAAAATAGATTTGTCTTAGAT
>CAZQLE010000310.1:0-562 GCA_964593905.1 uncultured Anaerolineaceae bacterium | reverse complement strand
GTCTTAGATATCCAGATTGCGCACTTCGTGAGCGTGGGTGGTGATGAAGCGCGTGCGGGGGGGCACGGCCTGACCCATAAGCATATCAAAAGTGCGGTCAGCTGCTGTGGCGTCTTCGATGTTAACCTGCATCAGGGTGCGGTTTTCGGGGTTCATGGTGGTCTCCCACAACTGAGACGGGTTCATTTCGCCCAGACCTTTGTAGCGCTGTAGGTTAATCTTATCGCTGCCACCCAGTTCTTTTACGATGCGGTCTTTATCGGCATCGGTGTAGGCATAGCGCACCTGGTTGCGGTAGGCAAGACGGTAAAGCGGAGGCTGGGCAATAAACATATGTCCCTGTTCGATCAGCGACGGCATATACCGGAAGAAGAATGTCAGCAGCAGGGTTCGAATGTGACTGCCGTCGACATCTGCATCGGTCATAATGATAATGCGGTTGTAGCGCAGGTTCGCCAGGTCAAAACTTTCGCCAATGCCACAGCCAATGGCTGAGATCAGCGCTTTAACTTCATTGTTGGAGAGGATCTTATCCAGCCGGGCGCGTTCGGTGTTGAGGATC
>CAZQLE010000309.1:0-3074 GCA_964593905.1 uncultured Anaerolineaceae bacterium | reverse complement strand
GGATTAACCCGCAGATGTTATCGGTGATTGCCATTGAGCGGCGGGATATGGCCACCCCGCAAAGCCAGGCGCTAATTTTCCTCAGCATGATGCCCTATCTGATCATCCTGACCGTATTCGTCGGCGCGATGTATGTGGTCATCGACACCACGGCCGGCGAGCGCGAGCGCGGCTCGCTTGAGCCGCTGTTGATCAACCCCATCCGGCGCAGTGAACTGGCGCTGGGCAAGCTGCTGGCGGCCATCCCCTTTGCCATAACCACCCTCTCGCTAACCCTGGTCTTCTTCTATATCGGTTTCAACGTCCTGCCGCTGGAAGATTTTATCGGTTTTCCACTGACCGTTTCAGGCGCGGCGCTATGGAACATCTTCTTGCTCTGCCTGCCGATGGTTTTCTTTGGCTCGGCAGTTATGCTGCTGATCGGCAACTTCACGCGCAGCTTTAAAGAGGCCCAGACCTATCTGTCGCTGGTGCCGCTGGTGGCCGGTCTGCCAGGAATGTTCCTGGGGTTCCTTTCGGTCAAAGCCTCACCGGCGCTGATGTTTATTCCCACTTTTGGACAGTCGATTTTGATCAATCAGTTGATGCGCGCCGAGACTCTCTCGATGACCAATGTCTGGATTGCCACCCTCTCCACCCTGGTTGTCACCGTGGGGATCATTTACGCCGCCATCCGCGCCTATCAGCGCGAACAGGTTCTGGCAGGAAAGTAAGCCGCCGGGTTATTCCATAAGGTCAAATGAGATTTTGAGATGCAAGACGGGTGTAGCCTGCCCTGCATCTCAAAAATTTCTTTTGCAGGGGTAACTGGGGCCTGGCTTTTGTGATATGATTTTTGCAGCACCCATTGAATGTGAACCTGAGGAGGCTGTTATGCCGCAAGATCGGACCCGAAAAATTGTCATAACCGGTATTATGGGAGCCATTGCGATCTTTTTGGGCGCAACAGGCTGGGGATTCATCCCCTGGGTTGGCGGAATTTCGCTGACCATCATGATCGTCCCGGTTATCATCGGCGCCGTACTGGAAGGGCCGGTGGTCGGCGGCGCAATTGGCCTGATCTTTGGCATCTTCAGCATGATCCAGGCCGCGGTGGCGCCAAAATCGCCGGGAGATGTCATCTTCACCAACCCGCTGATCGCCGTTCTGCCGCGCCTGCTGGTGGGGCCGGGCACCTGGCTGGTCTACCGCTCGCTCATACGCTGGCCGGCCGCCGCGCTGATCGGAGCCGGAGCGGTGGGCAGCATGGTCAACACGCTGCTGGTGCTGGGTATGATCGGTCTGCTGGGTCTGGCCCCCTGGGAAGTGATTCTGCCGCTGATCGGCGTCAATGGCCTGCCCGAAGCCGGGGCAGCCGCGCTGCTGGTGCTGGTTGTGGTTTCTGCCTGGCAGGGCATCAGCATTGGCCGCCGCAAGGGCAGCAATCTGTAGCGAAAAATTTAATTTCAAACCCACAATAATAACAGCGCCACCGCCAGCACCACCGCGGTGGCGATTGCATCTCCCCACCCAAAGCGGCTTTCATGCAGCGAGGTGCGCACCGCCCGCGCACTGTAAGCCCGTGAATCCATGGCCAGCGCCATATTCTCGGCGCGGCGCAAACTCATCAAAAACAGGGGCACCACCAGCGGCAGCACCTGCCGCGCGCGCTGAATCAAATTTCCCCGTTTCACGCCCCAGGCCGCCCCGCGCGCCGCCTGCGCTTTGGCAATTCGTTCGGCAGCCTGCGCCAGAAACGGCAAAAAACGCAGCGTCACCTGGGTCATCATCACCAGATCACCGGTTTGCAGCCCAATCAAGCGCAGGGGGTTCAACAACCCCGATAACCCGTGGGTCATTTCGCTGGTGGTCATGGTCAGGGTTGCCACGCTGAACAGCAAAATTAGCCCCGAAAAACGCAGCAGCACCGCCACGCCGGCCCACAGATCGGCCGTTGAAATCGTGATGCGCCAGAACTGGGCCAGAATGTGCGTATCGGGCAGCGGGTTAATCAACATTTGCAGCGCGGCGATAAACACCAAAAAAGGCAGCGTCGGCAGCAGGCCGCTCAATGCATATCCGATGGGAATGCGGCTGATGACCAGCAAGACAAACACCAGCACCAGCCCGCCCAGCAAACCAACCGGCCGCAGCGCAAAGGTGATCACCGCCAACAGCGCCAGCACAATCAGCAAACGCGTGCGCGGGTCAAACCGCCTGAAAGTCGATTCGACCGGCAAGGTCTGACCAATGGTGATGTTGCGCATGAACTCAAAATCGCTCATACCGGTTCCAGTTCCCTGTGCACGGCTTCTTCCAACGCCGGCGGGGTGACCACGTCCAGGGCAATCGCCCAGCCGCGTTCACGCAGCGCCCGCGCCACCAGCACCGTGTTGGGCGTTTCCATCCCCACCGCTTCCAATTCATCCACCCGATTAAAAATATCGGCGTTCGAGCCGGTCATCACATCCCGTCCACGGTCAAACACGGTAATTTGTTTTGCCAGCGCCGCCACATCATCCATCTGATGCGATGAAAGCACCAGGGTCATGCCATTCTCTTGCAGCCGCAGCAGGTTTGCCAGCAGTTCGCGCCGCGCGCCGGGGTCCAACCCGGCGGTGGGTTCATCCAGCAGCAGCACTTCGGGCCGCAGCGCCAGGGTTGAGGCCAATGCCACCTTGCGCCGTTCGCCGCCGCTTAAGGTGAAGGTGAAACGGTCCTTAAATTTCTCAAAATCCAGTCCCACCACTTCCATCGCCCAGCGCACCCGTTCGCGCAGATCGCTCATCCCGGCTGTGCGCGGGCCAAAGGCAATTTCATCGCCGGCATATTGCTCAAAAAACTGCATCTCGGGGTTCTGAAACACCAGCCCCACCCGGCGGCGAATTGAGATCAGATCCACATTCGCCTCAGACAGCTCTGTGCCCAGCACCTGAATTTGCCCGGTTTGCGGGCGCAACAGGCCATTCAGATGTTGAATCAGGGTGGATTTTCCTGAACCGGTCTGCCCCAGCAGGGCATGCGGCGCGCCAGGGGTGACGGTCAGATTGGCATCTTCCAGCGCGCGGGTCTGAAAAGGGGTCCCGGCCAGATAG
>CAZQLE010000308.1:0-3083 GCA_964593905.1 uncultured Anaerolineaceae bacterium | reverse complement strand
GCAGCCCGATGGTTCGATTGTGGTGCCCGAGGTGCTGCGCCCCTGGATGGGCGGCATCGATATCATCCGGCCCGAGTAACCGATGATGGAATCAATGGGCCAAATTGCATTCAATACTGCCGTCATTGCGGTGATGGTGGTCGGGCTGTTTCTGGCAGCCATCCCTGAAATTCCGGGTCTGACCATTATCTGGGCTGCTGTGCTGGTGTGGGGCATTGCCACCGGCATCAACGGTTGGGGGATCGCGATCTTTGTGCTGATCACGATCTTAATGCTGGTGGGCGGGTTTATTGATAACCTGCTGATGGGCGCCGGCGCGCGGAAATCGGGCGCGAGCTGGTGGGCGATTATTGTGGCGCTGGTTGCGGGCGTGCTGGGCAGCCTTTTGCTCTCGCCCATTGGCGGGCTGCTGCTGGCGCTGGCTGCATTGTTTGCCTTTGAGTTTTACCGGGTTAAAGACTGGCGTCAGGCGTTGCGCAGCACGCGCGATATGGCGCTGGGCTGCGGTTGGGCCTCGGTGGCGCGCTTTGGCATGGGCGGGGTGATGATCTTGCTCTGGCTCCTGTGGGCGTTTGTCGTCGCGGCATAAACATGGCGGGCAGCATTCCGCAGCTTCTGTTTCATCACACTCCTGGCGCGGCCGTTCATTCGGCTGCGCCAGATGCTTTCATGCTGCAAATTCCGGCCGGCCCGGCCGGGCGCTATCGCTGGGCGCAGGCAGACGATTATACCCGGCGGCAGCGCAGGGCATTTCTCTGGCAGGCGCCGGTTGCGTTGCATCTGCGGGCGCGTGTTTCTGCGCCCGATCTGGCGGGGACGTGGGGGTTTGGGTTGTGGAACGACCCGTTTGCATTGAGCCTGGGTTTGCAGGGCACGGCGCGGCGGCTGCCGGCGCTGCCCAACGCGGCGTGGTTCTTTTTTGCCGGCGGGCCGAATTTTCTCACCCTGCGGGATGACCGGCCGGCCAGCGGGCTGCTGGCGGCGGTGTTTTCTTCACCCCGGCTGCCTTCGGGGCTGCTGGCGCCCGCACTGCCGGCTGCGGCGCTGTTGGCTTTCAGACCCGCGGCGCGGCTGCTGCGCCGTGTGGCGCGCGGGTGGGTGCGCGACGAACCGCAGCAGTTGACCCTGGATATTACTGCCTGGCACACGTATTCGATTAAGATTCAGGCCGGGCTGTCGCGCTTTTGTGTGGATGAGCAGGTGGTGTTTGAGACAGCACTTATCCCCCGCGGCCGGTTGGGACTGGTGATCTGGATCGATAACCAGTTTATGCGCTGGGACCCGCAAGGCAGGGTGCAGATGGGCACTTTAACGGGCGCTGCTGCGGTGCTGGAGGTGGCCGGAGTGGCCTGCGCTGAAACAGGCTGAGCATTCTGGTTCAGCCTGTTTCAGCGGGTTGGGAATGTTTAGCCCGGCAAGAGCACCTGCACCAGCAGCGCCAGCAAAAAGATCAGCCCGAACGAGCGATTGTGATAAAACGCGGCGGCCGAGAACCAAAGCGGCCAGGTTGATTCATCATACTCCGCCGGGCGTTCGACCGGCCGGGGGTGGCGGTAGATGGGCATCACCCGCCGCAGGGTATGCAATGCCAGAAAGACCGCCAGCAGAATGGGGGAGAAATAACCCAGCAGGACCAGCACCACCACGGTCAGATACATGAGTGCCATCATGACCACAACCGTGATTCGCGCGGTTTTCTCACCCAGAATGACCGGCAGGGTGTGAATTTTTTTGACCTTATCCAGTTCCAGTTTGTCGATATGTTTGCCAAAGAGCACCGTGGTTGCGCCCAGCGCAAAGGGCAGGCTGGCGAGCAAGATCATCCAGTCGCGGCCCCAATCCCAACTGCCGGTGATGACATAATAGCCCCCGCCGATCATCAGGGGACCCCAGATGAGGATGACCGCGATTTCTCCGAGGCCGATATATTTTAGCGGCCAGGTATAGAAGAGGACAAAGATCGCGCCGATGGACATTAAAATTGCGGCCGGCCAACCGGTCCAGAGCAGCAGCGGCAGCCCGGCGGCGACAGCGATTAACCCGGTTGCGGCAATGTAGGTGAAGACTTCACGTTTGTTCCACAAACCCTGTTGAATGGGCTGGGGTCCGTACTGGGTGCGGAAATAATTGTCCTTGTCCACCCCACGGGCGGCATCGGTCCAATCGTTAATCAGGTTGTTGGCGGCATGGGCGAAGATCAGCCCCACCGTGAGCAGCAGCCAGCGCCCGAAGGCGTTTTCGGGCAGGCTGACGATTCCGCGCTGGCTGGCCAGCAGTGCCAGCAGGCCGGCAATTGCGGCAGAGATAAACGTCATCAACAGCACGGCCGAGCGGACGGCTACCATCCATTTGGAAATGACATCCAGTTCCTGCCATTCTTCACGGCTCATGCGCGGGATCACCCGCAAAGCTTTGACCCACATTCTGACATTCATTTCGGCTCCTACAGCTAAACTACGGTTAAAGGCCGGCCCCTGATCTCAGGTGCGCCGGTGAGGTAAAACGGTTTAAATCACTCAAAAACGCAAGTTCGGAAAGACCGCAGCCGTCTTTTCTTCCATCTGCTCTTGTGGTTGGGGAAGTAGAAACTCGATTTCGGCTGTGGCGCTGATGGGCAGCATCTGGTCGGGCTGGTGAACCATTCTCCAGGCGCAATAGGCCGCGGCCAGCGCGTCCAACTCTTCGGCGGCGTAAATAGTATCCAACGGCAGGGTTCCGCGGCGCAGTTTGTGGCGGGTAATTTCTTCAAAGAAATCCATTGGGTCGGGGACGGGCAGCTTAAGATCAAACAACATCAACTGGCGCTGCAATCTTCCTTCGAGGGTGCCGGTTGGCAGCGCGGGTCTGCCCAGCAGCGCCCAGAAAATGGCATCGGCCCAGGTTTCACCCACCTGGCGCTGGGCTTCACCGCAGACGGGCGTGACTTCGCGGTTGCGGCCCGCATTCTGGAAGCGCTTGGCATGACGGAGATCAACCTGCTCAGCAACAATCCTGCCAAGGCCATGGCGCTTCAGGATCACGGCATTGCCATTGCCAACATCCGGCCACTGGCCATTGATCCCAACCCCCACAACATCAAGTAC
>CAZQLE010000307.1:0-3093 GCA_964593905.1 uncultured Anaerolineaceae bacterium | reverse complement strand
GCTGGGTTCTTGCACGATGAAATATAACCCGCGCGTCAACGAAAAAGCCGCCAGCCTGGATGGTTTTACCGGCGTTCATCCGCTGCAAAGCGATGATACGGTGCAGGGCAGCCTGGCTTTGATGTATAACCTGCAGGAAGCCATTAAAGAGATTGCCGGTTTTGACGCGGTGACTTTGCAGCCCGCCGCCGGCGCGCATGGCGAATTTGCCGGCGTGCTGGTGATGCGTGCCTATCATGAGAGCCGCGGCGATATGAAGCGCAACCGCATCCTCATCCCCGATTCGGCGCATGGCACCAACCCGGCTTCCAGCGCGATGAGCGGCTTTGGGGTGGTGCAAATTCCTTCGGATGAGCGCGGGAATGTGAACCTGGAGCTGCTGCGCAGCGCGTGCGATGAAACCGTGGCTGGTTTGATGTTGACCAACCCCAACACCCTTGGTTTGTTTGAAGAAAACGTGCTGGAAGTTTGCCAGATTGTGCATGACTGTGGCGGCCTGGTGTATGGCGATGGCGCCAATATGAACGCCATGCTGGGCATCACCCGCCCCGGCAGTCTGGGGATCGACGTGATGCACTTTAACCTGCACAAGACCTTCTCCACGCCGCATGGCGGCGGCGGCCCGGGCAGCGGCCCGGTGGGGGTCAGCGCTGCGCTGGCGCCTTTCTTGCCCGGCCCGTTGGTGGCAAAAACCGGCGAAAGCTATTGCATGGTCACCCCCGAACGCTCCATTGGGCGGCTCAAAGCCTTCCACGGCAACTTTGGCGTGATGGTGCGCGCTTACACCTATATCCGTATGCTGGGCGCCGCAGGGCTTCGCCGGGTGTCGGAAGACGCGGTGTTAAACGCCAATTATATGAAAGCCAGACTGTCTCCCTTCTTTGAACTGGCAATCGACCGGGTGTGCAAACACGAGTTTGTCATTCACGGCGATATCCCCGGCACCGATGTGCGCGCGTTGGATATCTCAAAACGCCTGATTGATTACGGCATTCATCCACCCACCAACTACTTCCCGTTGATCGTGCACGATGCGTTGATGATTGAGCCGACCGAAACGGAAAGCAAGCAGGCGATGGATCTCTTTATTTCAATCTTGATCAAGATTGGTGAAGAAGCGCGCACCCAGCCCGAACTGCTGCACGATGCGCCGCATCACACCCCGGTGAGACGATTGGATGAAACTCGGGCGGCCCGTAACCCGGTGTTGTGTTATCAGGGCTAAATCGTTATGATGATGTTGAGCCTGAAATTCTAAAACAAGGCCCAATATCTGCCCTTTTTATTGCAAAAGGAGAATACGAGCATGGAAAAAACTGTCTCGACCAGCCGATCGACCAACCCGAAAGAGATTTTATTGGCGGCTGATCCCGATGTATTTGCCGCGGTGGAAGCGGAATACGAACGGCAGAACCAGGGCATCGAAATGATCGCCTCGGAAAATTACGTCAGCCCGGCCGTTTTAGCGGCGATGGGGACGGTTCTCACCAATAAATATGCCGAAGGTTACCCTGGCCACCGCTATTATGGCGGCTGCCAGAAGGTTGACATCGTTGAAAACCTGGCGATTGAACGGTTAAAGCAGTTGTTTGGCGCCGATCATGCCAATGTTCAGCCCCATTCTGGCGCACAGGCCAACTCGGCTGCTTATTTGTCGATGATTCAGCTTGGCGACACGGTGTTGGGCCTGAAACTGGACCACGGCGGTCACCTGACACACGGCGCTTCTTTTAATAGCAGCGGCAAGCTCTATAATTTTGTGCAGTACGGGGTAAGCGCTGAAACCGGGCGGATTGATTATGATGCGATGGCCGAACTGGCCGAGCAGCACCGCCCCAAGTTGATTGTGGCCGGCGCCAGCGCTTATCCGCGCTGGTTCGATTACCCGCGGCTGCGCGAGATTGCCGATTCGGTAGGCGCGCGCTTGATGATGGATATGGCGCATGTGGCTGGCCTGGTGGCCGCCCGCAAGCATCCCGATCCGGTGCCTTATTGTGACGTGGTGACCTCCACCACCCACAAGACCCTGCGCGGACCGCGCGGCGGCATCATCCTCAGCCGTGAAGAACTGGCGAAGAAGGTCGATGGTGCGGTCTTCCCCGGCACGCAAGGCGGCCCGCTGATGCATGTCATCGCTGCCAAGGCCGTGGCTTTTGGCGAAGCACTGCAGCCCTCCTTCAAAGACTATATCCAGCGCGTGTTGGATAATGCTCAGGCGCTGGCCGCCGGTTTGATGGACGAAGGCTTGAACCTGGTCAGCGGTGGCACCGATAATCATCTGGTGTTGGTTGACCTGCGTGGGAAAAATGTCAGCGGCAAGCAGCTCGAAATTGCGCTGGATGCAGCCGGCATTCATACCAACAAGAATATGATCCCCTACGATCCGGCCAAACCGACCGTGACCAGCGGGGTGCGTCTGGGAACTCCGGCCGCCACCACCCGCGGGATGGGCACGGGCGAGATGCGCCAGATTGCGGCCTGGATTGCCGAAATTTCGCGCGATGTGGAAAACCCCGTCTTGCAGGCGCGTGTTCACTCAGAAGTGATTCGCCTTTGCAGCGGTTTCCCGGTGCCGGCGTAAGATTTAGCCAGTTGGTATATCCCTCCCCGGAAGAAAGCCTGTTCCGGGGAGGTTTTTGTTTAATGGTGGCGGGGCGCAAAATTATTCATTTACGGCACCAGACTGACCAGATCGGCAAAGAGGCGCTTGAAGACCGGGAAGACACTGTTCTTGCCCAGCAGCACCACCACAAACTCGCGCGTTGTGGCCGAATCTTTATAATACAGCGGCACATGCAGTGTATCGCCCGATTCGGGGTAAATGCCGCATTTGGCTGCGATAAAACCACTGGCCGACAACGCGTTTAAATCAACCGCATCGGTGGCGCAGCCGCCCTTGTTAATATCCAGGTGGGCCAGAATGGCTTTTGAGCTGGGGCCGTCAACCATCCGTCCCTGGGCGGCCAGCGTGAAGAACTGGGCCATCGAAACCGCATTAACGCTGTGGGTCGGGGTGCCGGGGTAGGGGTTTTCACCTGCCGCCCAGTTGGCCAGCGACAGGTTCTGTCCCAGATAATTGATCTTGCCATAGGC
>CAZQLE010000306.1:0-3103 GCA_964593905.1 uncultured Anaerolineaceae bacterium | reverse complement strand
TCTGGGCGCTTAAATCACCGATCGTAGCCAGCCATTTTTCATTCAGCCCCAGGCCAAAGAAACCCGGACCCGAAATGGTATAGCGTTGGAAAAAGCGAAAGAAAAGCAGGGCAGCCAGACCACCGATGAGCAGATTGCGAATCAGAATCAAACCCGACCGGTTTTGTGTTTCGGCCGGGATGCGTTCAAAGTGGATCAACACCGCCGCCGGCAGCAGCAGCACCAGCGGAGCAGCGCTCACCTTGGAGGCCAGCGCCAGCCCCGCTGCCGCGCCAAACAGGGCATACGGAACCGCCGTTTTCCAGTCCAGGCGCAGCCAACCCGGGCGATCCGGTGCAGCTTCATCCTGACCGGAAAAGCTCTGGGTGGCCGCCAACACGGCGAAATAAAAGGCCAAAAAAGTGAAGAAATTGGTGAAGCTGTCGACAGTGAAATAATGGGAAAGCTGAATGGGCAGCACCGCGGCAGCATAAAATGCGGCTGCCAGCAAGGCCAGACGAGTGTGCTTAAACAGGCGGTTGGCAGTTAAAAAGACCAGCACCACCACCAGCAAATCAAACAGCCCCGAAAGAGCCCGGCCGACCAGGTTAATCTGATCGTAACCCGTCTGGTCCACCGCCTCGGCAACGGAACGCACCAGCAGCAGGGGCAGATCACCGTACACATAAAACCCGTAGCCGCGGTTGTTGGGGTTTAAAGTTGAGTTCGCGGTATCAAAATATTCTGCGAGCGTCTCCGGAACCGAAACCGAAGAAGCTACCATGGTCAAAAATCGCTCATCCGGGTGCAAATGCTGGTTGCCATCCCAGCTCAACCCAATCCAGCGAAAATAAGCCCCCGCCGCCAGAATGGTCAACAACAACAAAAACCAGACAAGATCCTGCGGCCAGCGTTTTTGCCTGGCCGGCGCAACTGCGACAGGATCTTTCTCAGAATCCGGAGTTAACATCAAGGAACGCTCCTGCATTGTTCAAAGACCTTACGGCGTCAGGGCCGATACGGCTGCCGGTATCAAGAATACCAGAAAATCCTTACCCTCATACGGTCCACGGATCATCGAAAGCTGCCCCGTCGGATACAGCGACCGCAAAGCCGCCAAGCTTTCCTGATCTTGTGGGTTAAGGATAAACAATTTGGAGCCGGAAACATCCAGAGATTGGTCGAAATTCTCCGCCCACAGGGCGTAATCTTTTTCTGGGAAGCCGGCATTGATTCCCACCAGACGGGTATCCACCCAGTGAGGATACGGCACAACAAACGCACTGTCGCGATTCCCGATTGAATTGGCAAAAAATTCAATGACCTGCCCGATTTGTGAAGTATTCCAGGCGCCGGCCATATACTGGTCTTGAAAACGGGTAAACACCAGCCGGTAATTTGCCGCGGCAGACAAAACGATCAGCAGCCCCACACCCAACACGGCTGAAATCTGTCCCCGGCGAGAAACAGCTTTTTGATAAAAGACACGAAAAACCGCTTCCAATCCGATCGCGGCGATGATGAAAATGGGAATATAAGCCGCGCCGGTGCGGTTTAGCGACGGGTTCTCATCTGGAAAAGCCAGAGATAAGATCGAAGGCAGCATCAAAAACGGCACCGCGATCAGCAAAAACAAATCCAGCCAGCCGCGTTGTTTCACATACCGCGCCAACACCAGCAGGGTGCCAATGAAATACACCGCCGCGGTGATCACATCCAGCGCGGGGCGGTTGGGAATGGAATGCACCCAGATCGAACCATTATCCCGAAACGGCATCAGCCAGGCTTTCCACAGGTTATCGAGAAAGATCTGCCACACCGGGGCGATAAAAGTTTGTTCGGTCTCTCCCAGGCGCGAAAACGCCCGCGCGCCAAACATCGTCGGATCATCCAGAATATAACGCAGCAGCGGCAAGAACACCACCAGCGAAAAACCCGCCACCAGGATAAACGCCGCCAGCACCCGGCTGCGCTGACCGGCAGACCGGGCATGCAGCAGATAAAGGATCAATGCCAGCACGACCAGAAACGGAACAATGCGCATGGGGCTGTACCCGTGCAATCCGATTCCGAGAAAAATGCCGCTCCAGATAAAATCATTGCGCGTTCCCCTGCGCAGTCCGCGGATCAGAAAATATAGCGCCGGGGCCGTAAAAGCCGGATAAAGCGCAAAACGCAGCGCCACCCTGGCGATGACATTCGGCCAGTAAGCAAAACCGGCCAGCGCCAGCGCAAACAAACCCACCCGCCGGTTACCGACTTCTTTACCCAGCAGGTAAATAAACGGCAGGGTAAACACGCCCATCAAGGCGGTGCCAATTTTCAGGCTTAAAAACGATATTCCGGTGCCAAACAGTTGAATCACCGCTGCGGTCAGGTAAAACTGAAATGCCTCGCGGCCGGTATTGCGCGTGAAAAAAATCGACGTCTGGCCGCTCAACACATCCATGACATCGTTGAGTTTCTCGGCATGATCACTAAACATCTCGCCCGGCACTTCGGCCAGCCGGTAAAAGCGAAAGAACACAGCCGCCAGAAACACCACCCCCACCAGCACGCTCCACGGTGAGAGCTTGATCTCAAGTCGCAACAGGCTGACGCGCTGCCAGAGAGATAATCGCTGACCACCCGCCGCATTTTTTCGTCCCGGAAGCCAGAACGCATAAACCAGCAGCGCGATTAAGATCAGAGACAGGATGACATTCAGCCCGGTGAAACGGTTGCCGCCAAAAAGCAGAAAGCTCAACGGCAGCAGAATTGCGACCGCGATCCACAGTTTACCGCTTTTCGCCGTCAATGGAACCGCATTAAACGAATCTTCTGTCAAGGGCAGCGGGGTCAGTTCTTTGCGCCAGACCGCCCAGATAATAAAAAATCCGGCCGCCAGGTATAAAAACAATGCCACAAACCGTCCGGCCTCGCTGACCGGCGGTTCCAGGCTTAACTGCGCCGCAAATGCCAGGGTCAAGCCGGCCAAAACCCGCCACGGCATGGCATAACTCAAGCGCACCGGTTTTTGTACCAGCCCGGGTGCAGCAGTGCCCCCCGGTTCAGACTCTTGAATACGCTCGGGAATCTCAATCGGTTCCTGTTTTCCAAAAGGAAGCCGGGAACGGAGATAATC
>CAZQLE010000305.1:0-3196 GCA_964593905.1 uncultured Anaerolineaceae bacterium | reverse complement strand
CGCTGAATGGAATGGTAGCTAAAACGGGCAGGGTGACGGTTGCCAGACGCATCCGCGCGATCGTTTGCTGCACACCGCAGCCACCTAATAGTGGAAATCCAAACAGAAGTGGTAATAAAATGGTATAAAGTGCTTTGTTCGTTTTTCGGTAAGAATATTTAACACCCATAAGGGTCATTTTACCAAAAAGGACCGTTCACGTTCGCATGAATTTTGACCGGCGTTTGACTGCACAGCTATGGACTGCTGCCTGGCTTTTAGCCGCAGTGGTCTTGATTGGCTTTGGCGGCGGCCTATTGACGATTTTTCAGGCGCAGCAGCTCAGCCGGCTGGTTGCACGCGTGTTTCTGGGCGGTGAAGGGCTGAAGGATGTCTGGCCGGTGATGCGTTTGATTCTGGGGATTGTGCTGCTGCGGGGGATCTGCGCCTTTGCACATGAGGTGCTGGCCTCGACCGGCGCGGCGCGGATTAAGGCGCATTTGCGCCGGGTGTGGCTAGAGAAAATCTTTCGTCTGGGCCCGGTTTTTGTGCGCAGCCGCGAGAGCGGGGCTTTATCGGCGCAGGCAGTGGAAGGTGTTGAAGCTGTGGATGCCTATTTCAGCCAGTTTTTGCCCCAACTGGCGCTGGCCGTGATGATTCCGCTGCTGATTCTGATGCTGGTGTTTCCGCTGGACGAGCTGACCGGCATTGTGTTGTTGTTGACTGCGCCTTTGATTCCCCTGTTTATGATCTTGATCGGGCGCAGCGCCGAGACCCTGACCCGGCGACAGTGGACAACGCTGAAGCAGATGAGCGCGTTTTTTCTGGATACAATCCAGGGATTAAACACCCTGAAAGAGTTGGGTCAGAGCCGGGCGCAGACAGAGCGAATTGCCGGGGTGAGTCAGGCTTACCGGCAGGCGACCATCCAGGTGCTGCGGGTGACCTTTCTCTCTGCGCTGGTGTTGGAGATGGTGGGAACCATCAGCACGGCCGTGGTCTCGGTCGAGATTGGGCTGCGCCTGCTGTATGGCCGGCTGGCGTTTGAACAGGCTTTTCTGATTTTGCTGCTGGCCCCCGAGTTTTATCTGCCCCTGCGGTTACTGGGTCAGCGGTTTCATGCCGGAATGACCGGAGTAACTGCTGCGAAGACGCTCTTTGCCCTGCTGGACCAACCCGATCCGCACCCGGCATTGAGCGGGGCGGCGGTGCAGGTTGACCTGGACCGGCCGTTTGCGATCAGTTTTGACGGGGTGACCTTTCAGTATGCCGATGCAGCCGAGCCGGTGCTTGAGAAAGTGGACCTGCAGATTGCCTCGGGTCAGCAGATTGCATTAATCGGCCCCAGCGGCGCGGGGAAGACCACCCTGGCGGCGCTGCTGTTGCAATTTGTGCAGCCCACGCTGGGCAGGGTGGAAGTGAATGGACATAACCTGGCTTCCATCGCGCCGCAAGAATGGCGGCAGCAAATTGGCTGGATCTCGCAGCAGCCGTATTTGTTCCCGGGGACGATTGAAGAGAATATCCGTCTGGGCAAACCCCTGGCCACCCAGACCGAACTGGAGCGCGCGGTTGAACTGAGCGGACTGGCGGCTTTTTTGAGCACACAGCCTAACTGCCTGGCTGCCCCGTTGGGCGAGCGCGGGCGGTTGGTCAGCGGCGGACAGGCGCAGCGCATTGCGCTGGCGCGGGCCATTTTACGCGATGCGCCGCTGCTGATTGTGGATGAGCCGACCGCACAATTGGACCCGGAACTGGAAGCGTTTTTGATCGCCACGCTGCGCAATGTGTATGCGGGCCGCACAGTGGTGATGATTGCCCACCGCCTGGCTTCGATTCGTGGCGCAGATCGGGTGGTGGTTATCGAGCAGGGCAAGATCACCGGGCAGGGCTGCCCGGCAGAATTGGCGCGGCTGCCCGGTTTTTATGCCGACCTGTTGGCCGGACAGGGGAGCGCAAATTGAACACCCTTTTACGTCTCACCCGGCTGTTGACCCCTTTTGCCGCCCGCGCGGTGCTGGCAACGCTGCTGGGCACGCTGACGGTGCTTGGCGGAGTGGGGCTGCTGGGCGCTTCGGCCTTTATTATCGCCAAAGCTGCCCTGCACCCCTCGGTGGCTGAGCTGCAAGTGGCGATTGTCGGGGTGCGGTTTTTTGGCATTTCACGCGGGGTCTTTCGTTATCTGGAACGTCTGACAGCGCATGATGTTAATTTTGCTTTGTTAACCCGGCTGCGGATTCAATTTTATGCGGCCCTGGAACGCCAGACGCCGGCCGGTCTGACCCGTGAACACAGCGGTGATTTGCTCAGCCGGGTAACCGGGGATATTGAGACCCTGGAAAATTATTTTATCCGACTGGTGTATCCGCCAGTCACTGCGCTGGCTGTGCTGCTGATTGTGACCGTATTTACCGGCAGTTTTAATGCCCGGCTTGGGTTGACCCTGGCCCTGGGGCTGGGGGTGACCTGTGTTTTTGCCCCGCTCGTCACCCATCTGAGCGGCAAAAATGCCGCCCGTGAGCGTGTCGCCCTGCGCGATGAACTGCAAGCCCGCCTGGTGGAAGAACTGGACGGGATGGCCGAGCTGACCGCGCTGAATTTGCAAAATGTGGCGCTGGCCCGTTTTGCACGGCTGGAGCGCCGGCTGGTGCGGGCCCAACTACGCAGCGCCGTCAGCGGCGGGCTGGGGGCAGCACTGAATTTGCTGGGACAGAACCTGACTCTGCTGGCGGTGCTTGTGGTTGCGATTCCGCTGGTGCGTGAGGGTGTGCTGGATGGGGTACTGCTGGCGGTGCTGGCTTTGATTGCCCAGGCCAGTTTTGAGATCACCAATCCTCTGGGCACCGGTGCGCAGTTGCTGGGGGCCAGTCTGGCAGCTGCCCGGCGGCTGTTTGCCCTGCTGGATGCTCCTGAAATTGACCCAGACCCGGCCACGCCGCTGGCCGCACCAGAATTTAAGCGGCTTGAATTTAAGCAGATCGGGTTTTCATATGCTGCAGAGCGGGTTCTGGAGAATTTTTCGCTGACGCTTACCCCCGGAAAGCGGGTGGCCCTGGTGGGGTCAAGCGGCGCCGGAAAGACAACCGTCTTGCGGTTGGCACAGCGTTATGCCCGGCCGCAGGACGGTGAGATTGTGTTGGATGGCAGTTCGCTGGCCGGTTACCGCGCTGAAGATATTCGACGCGCGATTGCGGTTATTGCGCAGGAGACTTTTATC
>CAZQLE010000304.1:0-3268 GCA_964593905.1 uncultured Anaerolineaceae bacterium | reverse complement strand
GGGTGGGGGTGCGCCGCGCCAGAGCGGTGGTTATTTCACATGCTCAACCAGGCTGACGCCGTAGAGCAGATAATTTGAGAGGCGCGTACCCAGGGCATGCACCAGCCTTCCATCTTTATACCGCAGCTCTTCGAACTTGATCTCGCTGCCCTGGCTGTTAATTTTCTCGGCCAGAACATAGATCCCGGTTCTCAAGAAGGCGCCGCCGGGGGTGGGTGCCACCTCAAGGATGGGCAGCTCGCCCCACAGGTGATCGTCGGGGTTGCGGCCAAATGTGGTGATGATGCCGTCGAATAACTGGGTGGCCAGGTTTAGATAGGGAATGCCCTTAAGGATATCGAGGCTCTTAATCTCGGGCACTTTTTCAATGACGCCCTTGATTCTGGCGTAGTATTCCGAAGAGTCTGTGTCCAGCTCATACAGCTCGAATTTGAGGTTGATCCAATCTTGCAGGAGCACATTGCGAAAGACGCCGCGGTAGAGAAAGCTGTCGGCAAGGGTGCCATCTCGCCCCTCAAATTCGGTTACAAAAGAGGCGTCGAACATGCTGCCATCCAGGTCTTGCGGGTTCTTGGTGCTGACCTGCACCTTTAACATGCCCTCATTGTTTTTGGAGAGAAAGTCGGGCATGTCATCAATGAAGAACTCATACAGATCGAGATGCAAACGCCGGTAGGGCGTGCCCGGAAAAGCCACCGCGCCCACATCTTCGCTTGAGGCGGTCACGACCGGATATTCAACGCCGGTTTTGGGCCGCGGATGATCATTGCCCAGCCTGACATACCCAAGCTGCAAAGCGCGTTTGGTCGAAAAACGGGCCGTACTGCGCAAGGTGGAAAAAGCCCCGGCCGCATCGGTTGATTCGGCGGCCATCCATTCAGGTTCATCGGTCGGGGTTGAAGGTTTGCTGACCATATTTCCCTCCAGTTGGTAAAAGGCAGACAAATTGTCGCCTTTAACTATCGATTATATAGACTTTTTACCTCCCATACAATCCGAACTGTGTTTGGAAAAACCCGCGCGAAAAAGTAAGTCAGGCTGTGCGGGGCGAAGCGCTTCTGCGCCGCTGCTTTTGCGCCCACTCGGCCAAAAAATAGCTGCCGATGACAAACGCGCCAGAGAGCAGTTGCAAAACCAGCCCCTCCCAGGTGGGGTAGATGCCAAACCACGAGCCCCACCAGTAGGGAAAGGTCACATCTTGAATGGTGTGGATGGGTAACCAGCCCACGACCTGCATGGAATACACCGTCTTGCCGACGATCTGAAGCAGCACGGCGCCAATCATCAGGCCGGTGATGATCAGCATGTTGCGGTAGGGCAGGTTTACCTGCAAGCGGAAGGTGATGATGCCCAGTAGACCCACCAGCAGCAGCCCAACCGCCGTTCCGGCCAACACCACCCCGCTTCCGGCTTCCATCACCAGGGCTTGCAAAAACAGCACCACCTCAAAGCCCTCACGATAGACGCTGGTAAAGCCCAGGGTAAGCAGCCCCAGGGCCAGCCCGGTTTCGCCGCTTAAGAGTTGGCGTTTGCGGCTGTGGAACTGGGCGATCCAGGTGGTCCAGTAGACTTTGTGGAAAAACCAGTTCATAATCACCAGCAGCACGGCCACCGCGATCAGTGAGACGACGGCTTCGAGCTTTTCGCCGTAGCGCGCCAGTGATTGCAGCACGCCGCGGGCCAGCATCCAGGTGATCAGGGTGGCAGCAAAGGCCCCCAGCGCCCCGAGCCACATCGGTTTGCGATATTTGCGTTCGCCCGGACGGCGCATACTACTCATCAGTGAGGCCAGAATTACCACCGCCTCCATGCCTTCGCGGAATACGATCACCGCGGCATTGGTCGCCACCGCCAGCGGCGATGATTCTTGCCCCAACACACGCTGGGCCTCGGTCAGCAGGGCGGCCAGCTGCACCCGGCTGGCCTGCACTTGCTGCAGCGGGGCGCGGTTCTTAATTAGATGGGCCAGCCCTTTTTGTTCGCCCTGCCCGTTCCAGAATAGATTCTCAATCAGGGGGGTGAGCTGCGGGGCCAGAATGAGCAGGCGTGCTTCGGGGCCGGTCTCCATGATGGCATAGGCTTCCAGCCGGGCCGATTCGGCCTGCTCATATTCGCCGCTGCGCACGGCGGTTTCAATCTGATCTAGCAATGAGGCAATCACGTCAAAGTCGCCCTGGGCGCTGCCGGCCAGCCAGGTTTCGGGCATGGCAGCTTTAAGCAGCGCGGTTAATTGACTGGCATCTCTTTGCAGGTCTTTCGGGTTGGCGGCTGCGGCGCCCTGGCTGGCCTGGCCCAACTGTGCACCCAGGCGGTCAAACAGGGTCACCGCCTGGGCGGCGGTTTCGGGCGGGAGCAGGTCTTGCAGGTCAGCGAAGGCCGCGTAGGCCGCCCCATGAAATGTGACCGCTTCTTGAATTTCAAAATCATGAATCACGCGCCCCTCGCTAACCCCGCGTTCATATTCGACCGGGATCAGATGGACAAAGCGCAGCAATTGACCGGCGCGGCGCGCCTGTTCGGCCGGGCTGAGCGGCGCAGCGCGAAAGTCTTGCAGCACGACGTAGACGGCCTCCAGCGCGGGCGAAAGCTCTGCCCCGGTTTGCAGCCGGGCAAAAGCAGCGTTGGCTCCGGCCAGGGCTGCCGCGCCGCGCTGTTCGGCATAAGCCGGGGCCAGGATGGCAAAATAACCTTCGGCCAGGGCGGCCAGTTCGGCCTGGCGCGCTGTGAAGCCGTTTTTCTCAGCCTCGGGCAGGGCACGCAGGGTCTCGCTCAGGCGGGCCTGATAAGTATCCAGCAGATCGGCGCGGACCGCGAGCAGCGCATCGGCGGCGCCAAGTTCACCGTGGGCAAAGTCCTCCACCGCCAGGGTGGCATCACCGGCGGGGCGCGAGTAGCGCGTGGCGGTACGGAATTCACGCACCGCGAGCCAGTCGCGGGCGGCGGCGGCATCCTCATTTTGCAGGGCGGTTTCAACCATCTGCTCCGCTCCGGCCAAAATCGCCGTCCAGACCTGTGCACGGGCGGCAGCAAAGGCCGCCGGCCTAGCCGCACGCACCGATTCATGCAGCCGGGTAAAGGCTGTTTGGGCGCGCTGGTGCGCTTCTGGCGCTGCGCTGCCCATCTGCGGCGCCAGAGCGGTTTTGTAAACCGTTTCGGCCTCCTGCACTGCGGCCGCGGCTGCGGCCGGGTTGTCTGTCAGGCTCAGTTGGGCGGTGAGCAGCGTGGCGCGCACTTGCTCGGCCGGGCCGGCGGGTGAGGCGGCGAGCGC
>CAZQLE010000303.1:0-3294 GCA_964593905.1 uncultured Anaerolineaceae bacterium | reverse complement strand
GAGAACAGCATGGGCAGCGCACCGCCGAGCAAGAAGCCAATAAACACAGTCGTGTCAGAAACACGAATCGCATCCAGTGCTGGCTTGCCAAGCTGCACCAGCACCCGGCTAACATCGGTCATGTAGGAAGCAAACAATGAAACCGCGGCAATAACAGCCGAGGCAATCGCAACGCCCTTCGTGATGGCTTTGGTGGTATTACCCACTGCGTCCAGATCAGCCATAATTTGGCGGGCTTTAAGGGTGTTTTCGTCATCCAGATCGTGCCAGGCCATTTCGCCAATACCATTGGCATTGTCAGAGATGGGGCCGTAGGAATCCATTGCGACATTGTTACCGGTATGACTCAGCATACCGATGCCAACCATCGAAACCGCATATAAAACGTATACTGCGCCTTCACCATTGTAAAGAACCAGCGAGAGCGCGAAAGAGATCGTAATGACAATCAAAGCCCAGACCGAAGATTCCATACCAACCGACAAACCGGTCAGAATGGTGGTTGCCGGACCGGTGCGGGTGGATTTTACAATCTCTTTCACCGGGGCTTTTTTGGTCGAAGTGAAGTATGATGTCAATGGGTTGAAGGCCACTGCCAGGGCAACACCAATTGAGGTCAGGGCAGCCAGACGCCAGTCTTTGGCGTAAGTAATGGCAAGAATAAAGGCAAAAATCACCGTGTTAACGCTCGAAACCTCATAAGAGCGGAACATGGATTCTTCTGCATCATGCGCACGCAGCGCTTTGATCGGGAACTTCTCCCAGATCGGCACAGTGAACGTACCCAGAATTGAGCTGATCACACCCACTGCACGGATGATCAAAGGATAAACAATCCATTTTAAATTACCATCAATGGCTAACAGGGTCAAACCAAGAATTAATGAAGAAACGATGGTGACTTCGTAACTCTCGAAAATATCAGCAGCCATACCGGCGCAATCACCCACATTATCGCCCACCAGGTCGGCAACCACGGCAGCGTTGCGGGGATCATCTTCGGGGATGTCTTTTTCAACTTTACCAACCAGGTCTGCACCAACGTCAGCAGCCTTGGTGAAGATACCGCCGCCCACGCGCATAAACAACGCCAGCAGCGTGCCGCCAAAGCCGAACCCGAGCAGAGCATCTGGTGCAGCCTTGCCAAAGATAATAAAGATTACCGTGCCGCCCAGCAGGCCCAGACCATCGGTGAGCATACCCGTGATCGTTCCGGCATAGTAAGCAATGGAAAGGGCTTCATTGAAGCCGCGGCGGGCAGCAGAAGCGCAGCGCACAGAGGCCTGAATGGCCATACGCATGCCCAACTGGCCTACAGTGAGCGAGAAGGTGGCGCCAAGCACAAAAGCGATGGTGCGGCCAACTGCAATAATAATCTGTGTATTCTGCGGGAATTCTTCCTGAGCTTCGAGACTCGGGGGAACCACATAAACACTGAGAAAGAGTGCAATACCGAGTAACACGATTGCAGGGAGGATGGTTTTGAGCTGGCGCTCCAAATAGCTATCTGCACCAACACGAATGGCATCCCATACTTCTTGCATTTTTGGAGTGCCTTTGTCTTTCTTTAAGACAATATTGCGCAGCAACCAGGCATAGAGCAAACTGATGAATGCAGTTATAACCACAAGAATAACCGCAATCTGCTCAAAGTCGTTTAGCCCGTGCCTTGCTAAGCCAAGTAGATCCATACGAGCCTCCTATGATGATATAACATCTAAAAAAATTGGAATTGCTGGAATTTGGCCAGACAAAAACTTCGGCCATGATGGAATTCTACTCGCTGATTTGCAATTGTGAGTTTTTTTTAAGATTGCGAATTAAGATTAGATTAGAATTCAAAATCCTATTGACTTTTATTGCCTGCTTTTGTATATTGTTACTCGGTCAAAGAATCCATTTTGATCGTTATCTAAATCAACCATGATCAGGCGGATTTCTCCGCCTTTATCTTTGTCTGGGTCTAAAACAAAACGGCGCATTCATGATACATGTTCAAGAATTGACAAAAGACTTTGCTGCTCGACGGGCAATTTCCGAATTGACATTTGATGTCAAGGCCGGAGAGATTGTCGGTTTTCTTGGCCCTAACGGTGCCGGAAAAACCACAACCATGCGTATCCTGACCACTTATTTACCCCCCACGTCTGGAAAAGTGGAAATCGGTGGTTTTGATATATTTGATCATTCTTTGGAAGTGCGGCGTTTGATAGGGTATCTGCCTGAGACGGTTCCTCTATATAATGAAATGACCATCAGCGAATACCTCGGCTATATGGCGGGTTTGCGTCAGGTTCAAAAACCCCAGAAGCGTGTTCAACAGGCGCTGGAACAGGTTCACCTGGAAGACCGGGCGAATTCCTTTATTGGCAACCTCTCAAAAGGGATGCGCCAGCGGGTTGGCCTGGCTCAGGCATTAATTCACGAGCCCAAAGTGTTAATTCTGGATGAACCCACCATTGGCCTGGATCCGGTTCAAATTATTGAAGTACGCAACTTAATTCGTGAAATCGGCAAAGAGCGCACAGTTTTGCTCTCAACCCATATTCTTACAGAAGCACAGCAGGTTTGTAACCGGGTGCTCATTATTAATAATGGAAAAATCGTCGCCGAAGATACCACTGAACGATTGCAAACCCGCATTTTGGGAGCGCAAAGAATTTTGCTTCAGATCCGGGGTAATGCCGACCAGGCAGAAGAAATTATCGCTGCCACACCCGGCGTTACTGCGGTTGATCTTCGTGAAAACGGGGTGATCGAATTTGAGGTCATCCCCGGCGAAGAAATACGGCCAGCCGTAGCACGGGCATTGATCAGCGCCGGGATCGATCTTCTTGAGATGGGCAGCTCGAATTTAAGCCTTGAAGAGATCTTCTTACAATTAACCAGTGAAGAAAACAGTTCAAAACCCTATGATGAGGGTCCTGAATCTGGTCAACCGCAGGGCAGCCCAAAAGCAAGGAGGAAGAACCGTGCATAACATCTTCTTGATCGCCCGCAGGGAATTAAAATCGTATTTTATCAGCCCGATCGCGTATGCCGTTGCGTTCTTAATTCTACTGATCCTGGGAATTATCTTTTATTCCAATATCCAATATGCTTATTTACAGCAGTTCGCGCCAGACATTCGCGCAGTATTAAGCCCGTTGGTCACCTTGCTGATCTTTACCGCACCGGCAATTACCATGCGCTCATTTGCCGACGAAAACCGCACCGGCACATTGGAATTGTTATTAACCGCGCCAGTGCGCGATTGGGAACTGATTCTGGGTAAGTGGCTGGGCGGCGTCAGTT
>CAZQLE010000302.1:0-3297 GCA_964593905.1 uncultured Anaerolineaceae bacterium | reverse complement strand
ACGGCGTCAGTGGTGTCAACGGTCCGCTGATCGTTCATTTCCCGGCCTCTATGTTGCCTGAATCTTTACCGGAGCGGGTGATGGTTGAGCCAGAGTTTCTGTTTGAACTGCGTTGGCGCGATGCACAGACGCTGCTCATAACACCGCAGGGTGCTTTGCCGGTTTCAAGCACGGTGAAGATCATCCTTCAACCGGGGATCAGCGCTGAAGATGGCCGGAAGCTGAAACGATCTGTGGTTTTGCAGGGGCAGATTCGGGCGCCGGAGATCGTTTATTTAACCCCATCCAGCACCGGGCCTGAGCTCTGGCGCAAGGCGGTGCAGGGAGATGACCGGATGCAGCTCACCCGCACCGGCGGCCAGGTATTTGATTTTGGGGTGGCGGTGGATGGTGAATCAATTGCCTATTCACAGGTGAATGCAGAGAAGGGGATGGATCTGTGGATCGTCTCTCGAAACGGCGCCGGGGCCAGAATGGCTGCGGCCTGCGGCAAAGACCGCTGTTTCAACCCGGCATTTTCACCGGATGGCAAAAGGCTGGCTTACAGCCGGAGGCCGGCAGCGCTTGTGGAGAATAATACGCCCGGCAGTCCCAGAATCTGGTTGCTGGAACTATCCACCGGGCAGACGGTGCCTTTATATGCCGATTCGGAGATTAAGGGGTTCAGCCCCACCTGGTCGCCCGATGGGACCTGGCTGGCCTTTTATGATGGGCTTGCCGGGGGGATTCGGTTGACATCTTTTGCCGGTGTGGATGATATTTTTGTGAGCACTTCGCAGGGCTCGGTGGGTTCGTGGTCGCCCGACAGCCGGGAAATGGTGTTTGTGGATGGGGCGCTGCTGGAGAGCGGACAAATGATTTCAAAGTTATTTGCGCTTAATCTTGAAGCGAAAGCGATTCGTGGCCTGGTTGAAAACGACCTGGAGCAATCGGACTATTCACCACCCGATTGGTCACAAAATGGGGCCGAACTGGCGGTGGGGATTCGCCCCGCCGGGACCAGTGAGAGCCGTCAGGTCTGGATTGTGAATCTGAATGGGTCGCAGGCGACCCAGTTGACCCGCGAGGGGCAGTATACCCACGGCGGCATTCGCTGGGACCCGACCGGGCAGTGGGTTGTTTTTCAACGCTATGCGTTGAATATGCCCAACGCCACCCCCGAGGTGATTGTCTATGTGCCGGGGCAGGGGTTGATTCAGATTGCCGAAGATGCGGCGCTGCCGGCCTGGCTGCCGTAGGGATATTGTGGCTGCCCAAAAGCGGTGCGCCACGGTGCACCATCAGTGTCCGCGGCACCGGCCAGGGCATGACGCAGGCATTGGTAGGGTGGCGCAGCATAACACGGACGAAAGGCCGGTGCGCTAAGGCGCACCCTACCACCCGGCATGACACGGCCGAAGCGCCGGAAATGCGTGTCATTCTGAGAGAGCGCAGCGACCGAAGAATCTCTACCCATGCAGGCAACGGCGAGGGTCTTGCAGACTGGCGTAGGGATGCTTCGCCTTTGGCTCGCTCTGCGCGCCGTTGGCGCAGCATAACACGAATGGAAGACCATGTCATTCTGAGAGAGCGCAGCGACCGAAGAATCTCTACCCATGCCGGCAGCGGCAACGGTTTTGCAACCCAACCTACAACTGTGGGCATCAGCCTGACAGGGTGGATGCGCTGCGCTTAGCAGGACTGGCTGCCGCTCAACGCGGCTTCAATTTCCTGCCGCACACTGGCTTCCTGTTCGTGGTGCAGCGCCTTGCTCAACGCCTGACCGGCGGCGGGGGTCTCAATGCGCCCCAATGCCCAGGCGGCGTGCTGGCGAACGAGCGGCTCGGCCTCGGTTTGCAGCGCCCCGGCCAGGGGCACAACGTTTACCGGGTCGGCCAGGTTGCCGGCCGCCACGGCCAGATTGCGCAAATATCCACGCCGTTTGGCGCGCTGAAGGGGGGAATTGCGGAATTTCTGATTAAAACCCTGTGCGTTGAGTTTGAACTCGTCAGCGATCCGGTGGGCCTGCCAGTGGTCCGCCGGGGTTAGCGCCGCATCAATCGGATTGTGTTTATTTTTATCCCGGTTCCACGGGCAGACCTGCTGGCAGATATCGCAGCCAAAAATGTGGCCGCCTATGGCGGGGCGCAAATCAGAAGGAATGGCCTGTTTAAGCTCGATGGTCAGATATGAAATGCAGCGCCGGGCGTCGATGGTGCGGTCGGGCAGAATGCACCCCGTGGGGCAGGCCTCAACGCAGCGCCGGCAGGTTCCGCAGTGATCTGCTGTAAAAGGCGGGTCGGGTTCCAATTCAATGCTCAAGAGCAGTTCAGCCAGAAAGAAGCAGGACCCCTGGCGGGGATGGATCAGGCAGGTGTTTTTCCCCTGCCAGCCCAGACCGGCGCGGGCCGCCAGGTCCCGCTCCAACAGCGGCCCGGTGTCGGTATAGACCCGTTGGGTGACCTGGGCGCCGGTCTCTTTTTGGATGAAGGCGGCCAGGTTTTGCAGCCGGGGCGGGATGATCTCGTGATAATCTTGCCCAACGGCATAGGCGGCCACTTCAAACCCTTCGGCTGTAACCAGGCTGTATGGGCGGTAGGGAAATGCAAGACACAGGATTGTGCGGCATTGCGGCAGGATTTCAAGCGGATCTTCACGGGCTGTCAGCGCGCGCTGTGTGGCAAGATAGGCCATCTCGCCGTGCAACCCGGCTTCAACCCAGGCTTGATACACATCAAAATGCTCGGGGCGACGGGGAGTAGTGGCCCCAAAAAGCGAAAAGCCGAGGCGGTCCGCCTCGGCTTTGATGTTTTCTTTGCTGCGATTACTGGACCGCAAAGGCATAGTAGACCTGGGCCAGTACAACCCCATCCTCATTGACTACCTGCCAGTAGGAGCTGTAGACGCCCGCAGAAGTGGGGGCTACAAAATCGAGGGTGACTGAGCCAGTGTCGTTGCGGGCAATGGCGGGCAGATACCGCAGGGTATATTCGCTGCCGCCAGAAGTCTGGGCTTTGAGACCCTTAAGATAGCGGAATTGAACATTTTCGGGCAGATCGCGCAAGCCGGTGTTTTTGAAGGTGAAGGTGATATCAAATTCACGGCCGGCGGGCAGGACGATGCCGTCTTTAAGCGACTGCTCGACCAGTTTCACTGCATCGGTGTAGGTGGTTGCGGTGGGTTTTGCCACTCCACCGCCCGAACCACCGCTGACCGGCACGCGGGTGGCGGGGGCAACTGCGACCACCGGTAATGCGGTGCTGGTGGTGTTGGTTAAAGCGGCCTGGGTTGGCGTTTCGGTCGGCAGCGGGGTGGCTG
>CAZQLE010000301.1:0-3303 GCA_964593905.1 uncultured Anaerolineaceae bacterium | reverse complement strand
CATCGTTTGAGCCGCAGGCAAACAGCGGGCCGCATTTGCCGACATAATAGCGCAGCGGAGCCCCTTTCTCTTCCAGCGGGGCAATGCCCTCGCCGGTCACACTGCGCGCCATCCATTCAAAGGCCTTTTCCAGGCGCGGGTCTTCAAAGCCCAGTTCGAGCAGCGCCATGCACAGGTTGCCCTGCAAACAATCGGCCGTGCCAGAAGGCGCCCCCGAAGCTGAGAACTGCCCGTTCATGGTCAGGGCCTGTGCCAGCAAATAGCGGCAGGCGCAGGCGATGCGCGGGTCTTCTTCGACCCGTGCGCCCAACTGTCCCAGCAAAATCAGCGCCCAGACCGTACTGCGATACTTTGGGTTGTACCCCGCGCCGGGCATCACCCAGAAACCTTCTGGGTCCATCGCCTCCAGAATCTGCGCAATGGGCCCGTGGCGGTGCGCCAGCGCGCGGGCAGTGCGCAATTCAGGGTCATCCGCCGGCAGGTCCAGCAGATCACGCAGCACCAGATACCGCAGCCCCGGCTGCTCTTGCGCCAGAAGCCAGGTCAATGAATCGCCTTTCAGTTGATCCTGCCAGGCTGTCATTTTTCCCTCCCATCACCACTGCGGCGCTTATTTCTTCTTTGGGGTTTCCTTATCTTCTCTGGGCAGCCTGCGGTTAAGGTGCTGTTCATAATCAGGCACCAGCCGGTCGTAGGCGCTGTCCATCAACGGCGACGAAATCATAAAATCGGCCGAAGAACGATTGCAAGCAATGGGGATGTTCCACACCACTGCCATGCGCAGCAGCGCCTTCACATCCGGGTCGTGCGGCTGGGGTTCCAGCGGGTCCCAGAAGAAGATTAAAAAATCCACCTGCCCATCGACAATCCTGGACCCAATCTGCTGGTCGCCGCCCAGCGGTCCGCTGCGCAGCTTGGTAATACGAATACCCAGCTCGCGTTCCAATAATTCACCCGTGGTGCCGGTGGCGCAAATTTCGTGATGCGCCAGCAGATCGCGGTTAAACTTGGCCCACTCCACCAGATCCTGTTTTTTATTGTCATGCGCCACCAGCGCAATCTTCTTATCATGTTCCATGGCAATTTTCTTGTTAGGCATTCAAACCTCCTTGGTCCATCTTTGCCCCCCAAAAAAATTTCGGCAGGGGCATCTCTATTGTCGCTCATTCCACAGATAAGTTCAACTCGGTTTCAGCGCACAACCTGGCCGGCCCTCCCAAAAAAATTTCCCCTCCCGGCGGCGCGGGTTTCGCCGCTTGAGGAGGCCGGGGGGGGGGCGAACCGCCTTGATGATTGTAATTTGAGGTCAGATCATTTAAGATAATTTTGTCACCCAGTCATGTTCCAAAATAAGGCTTCTGCATGAATAAAACCAGAGAAACACCCCTGTTTTTCGATCGGAATCTTTTGTTTCTGATCGCCATTTTCGTTGTCATTTTTCACACGATTACCAACGGACAATACGGTTTTCATCGGGATGAACTGGATATGTTAATGAATGCCCGCCAGTTGGACTGGGGCTATGTAGCCTACCCGCCCTTCACCCCGCTGATGGCCCGCATTGGCCTGGAGTTGTTTGGCAATTCGCTCATCGGGACGCGCTTCCCCGCCGCGCTGGCCCAGGGAATTGCCGTACTGCTGATCGGCTGGATGGCCCGCGATATGGGCGGCAAACGAAAAGCGCAGGTGCTGGCAATGTTGACCGCCGCCATTGCCCCGGTTGCGCTGACCGCCGGGACGCTGATTCAGTATATGTCGTTTGATTACCTGTGGTGGGTGGTGGTGGCCTTTTTCACCGTACGCCTGATCGCCACCGACGACCCGCGCTGGTGGCTGGGCATCGGGGCCGGGATCGGCATGGGAATGATGACCAAATTCACCATTGCCTTCTTTGTCATCGGCCTCATCATGGCCGTTTTGCTCTCGCCACTGCGCCGGCATCTGACTTCAAAATGGCTGTGGGCCGGGGCGGCACTGGCACTGGTAATTTTTCTGCCCAATCTCATCTGGCAGGTCCGGCACGATTTTATCTCCTTTGAGTTTCCCAGTTCCATCCATGCCCGCGATATCGAGTGGGGCCGCACAGACGGGTATCTACCCGAGCAGCTTTATGTGACCGCCAACCCGCTCACCCTGCCGCTGTGGATCGCCGGGCTGTATTTTCTCTTAATTTCTCCCGCCGGCCGTCGGTTTCGCCCCCTGGTCTGGATGTTTTTAACCACCTTCACGCTGCTGCTGGTCACCCGCGGCCGCTCCTATTATCTTGGCCCGGCCTATGCCCTGCTGCTGGTGGCCGGTTCGGTCTGGTTTGAAAGCTGGGTGGCGCAGCGCAATGAAAAGACGCGGCGGCTGATGAACGGCCTCGCCACGGGATTGGTGATCCTGGGTACGCTGGTGGGGGTGGTGCTGTCCAAGCCGGTGGTCCCCATCGGGTCGGCGCTGTGGGAAATTACCTCCGAGGTTAATGATAATTTTGGTGAAATGGTCGGCTGGCCCGAGCTCACCCAACAGATTGCCAATGTGTATGCCGCCATCCCCGCGGCCGAAAAACCGCGCACGGCCATCCTGGCTGGCAACTACGGCGAAGCCGGTGCGATTGAACTCTACGGCCCGGCCTACGGGCTGCCGCGCATAATCTCGGGCGCCAACAGCCTGTGGGCGCGCGGTTACGGCGACCCGCCCCCCGAAACCCTGATCTTGGTGGGCTTTCAAAGCGCAGATGCCAACCAGTTATTTAAATCCTGTCAGTTTGCCGGGCAGGTCAGCAATTCTTACGGCGTCAAAAACGAAGAGAGCACCTGGTACAGCGGGCTATATGTTTGTCGTGAACCGCGCCATCCCTGGGCCGAAATGTGGCCCGAGAAGCCGTGGTTCGAGTAAGATTGGGGCGTCAGCCCGCCGGGGTCGCAAACAAAACGGCCCGGCTGGCGCTCACCCGCACAGTTTCAACCGGTTGAAAGCCCGTTTGCAGACAAATATTTCGCGTGCACTCAAAATCCTGGCCCGAAACATGGATGCGCGGCTCAACCAGCAGAAACTTGCCGCCGGGTTTCAGGGCGGCAAAAATCTCGCCCAAAAACGCCTCGCGCGCGCCGACTTCATGCACCATCCAGAAAGCCAGAACAAAGTCGAACGTTTCATTCACCCCCACCCGATCAGGAGCACATTGATGGGGGTGAATGCGCTCTTCAAGGCCGGCCCGTCGGGCCCGCCGCACCAGCCCGGCCAGCATTTGCGGCTGCAAATCTGCCGCAACCACCCTGCCCTGCGGCCCCACCAGCCCGGCCAGCCCCAGTGAAAAAT
>CAZQLE010000300.1:0-3306 GCA_964593905.1 uncultured Anaerolineaceae bacterium | reverse complement strand
CATTCAGCCCCAGCGAACCAGCAAACAAAACCGGGATCATCATCGAAAGCACCATGGGAACTTCGTAAGAGACAAGCTGCGCCACCGCACGAAAAGCGGCCAACAGGGCAAATTTATTATTCGACCCCCAGCCGGCCATCACAATGGCCAGCTCGCCCAGACCGCCAATCGCCACAATGAACAGCACCGCCATGTTCAGGTTGACCCCATAAAAAGACACCGAAAAGGGAATCACCGCCCACAGCAGCAGCACCGCCGCTACAGATAAAATCGGAGCCAGATTAAACGGAACCAGGTCTGCGCCACGCGGGGTGATATATTCTTTGGTGAAAATCTTGAGCATATCGGCGATGGTCTGAAAGATGCCCCACGGTCCCACCCGGTTGGGGCCAAAGCGATCTTGAATGCGGCCAATGATCTTTCGCTCTGCCCAGATCAGCAGCAGCGTAAGCAGCATGGCGCCGGTTGCCAGGGTGAAGGCACCCAGCGCATACGCGATAACCGTCGCCGTACCCTGCGGAATGCCCCACGAAAGCAATAACTGGTTGAACCAGGCAATGAAAAAAGTAATCGGTGCGCGTAAAAAATCCATATCTAGTTCTCCCGGTTTACAGCCATTCCAACGCGCCCTTGCGCCAGGCGTACGCCAGCCCGCCAAACAGGATTAAGATGAAAATTACCGCTTCAACAACGGCAAATAAGGAAAGCTGGTTATAAGCAACCGCCCACGGATAAAGAAAAATGGTTTCGACATCAAAGATCAGAAAAATCAGACCATACACATAATAAGAAACCTTAAACTGCACCCAGGTCTCGCCCACTGTCTCCACACCGCATTCATAGGTCGAGGTCTTAATCTCATTGGGTTTCCTGGGGCCAAGAATACCGGCAATGGTAATTGCTGCCGCAGGCAGGAACAACGCGACCACCATGAAAATGCCGATGTATAACCAGTCATTCAGCATACAGGGCTCCTTGATAAATTATGTTTCGTAACCATTCACAATAATGAAGAGCTTGCCAGATTTGAGCAGTTACGATCGTTTCTCCATTTTTCATCAACCTTGAGGCTGTCTAAAAAATGGCCGCATCCTTCAGGTGAAATCTATTTCAACAGGTAAACCTGCCGCACTATTTTAACACGTTTTATTATGACTATTTCGGTAAATTCAAGATAATCTGCGACAAATCATTAACGCCCGCGCACCGCCAGCCTGCGTTTGGGTCTGATACGACCCCACAGCCACAGCCCCAGTTGGTTAATAAATGGCAGCCCCAACACTGCACCGATCACTGCGCCGATCAGCCCAAACCAGCGGGCCGTAATCACCGGAATCCCCAGAAACGACCGCGCCTCAATATCCATGGGGCGGGCCAATAAAAGCCGTTGCTCGCTGACCCCGCCCAATTTTGGCACCAGGGTCAGGTAAAGCCACAGCGTGCCCTTATAGCGGCCCTCTTCCGGGGCGTTCAGACTCCACAGAAAAGTGACCGTTTGACCGCGCACCATTGGCAGGCTGATATCACCCTGGGGCAACACCTGCAAACCCGCCATATCCAGCCGGGCCGTTGCCACCAGATTGTGACTGTCATATAAATCGGGGATCTCGATCGGATCACCCTGAATGACATTCCCCTCAACCACCGCCGTAGGCGTAATGGTATTGTTGGCGGCCAGGGTAATTGCAAGCCGCACCACATCACCATCACCCACATGCATCACCGCCGGCCACTCCATCTCAATTTCGCGCTGCTCGCTCAAAACCGCTGTGCCCGGCGGCAACGGCGTTTCGGCCATCAGCGACATGGGAGGCGCTTCAATGTTGTGCACTTCCACCCCGGCGCAGGCCGCCCCGGCCAACAGCCAGCCGAGCAGCAGCAACACAGACCCCAATCGCGCCGAAGGCGCCCGCCGCCGCAGCATCAGAACACCCCCGGATATGGGAATGACTCATAAGACAACGGGGCCGAGACGGGCGGCAGCGGCAAAATATACCGCACCCGTCCCAACGGCCAGAAAGCGGCCACCAGAAAGAGAATTGAAAACAGCAGCAGCAACACTGCCACCACCAGGCGAATTCTTTTTTTCCTGTCCATACCACTCCATTATACAGAACAATCTTTTGTTTCATAGACGCTGCCCAATTTGCAATGTTCCATTTTTGCAATTCGGTTGCCCCGCCGTAAATTTTTTGAGATATGTGATGAAACACCCATGATTGAGGAAGTTTTACGGTAGGCTGCCCGGCATTGGGATGGTAAACTGAAAGGGAATTTTTAAAGTTTGAACAACCCAAAGGAGAATTCTACATGCCCCAATACCCCGCAGAACCATTTCGAATCAAAATGGTTGAGCCGATCCGCCTTATCTCGCACAGCGAACGCAAGCAGGCGATGCAGCGCGCTGGTTATAATTTGTTTTCACTACCCGCAGAAGATGTTTTTATCGACCTTTTGACCGACTCGGGAACCGGCGCCATGAGCCAGTTCCAGTGGGCTGCCATGATGGCTGGCGATGAATCGTACGCCGGCGCACGTTCTTATTTTCGGCTTAGTGAAGTAATGCAAGAAATTTTTGGGTTTGAATATTTCGTGCCCACCCACCAGGGCCGCGCTGCCGAAACCATTTTGACCGATCTGCTGGTCAAACCCGGTATGCACATCCCCTCCAACATGCACTTTGACACCACCGAAGGCAATATTTTGGCCCGCGGCGGCTGCCCCGAAAACCTGGTCATCGAAGAAGCATTTAACCCCACCAGCCGGCACCCTTTTAAGGGCAATATGGATCTGGCAAAATTGCGCGAACGGATCCTCTGCGTCGGGCCGGAGAACATTCCCTTTGGGACGATCACCATTACCAATAATGCCGGCGGCGGACAGCCCGTTTCACTGGCCAATATCCGCGCGGTCAGCGAAATTTATCACGAATTTGGCATTCCCTTCTTTATCGACTGCTGCCGCTTTGCTGAAAACGCCTACTTCATCAAAACACGGGAAGAAGGCTACGCGAACAAGAGTCCGCTCGAAATTGCCAACGAAATTTTCAGCCTGGCCGACGGCGCCTGGATGAGCGCCAAAAAAGACGCCATCGTTAACATCGGCGGCTTTCTAACCGTCCGCGATGCAGACCTGTATCAAAAAATTTGCAATGCGCTGATTTTGCGCGAAGGGTTCCCCACTTACGGCGGTCTGTCGGGCCGCGATCTCGACGCGCTGGCCGTGGGTCTGCGCGAAGGCCTCGATGAAGCCTATCTGGCTTACCGCCTGGGACAGACCGCTTACCTGGGGCAGCGCCTGCTCGAA
>CAZQLE010000299.1:0-3307 GCA_964593905.1 uncultured Anaerolineaceae bacterium | reverse complement strand
GTGTAAACCAGGAAGAGCGGATTGTAGGCTGTGCCAAAACACATGGACATGTAGGTGTACAGGAAGAAGCCCAGCGTACCGGTCAATAAAAGTTTTCCACGCAGCGAGCCGCGCAGCGACAGCACAAATGAAATTGCCAGCAGGGGCAGCCCAAGCACCAGTGTAACCAGGTCGTTACCCCGCATTTGGGCGGCTGAACTGACTGTATCCCAGTAGTATAGACCGCTGGCGTTAATGGTCACTTCTTCTCCGCGAATATTGGTGGTTGAAAAAGGTTGACCATTGCCCGTCCAGAAAAGACCGGCCCCGGCGGCAAACAGCGCCAGGATGAAAATTGCAGGTACAAGCCATTTTAAAGAAGATTGGATCGAATTCATGTTTCTCCTACCCGAAAACGGTTTAAAAAGCGCGGTGTCAGTTTTATCACGCTTGTTCCTGTTTAGTCTACCCTGAAGCCAGAATAAGCAAACCACATGTTGATGTAGGTTTTGAGCTGAAAAAGATGTGGTTTTCTGGCGGCCGTTCACTTATGCTGAATGTGGGTTGGTGATTCAACCACAACTCGGGTAATATAAAGCAATGCAAAGCTCGTTTAACTGGGCCGATCTACGAACCCCGGCGGGGGTGAATTCCAACTGGCAGCAGCCGGCGCAGGCGCCGCAGCCCGGGGTGGGTGAGGTGCACCTCTGGTTGTCTGAAATGGACCAGCCGCCCACCGTGGTGGAGCGCCTGCTGCCTTTGTTGAGCGTGGACGAACGCGAGCGCGCTTTTCGGTTTCGGTTTGAAGCTTTGCAGCGGCATTCCATCATCGCCCATGCTTTTTTGCGGATGATCCTGGCGCAGTATTTGCAGACCCCCCCGGAGCAAATCCGTTTTGAAAACGGGGAATATGGAAAACCTGCACTTTCATTCCCGGTCGGGCTGCCGCAAGTGCAGTTCAATCTCTCTCATTCGGGGTCTCTGGCGCTGATTGGGGTGGGGCTGGTTAACCCCATTGGGGTTGATATCGAAAAGATGCGACCGTTGGAGGATGTGAAGCAGGTGGCAGAGCGCTTTTTTGCCCCTGAAGAGCAACAGGCGTTGTGTGATGAACTGCCCGCGGGGCAGCAAACTGCTGCTTTTTATGCCTGCTGGACGCGCAAAGAGGCTTTTCTCAAGGTCACGGGGCGGGGCCTTTCACAACCGCTGGATGGTTTTACCGTTAGCCTGAAACCAGACCAACCGGCGCGGTTGTTGCATGTGAACGGCGACCCGGAAGCCGCCCGGACCTATCATCTACAGGATATCCCTGTTCCGGCGGGGTATCGTGCTGCGCTGGCGGTCGCGGGGACGCCGGTTTCGGCGCGGTTGTTTGTGTTTCACCCGGCGCTGGCGCCCGGCTGAGTTTCACCGGGTCTTATTCGGTGTCTTTTGCGCCGATTGCACCCATAAAAGCGTTGAACTCTTCCTCTTGAATGCCAATGCTATGCTCTTTGGCCGGATAGATGCCGTTGCGCACCTCTTCTTTGTATTGCTGAAAAACATCCACCGAACTCTGTAAAAGGTTGGCGTATTTTTTGGAGTGCCGCGGGTAACGACCATCGTTGAGCCCGAGCAGGTCGCAGCTAAAGAGATATTGGCCATCACATTCAGCCCCGCTGCCCATCGAAAAAACCAGCAAATCCATCTGGCGGGTGATCCATGCTGCCACCCGCGCTGGAACGCATTCCATCTCAACTGCAATCGCACCGGCCGCTTGAAATGCGAGGGTGTCTTCATAGACCTGTTGTGCTTCAGCGCTGGTCTTGCCCACTGCGCGGGGGCCGCCAAACCAGGTGGCGTGGGCAGGGATAAACCCGACATGCCCGACAAAGGGGATGCGCTGTTTGCCCAGGGCTTTAAAAATTTCGATATTCATCCCCGAGGAATAGATCATATCTGCCCCGGCTTTAATGGCAGCCAGCGCACAGCGCACAGCTTCTGTTTCGTTGATAAAGGCTTCATAGCGCGGGATTCCGGCGCCGATTAACGTGTTTGGCGCTCCCTTTCGCACCTGTTCCAAAACCAGCAGCAGTTCTGCCATGTTTTCGTTCACCTGCGGCCAGGTGACCAGTACATCCACCCCGCCAATTTCGGCAGCTCTGGCGGTGTAATAATCAAAAGCGGTGGTTAAGACGAGCTTTCGCTTGCCTTTTAAGTCTTGCAGGTCTTTTATGGTCGGTCTTGCCATGGTTTTTCCCCTGCCGCTTGCGCGGAATCTTAAAATTCGTCAAATGAAATTTGCGCCGGATCGACGCCCATCTCTTTGAGCATCTTTGCGGCGGCCTGAATCATCACCGGCGGGCCGCAGAGGAAGTATTCGACGTTCTTTGGATCGGGATGCTGGTCGAGGTATTCGCGTTTGAGCACTTCATGGATAAACCCGGTATGCGAGCCCCATTGATCCTCGGGCTGCGGTTCAGAGAGCGCTACCTGGAAGGTGAAGTTTGGATACTTCTGGACAAGATCTTTGAAATAATCTTGATAGAACAGCTCTTTTAGCGAGCGTGCGCCGTACCAGTAACTGATGCGGTTGGCGACCTTGCGCGTCTCGAGTAAATGGGTGATATGCGAGCGCAGCGGGGCCATGCCTGCGCCGCCGCCCAGATAGACCATTTCTCGGTCGGTCTCTTTGATGTGGAACTGCCCGAAGGGTCCGATGGCGGTGACGGTATCGCCTGGTTTGAGGCTAAAGATATATGACGAACCGATCCCCGCATTACATTCCACGCCACGGGGCGGGGTGGCAAGGCGCACATTGAAGCTCAAATTTTTATCTGTCGCCGGGTTGGTAGCCAGCGAGTAATTGCGGCGGGCAGGGGCCGGGTTTTCGGCTGTAAAATCAAAAACACGCTGGGCACGCCACGTTTCGGCGTACGATGGATCGAGCTCAACACCCTGCAGAGACTGCCGCGCATACACGGGGATATTAATTTGCAGGTAGTCTCCGGGTTGATAATCGGGGCCGGCCGAGCCGCCGGCGGGTTCGAGCACCAGCTCTTTGATAAAGGTGGCAACATTGTGGTTGCTGACCACCCGGAAGGTATGTGTGACCTCTTGATGGCTGACACCGTACCCGCCGGCCGAGGTGAGATCAAAGAACAGTTTTCCTTCGCTTTCACGCACAGCATAGGTTTTGAGACCCACACAGACCGGCAGACGCTGGGGAGAGCCATCACGAATATCGAAGCGGCCATTGTGCTTGGCGCATTCGATAAGGGTTCCCTTAACCAGGCCGTCGGCCAGGTGAGCATTCCCGTGGGTGCAGATGCCATCTGTCGCATAGAGC
>CAZQLE010000298.1:0-3394 GCA_964593905.1 uncultured Anaerolineaceae bacterium | reverse complement strand
TTTATAAGCTCAAATTGCTTATTGACACTATTACGTAATACCGTTATAATTATTTTAGTAGAAACAAAAGGTGAGGCAATGATCGAAAATTTATCCATCAGCGAACTGGCCCGGCTGGCAAACGTCTCGGTACGAACCATCCGCTTTTACATTGATGAAGGGCTGCTGCCCGCCCCCGATAACCAGGGCCGCAGCACAAGTTATGACCAGACCTATCTCGACCGCCTGGAGCTGATCCGCCGCCTGAAAGACGCCTTTCTGCCGCTCAAAGAGATCCGCCGCCAGATCGGCGGACTGAACATCGAAGAAGTCCGCCGCTTATTGGCGCAAGAAGAAGCGGGGCAGCCTCAACCCCTCGCCGGGCGCGAAAACAGCCCAATGCGGCTGGCCGAGGCACCACCTGCACCGGCTTCAGCGCAAGATTACATCCACAAGGCGCTAAGCGTCGATGAAAAAAAAATGCCAGACCCAATGCTGCGCCAAGTCAGGCCACAAGCGCCCAATCCGGTTGAACCGGCCAGTCAGTGGCGGCGCTATATTCTCTTTCAAGGGGTCGAGCTGCACGTACGCGAACCACTCCACCCCAGGATACTGGAAAAAGTGGAGAGCCTGCTCATTCAAGCCCGCCGTCTCTTCAAAGACTGATTTCAATTCACATCCATCGCTTTTTTGATCCGGGAGGAGTAAATGAATTACGACCACCTTTCTTTAACTGCGTCTGTAGATCTGGACCTGATCCAGAAAGAGCTTCCCACACAGCGTTTTTTAGAGATCACCCTCCGCGCACCCGCCGCGCAGCGCAATGCAGCCCGCAGCCCGCTCAACCTGGCCCTGGTAATTGACTGCTCGGGCTCGATGCACGGCGAAAAGCTTGCCTATGTCATCCAGGCGGCCTGTTATGTGATCGATCTATTAAACGAGAACGATTACATTTCGGCGGTCGCCTTCGATACCCGGGTGAATGTGCTCTCACCCGCTGTTGCGGCCAGCCGCGAAAACGCGGCCCGGATCAAAGAGCGGCTGCACCGCCTGACCGCAGGCAGCAGCACCAACCTGAGCGGCGGCTGGCTGACCGGGTGTCAGATGGCAGCCGAAGCCGACTGCCCCCAGATGATCAAACGCGTCTTTCTGCTGACCGACGGCATGGCCAATGTGGGCATCACCGACCCCGGCGAGTTGGCCCTGCACGCCGCCCAACTCCACCAGCGCGGCATTGCCACCTCAACCTTTGGTGTGGGAGAGGAGTTTAATGAGCACCTGCTCGAAAGCATGGCCAATGAGGGCGGCGGCATGTTCAGCTATATCGCCGATCCATCGGCCATTCCGGCCGTCTTTACCCGCGAATTGCGCGAGCTGTTTGCCATTACGGCCCGCAACCTCGAACTGGAGCTTACCCTGCCGGCGCAGATCTCGGCCGCGGTTCTCGGCGCGTGGAAAACCCGTTTTTCCCCCGGCCGGCTGCTGGTCTCGCTGGGAGATCTGGCCGCCGAAATGGAGCGTACCCTGTATGTCGATTTGATCTTCCCCCCCGGCGGGGCCGAAAACCCGCTGAGCATTAGCATTTGGGCCCATGCCCTGGGTGAACAGGAACTGCATCTGGACGGTCGGTGTACAATCAACCTGTGGTATGAAACTCAAACGGTGGTGGGGCAAAAGCCCGTAAACCACAATCTGATGCAGCGCCTGAGTCGGGTTCGGGTGGCCGAAGCAGCCAATGAATCCTTAAAATTGGAGCGCAAAGGAGAACGTGCAGCCGCCCAGGCAAACCTGAAGATGTCGCTGGAGGTGGCCGCCCCCTATCTGGATCCGACGGTTGCCAGTGAATACCAGTCGTTAAGCACAGAGTTTGCCCACGGCCTGCCAGAAGACCGGCGCAAGGAACAGCAGTATCGCGGCTATTTGCGCCGCAAAGGCCACGAAGACCTGGACTCAACCCCCAAATAAACCGGGCTGCGCTTACTGCGGGGTGGTTGTGAGAACCACCCCGTTTTTTTATCTGATCTTAACTTGACATACTCTATCCAATTGACGATAATTTAGATGGGCATCGATCCAAAAATAGCACCTGCATCCGGGTCTGGTGCGAGGTAGTTGCGCCAGACCCGGGTACAAGACGATTTCAGATGGGTTATGAAAGGATCCGGGTTTTGGGCCAGGCGGGGGGCTGCTGCCCGCTTATCCCAAAAACCGGGAATGAACACAACATACATCATTCAAACCGATCTGCACCTTATTCGGCAGATCAAACTCTTCAGAATTGGAGGCAACATGGCATCTGTGAAAGATATTTTAGGCACAAAAGGCGGTGAAGTCTGGACCGTGGATATTGATGCACCGGTAAAGACAGCGCTGCAAATCTTGGCCGACAAGAAAATCGGCGCGCTGCCGGTGATGTCCAACGGCCGCATTGCCGGTATCTTCTCGGAGCGTGATTTTGCCCGCTATGCCGCAACTGCCGACGACCCATGTGGCGGTGTTCGGGTTAGAGATCTGATGGTCAGCCCGGTCTATTTTGTCAGCCCCGAGCAAACCCTGGATGATTGCATGGCGGTGATGACCGCCAAAAAGCTGCGCCATCTTCCTGTCATTCAGGATGAAGTTCTGGTCGGGCTGGTATCCATTGGCGATGTGGTCAAGGTGGTGATTGCCGAAAAGCAAAACACCATCAAAGACCTGGAACACTTCCTCTGGGTAAACATGATCTAAAATCTCCGTCCATCGGCAGGATGGACCCGTGGAGAAATTGAAACTTTCCCCCTCGCGGGGAAAAAACCACCCATTAAAACAAGCGACCAGCGAGAGACCAGGCGTATGGACCGGCCGAATCTCTCGCTGGTTCTTTTCGCCGCCGGGGGACGGTGTCTTCTCAGCTCACTTTACAGAGAATTTACGCCACTGCTGCGGTTTCATCTTTTCTGGGTGATGCTGGTACAATGAAATTGCATTAAAATTCTGGTTTTTGAGGCCGATATGAACCATCCCGGACTTCAAGAGGCAATTTCACTGCTAAAAAGCGGTCATAACGAAAGCGCACGCGAAAAACTGCTTCAAATCTTGCGTGCCGACCCTCATCAAGAAACCGCCTGGTTGTGGCTGGTTGAAACGATTAAAGATGACAACCAGCAGCGCATCGCAGTTTTGGAACGCTGCCTGAAATACAACCCCCAGAGCCAGACGGCCAAACGCGCCCTGGCTGTGTTGCAAAAGCAAAACCCAACAGCCTCACAAACCGCCCCCACACAGCCGCCCGTGACAGACCAACCCGCGCCCCAAGACAGCGACCGGCTGCGCGCGGTCATCGAACCGCCGCAAGTCTCCACCCCGGTTCCTGAACCGCAGCCCGCGCCTATCCCTTCCTCTGCCGAGGTCGAAAAATCGCTGCTGGCAGGCTGGG
>CAZQLE010000297.1:0-3449 GCA_964593905.1 uncultured Anaerolineaceae bacterium | reverse complement strand
ATCAATACATCCTAATCTTATCCAATTTCAACAGGTTTTTCTTTGGTCGATCATGAATTACTGGATCTTCAAAGTCAACCCCGAATTTTATCGAATTGATGCGCGGATGCTCAACCCGAACCCGCGCATTACCTGGCAGGTGGCTCAACATCGCGACCAGATCCGGCGCGGCGACATTGCTTTTATCTGGCGCACTGGCGCCGTGAAAGGTATCATCGCCGTGATGAAAATCGATACCGACCCAATCGAAATGGCCGACCTGCCCGGAGAACGCGGTTACTATATCTACCCTGAAGAAGAAATCATCCGCACCCGCGTGATCGGCACATTAACCAGGCGCTTTCCCCTCATTCCGGCCGATCATCTGCGCACCTACCCCGGTCTCGAAGCCCTGGCGGTGTTCAACGGCTTTCAGGGGATGTGGAATTTTCCGGTCACACCGGAAGAAGGCATGATTCTGGATGGGTTGGTAAAAACCGAAACGGTGTAAGCTGAATGGTGTTTCAAATTAAAACGACAGCGCCCAACTTTCGCGCTGTCGTTTGCTTTATCGTTGAAGAAAATAAGACCGCCGCTCCAATTCAGGCGGTTGCAAAACGGGCTTTATTTCACCTGCCGAAAATTGACGATGATCAGGTTCTTTGTGCAGTCGGCAAAGGTCGAAAAATAGATCCGCGGCGACAGCGGCAGACGCGACTGATCGATGAGACGCACCCACAGCGTGTTCTTTGACTCAGCCGGAAGCTGGGCCAACTCGAACTCGTAGCCGGCTTCACCGTATTTTGCTGCCAGACCGGTCAGGCTGGTTTGATCCACCGTCTTGCCTTCAAGGTTGCCGCCCAACTGCACGGTGATGCCGGTCACTGGTCGGCCCTGCAAATCGGTCACCTGCCCACCAACCCCCAGCCAGTTGCAGCCCCGTTCGGGGTAGAGCACCACGGCATCAATCGCGGTTGGGTCCGATTGCAGCGCAAACGAATAGTTTGCGCCGCTGTCGGCTGTGGGCGCCAGGGTGTTTTGCAGCCCCATTCCAATCATCGTCTGGGTCGGCAGAGGGGTTTCGGTGGGCGGTTCGGGCGTGCGCGTCTGGGTGGGCGTGCCGGTGATGGTGGGTGTGTAAGTGGCCGGAAGCCGCAGCGCAGTGGGCGTGCCAGATGGCAAAACCAGCAACGCCGGCTGGGTTGGCGGTTGGAAGGGATTAATAGGCAGATAAGGGTTTTGGAAAACCTGCAGGAACAACAACAGCAGACCACAGGCGCTCACCAGAACCAGCATGGTCAAAATATTCCACACTGCATCTGAACGGCTGCCGCGTTGACGGGGTTCTCCGGTGTTGGGGTCAAATGCTGCCATATCTATGCCTCCAGCCGCACATCGTTAAAGCGGCACAATCAGGGGAGCAGAATCTCCACCGCTGCCTCTGCCCGCTGTTTTTCAATCCATTCTTGCAGCGTTTTCTGCTCGATAACCTGGCGCGCCTGAGGGTCCAGGGGGCGGGCTGCGGCACGATCAACAACATAAAGGATATGGTAACCGATCTCCGAAGTCACAATGCCGCTGATCTCCCCCGGCTGCAAGCCAAATGCAGCCTCTTCCACCTCGGAACGCAGCAGATAACCGCGCGGGAACCAGCCCAGCGCACCGCCGGCGAGGGGATCGTACCTCTTAGCCAGAGATGCAAATTCCGTGCCGGATTGCCGGGCGCGCTCCAGCGCACGGTCGGCGTCTTCCTGGGTGCGCACAAAAATTTGCAGCACGTTAACCTGCTCGGCTTCGGCAGGGACGGTTGCCGCAATTTTTTCTGCCTGCCAGGCCGCCGCGACAGAGCGTTTGAGCGCCCGGCCGAAGCTTTCAACGGTGTAGTGATTACGGTTTAACCAGTCTTGAAAAGCCTGTTCACCGCCCGCCTTTGCGGCCAGGGCGGCAATCCGCTCTTCAAGCTGGGCATCGCTCATCTCAAATCCGTTTTTCAGCGCTTCCTGCGCCAGCAGCGTCTGACCGATTAGTTCTTCCACCGCCTGCTTGCGCAGCCCGGCTTCATCTGGCGCCGCGCCGGTCTCTTCAACCGCTGATTTAAGCCGCTCCAGCTCGGCCTGAGCATCGGCCAGCAGCACCGTCTCACCATTGACCACCGCAGCGCCCGGCTCGGGGGTCGCCGTGGGGGTGGGGATGCTGGTTGCGGTTACAGCCGGGGTGATGGTTTCAGTTGCTGCTGCCGCAATTGGGGTGCAGGCCGACAAACTGGCCGCCAGTGTAATGAAGATCAAAAAGGTTTGCATGGGTCGCATTATGCTGATTATACCCGCTTTCTAAATGAGTACAGTTTATCAGTTGTGTTAGCCGCGCAGTAGGTCAGCTTACTGTCAGGTGTGAACATTACCGATGTGCGCCTGCGCTTTGCCTTTGCCATAAGCCCACACAAGTTTTTAACAAACACCCTCTTCCCGCGTTTCACCGCCGGCCACAACACCGGGTCGTTTCGTTAAGGAAGTGTAGTATTTTTGTTAACATTTCTAATTTATCCTTCCGCGCCTCGGGCGAAAGCGTATATCCCTCCCAAAGATATGGGGGTGGAATGCTCACACCGCAGATTCACGTCACTTGTGCCGGTCATATCTGCCCTGTCAACAGCCTCATTTCCGGTCAGAAAAAAAGCCAGCCGGTCCGAACGTTCCTAAAAAATTTTAAGATTAAGTTATTGCAAGAAGGCTTGAATGGTTCGATCAAATGTGCTAAAATCACGAAGTAGTAAATATACGGTTGAATTAGCCATACACCCCCACATATGGGGGTGTATGGCCCTCAAAAAAACACACCATTCCCCCAACCGTTATTATTGTTTTGGAGGTACAAAATTATGCGCTGTCCCTACTGCCAGCATACCGACTCAAAGGTGTTGGATACCACCCACGATTCACGGGGCGGTGTCCGCCGGAGACGCGAGTGCGAACAATGTCATCAGCGCTTCAGCACCTATGAACGACCCATCCTCGCCATTCCGCTGCTGGTGAAACGCGACGGCACCCGCGAGGAATTTGACCGTGAAAAATTGATCCACGGAATGCGCATCGCCTGCGCCAAGCGTCCGGTTTCAGCCGCAGATATTGAACGGCTGGTGGGGGAAATTGAAGTGACCTTGCAGCGCATGGGACGCGCCGAGGTTTCATCCAGAGTGGTGGGCGATATGGTCATCAGCGGTCTGAAGGAACTTGATCAGATCGCTTACATTCGCTACGCCATCGTCTATCTTCATCTGGATGACCTCAAGGCCATCCGCACCGAAATCGACCGGCTGCTGGAAGATAAATAAATCACTTTGATCTTCACGCTTCTCGTCTGCACACAGGGCAGACGGGAGGGTTTGTTTTTTCAGCCTCGTTTTCCCCCCACCCCCACCCCACGGAAAATCACAGGCTGACCGATTTTACGACCGAGAGGAAGGAATATCA
>CAZQLE010000296.1:0-3451 GCA_964593905.1 uncultured Anaerolineaceae bacterium | reverse complement strand
GCCCCCATACCCCCCAGGAACTTCCCCTGCCCAGGCTCAACCCGAGGGCATTGATGAAATAAACCAGGGGGGGTTTGTGATCAAACCAGTCGCGGTAAGGCACTTCGCCCAAACGCAAACGGTCACCCACCCATTGAAATACTGCCGAATCGGTCAGCGGGTAGGGCAGGCGCCAGGGTGAAACCGCCAGCAAAACCAGCACAGCCAGCGCAGCCAGACGCAGCAAAACCAGGATTAAATCCCAACTTTGCCGGCCCACGCCGGTTTTAGCCTGCGCCGCTGCCAACCCTTGCACGCTCATCCCGCGGCTGCCATTTCGTATGCAGTTAACAGATGTTGAAAATTTTTCTTCCAGTTGGCGCGCTCTTCAGCCAGCGCACGTGCCGCCCCGCCCATGCACGGCAGTTCACTGCGCCGCTCATAGGCCTCGCGAATCATCGCCGCCAGCGCGGTCTCATCTCCATCCGCAAAGATCCAACCCTGCTGTGCGGGGGTGATCCATTCACGGTTGCCGGGAATATCTGAAACACACACCGGCCGGCCGCAGGCCAGCGCCTCCATTAATGAGACAGAAGAGCCATCACTGTGAGATGCGCTGAGATATAAATCGGCTGCGCCGTAAAAGCGCGGCAATTCGTCATTGGTTACCTGTCCGCCAAGGAAGATGCGATCCCGCATCCCGGCCTGGTTGATGAGCTGATGGATCTGCCCGGCCTGAGACCCGCCGCCCAGCAGAATCAGCCGCAGCGCAGGGATATCGACCGCAGCGCGGATAAAGGCCCGCACCAGCAGATCGACGCCGTAAAGCGGCTCCCAGGAGCGCAGCGACAACAGCACAAACTCATCCTGCCAGCCCAGAGCAGCCTTGGCAGCCGCCAGATCGCGCGGCGCGAACCGCTCCAGATCAACCCCCCAGGGGAACAATACCACCCGTTCGGCGGGAAAATCCAGTTCAATGGCCTGCTGACGGACCGCTTCGCAATCGCCCACCATCACCTGGGTGCGGTGCAGCGCATAACGCGCCCGCCAGCGGGTGATCTTTGATTTCTGGGTATCCAGCAGCAAGTCGGACCCCCATGACATGCTGACCAACGGTGCGGCGCCCGCCGCAGCCGCCAGAAACGCGGTCATCGGGATCGGCCCGGCATGGATCACATCTGGCCGGACATCATGAACCACCCGCTTGAGATCTGCGGTGTAATCCATCATATGCTGCCAGCGAAAAGGCGACTGCCCACCGCGCCAGATAACCTGGGCCACATTGGCAGGCAGCGGGCGGTCTTCACGCTGCATCCCGCGCCGTTCCAGACGCAGGGCAGTAATCTCATGTTCCGTTTCGGCCAGGGCGGTCAAAAAACGGTGGTCATGCGGGGTATAGTCGCGAGTGAAATATAAAACCTTCATTGCAGGCCCGGTTATTTACCCAGATCGGTCCAACACAGTTCTTTCCCCGAGGGAATATCGCTCAGCACACGTGTGCCGATCACCTGGGGAATTTCATGGGGCAAAAGCGCACCGGGCACCGCCGGGCGAAGCACAGCCAGCATCTCGCGGGTGATGATTTCACCCGCTTTCAGATCACGCGCCGCGCGCAGGCAGCGCCGCTGCACCACATAGGTTTGTTGTTCATTTTCGGCCACAAATTTTTCGGCCGAACCCAGCGCTCGTTCCAGCCGGCGGGTATTTTCCACCATCGCAGCCCAGGCTGTGGGGTCCAACGCAAATTTATGGTCCGGGCCTTCGCGGTCGTTGTCATCGGTGAAATGCTTCTCAATCACCCGTGCGCCCAATGCCACTGCGCCCAGCACGGCCGCGTGTCCGGGGGTATGGTCGCTCAAACCCAGCACAACCTCCGGGTACATCAGCGCATAGGTCTTGAGTACATTTAAGTGAACGTGGTTAAAGTTCTCCAGACTGGCCGTGTAGTTGGTGTTGCACTGCATCAGCACCACCTGGCGGTTAAGCTTCAACAGGGCCTGCATGGCGCGCTGCACATCGCTCAGATCAGCCGCGCCGGTCGCCAACAGCACCGGCTTGCCCTTCTTCGCCATGCGTTCTATCGATTCCAGCCAGTTGATATCGCCCGAGCCAACCTTGTAAGCCGGCACATAAGGATCGAGCATATCAATGGCGTCAAAGTCATACGGCGCCGAGAAATAATCGATCCCCACCCTGTCGCAAGCTTCTTTTAAGACCGGCGTCCATTCAAAAGGAATGGCGGCATCTGCATAGACCTGAAAAACGGTCTTTTTCCAGCCGGCCTGATGCGAGACCTGCCCGCCCAGGCTTTTGAACCCGTAGTCAGAAACGATCTCTGGCGCACGGAAGTTTTGAAATTTTGCAGCGTCTGCGCCGGCTTCTTTGGCTAGCCGAATCAGCTCCAGCGCCCGGTCAAGGCTGCCATCGTGGTTGGCTGCGATATCCGCAATGAAATAGGTGGGGTGTGACAGCCCAATTGCATGAGTGCCAATTTTCAGTTCCATATCAACCTCCCTGAACTTTGATCAGATTCGAGACGCAGGTCCCGCGTGCTGACGAATCAGAACCGGATGACCGGCTTCATATTCCCGGTGGAACCGTTCCATACCGTCTGCCTGACCGGGCAGGGCATGGCCCAACGCCCGGCTGAGTTTTTCACAGTTCAGCGACAAATTGGGCGAGCGAACTGCCGCCAGACCTGCTTCACGCCAGGACACCGGCTTGATTAAACCCGCATCCAGCCCAAACTTACGCGCCAACCCGCAGCCAAAATCATATTTGCTCAGCGTCTCGCGGCTGATGACATGATACAACCCGTGCAGGTCTTTTTCGGCCATCTCAACCAGAACATCCACCAGGTCGTTAACCTCCAGCGGGTTAAACCACACATCGGTAAAACCCATCATCGGTTTTTGCGCCGCCAGGTTGTAATAAAACAACTCGGCCAGGCTGCGTTTGCCGGTCAGGCTCCAGCCATAAAAATTAACCCGCGCGATGACCGCCTCCGGGTTGGCCGCAGCCACCCGCTGTTCACCCGCCAGTTTGGTGCGGGCATAAGCATTAATCGGGTTGGGCGCATCTTCTTCGCTGTAATTTCCTTTTTGGCCGTCAAAAACCGCATCGGTCGAGATGTGAATCATGCGCAGCCCGCGCTCGCGGCAGGCCGCCGCCAGCAGACCGGGGATCTCGGCGTTGATGTGCAGCGCCAGGTCTGGCTCACGCTCGCATTGATCCACGTTCGCCTGCGCCGCGCAATGAATGACCACCTCGGGCTGCACCCGCGTCAGCACCGTGTTGATCATGCCGGGCAGGGTCAGATCCCCATTCAACACCCTGAAACGCGGTTCAACCAGCGGGTTCCGGTTGACCAGCCCGATCACCTCGTGCGCCGCGCCCACCCGCAGGCAAAAGTTGATCCCCAGCAAACCGCTGGCGCCGGTGACAAAAAAACGCGTCATGCCAGTTTTCCCTC
>CAZQLE010000295.1:0-3480 GCA_964593905.1 uncultured Anaerolineaceae bacterium | reverse complement strand
CCAATAAGGGGTTGCGCAAATCACGCGCTTCATCCAAAACCCGCCGCTGAAATTCCAGCAGACCCAGCTCGCGGTTGATATAAAGCGTCGGATCCTGTAAATCAAAAAGTTCCGCCTCGTTTTTTTTGGTTTCTTCAGCCATAAAAATTCTCGTTTTCAAATATTCCTCCGGAGTTTTCCGGTGGTGAAGGATCTGATCTTATTATAGCGGTGCTTTTAGAAAAGTTTAGCGTAAAATTGCCAACCCGTATGAGAGAAGCAGCAAAACCGGGCCGGCAAGAGATGTGGGCGGTGCGGCGTTAACCTGCGGCCTTTCGAGGGCAGAGGTATAATCAAAAAAATTCCCCCGTTTTGGATGGGAAACGAAATTTGGTTGTTTGCAGGAAAGTAATCATGCAAACGGGTGATGAGCAAAACAGCACAACCAGAGCAAAACCGGCCAGCCGCCCTTCAGGGCAGTGGCGGTCGCTGGCAGTGATGGCCGTAATGGTCCTGATCATTTATTTTCTCGCATCCAGCGAAATGGATGCCATTAAAAATTTTATCCGCAACCACAGAGGGTGGGGGTTGGGGGCGGCAGTCATTCTTTATGGCATTCTGGGCGTAACCGTAATGCCTTCAGAACCGCTGACCATTTTGCTGGCCGGCCTGTTTAACCCCTGGGTTGCCACCCTCACCGCCACCACCGGCAACACCCTGGCCGGGCTGGTGGAATATTTTATCGGCATGAAATTGAGCAATGCGGCCAATTTTGAACAGCGCAAAAAAAGCCTGCCGCTGGGGCTGGGCAGGCTGCCGGTTCAATCGGTAACCTTTCTGCTGGTAGGGCGGCTGGTGCCCGGCTATGGGGCAAAAATCGTCAGCCTGCTGGCCGGGGCTTATCATGTTCCGCTCTTTCGCTACCTCTGGACCACGCTTATCCCCACCACCATCGGGGCAGCCATCATCGCCTATGGCGGAAAAGAATTGGCCGACCTGTTCATAAGGCGCTAAAACAAACTGCATCCCCGCCCAGACACCTGCACAGAAGCGGGCAAATACCAAATCACGGTATAATCACTGCTATGAGTGATGAACCCGACCGCCTGATCACCCCTGATGCAAAACCTGACGACCGCGTGGACCAGGCTTTACGCCCGCGCCAGCTCAATGAACTCATTGGGCAAGACCAGGTTAAAGAGAACCTGAGCATTCTCATCGCCGCTGCCCGCCAGCGGCACGAGGCGCTGGATCATGTCCTGTTTTATGGTCCGCCAGGGCTGGGCAAAACCACCCTGGCGCATGTTCTGGCAAACGAGATGGGGGTCAACATTAAGATCACCGCCGGGCCTGCGGTTGAACGCGCCGGCGATCTGGCCGCCATTCTCACCAATCTGCACGCCGGCGACATTCTCTTTATCGACGAAATTCACCGTCTGGGCCGCGCGGTGGAAGAAGTGCTCTACCCGGCCATGGAAGATTTTCAGCTGGATATCATCATTGGCAAAGGCCCATCGGCCCGCTCCATCCGCCTTAAGCTGCCCCGCTTCACCGTCATCGGCGCCACCACCCGCCTGGCGCTGGTTTCGGCGCCGCTGCGCGCCCGCTTTGGCGCAGTCTACCGGCTGAACTATTACGACCAGCAAGCCATGGAAAAGATCGTCTCGCGCGCCGCCGGGCGGTTAAACATTCCCTGTGAAAGCGATGGCGTTACCGAGGTAGCCCGCCGGGCGCGGGGCACACCGCGCATTGCCCTGCGTCTGCTGCGCCGGGTGCGCGATTTTGCCCAGGTGCGCGCCGCCGGAATTCTGACCCGGCCGGTGGCAGCCGAAGCGCTGGAGCTTTTGAACGTCGACACGCTTGGTCTGGACGATGTGGACCGGCGCGTGTTAAGCACCATTATCGAAAAATATCGCGGTGGACCGGTGGGGTTAAGCACCATCGCCGCTTCAATCAGCGAAGAACCCGATACCATCATGGATGTGGTTGAGCCGTATCTGCTTCAGCTCGGGTTTCTCGACCGCACCCCCCAGGGCCGGGTGGCCACCCGCCACGCCTATGAACATCTCGGGTTCACCTTCCCCGAGACCCCAACCCAGCAACCAGGTTTATTTGAAACGTGAAAACAATCGATTTTGACTACCCCCTGCCAGTTGAGCGCATTGCACAAACACCGGTTGAGCCGCGCCATGCTTCGCGCTTGCTGGTGCTAGACCGCCAGAAGACAGCGCTGCAACACCGCACTTTCTGGGATATCCAGGAATATCTGCAACCCGGCGATGTGCTGGTCATCAACCAGACCCGTGTGATCCCCGCGCGTATCTATGCGCATAAAGAGACCGGCGGACGGGTGGAAGTGCTGCTCTTGCGCCGTGAAGACCCCCTCACCTGGGAGGCCCTGGTAGGCGGAAAGCGCCTTACGGTTGGCAAAACCCTCCAGCTTGAAAACGGGCCGGCTGCAAAAATCCTGGCCGATCTGGGCGGGTCGCGCCGCAAAATTCAGTTTGCCGCGCCAGTCGAAGAATATCTTGAACAAACCGGGCAAATGCCCCTGCCGCCTTATATTCACGAGCGGCTAAACGACCCCAACCGTTATCAGACCGTTTATGCTGCCCAATCGGGTTCGGCGGCTGCGCCGACCGCCGGGCTGCATTTTACGCCCGAGCTAATGGCCGCCTTGCGCCAAAAAGGCGTCAGCTTTGTGCCGGTCACGCTGCATGTGGGGCTGGATACCTTTGCCCCCGTAACCGAGGATGACCCACAGGAACATGTCATCCACACCGAATGGTGTGAGTTGCTCCCCGAGGCCGCCGAGCAGATCAACGCAGCCGCCAGAGCCGGCGGCCGGATCTTTGCGGTTGGCACCACCAGTGTGCGCACCCTCGAAACCGCCGCACAGACCGCCCAACCCGGCGAACGGGTGGCGCCGGTCAGCGGGCCAACCCACATCTTTATCCTGCCCGGTTATACCTTTCGCGGCATCGACGGCATGATCACCAATTTTCACCTGCCCAAATCCACCCTGCTGATGCTGGTCAGCGCCTTTGCCGGGCGCGAACGCATTCTGGCAACTTATGGCGAAGCCATCCGCCAGGAATACCGCTTCTTCTCTTTTGGCGATGCGATGCTGCTGTTCTAATTCTTCTCCACTGTGTTCCCGATTTCACACCTCATAAGCGTTTTCTAACGTCCGTTCTACTCCAAACTCTACCAGCGGGCATCTCGATTAGTTCACATCCATTGACAATCAGATAAATTTCCTCTAAAATATAGAAAACTTACCGACCGGTCAGTAAAAATTGGCTGACAAAGAGGAAAAACATGGAAAACAAAACACGCAACCGCATTCTGCTGGTCCTATTTTTTGGCGTCTTGATGGGCGCACTGGATATCGCCATTGTTGGCCCCGCCATGCCAGCCATTCAACGAACCTATTCCGGCATCACTGAACGCAGCCTGGCCTGGATTTTTTCAGCATATGTGCTGTTTAATCTTGTCGGT
>CAZQLE010000294.1:0-3488 GCA_964593905.1 uncultured Anaerolineaceae bacterium | reverse complement strand
CAGCTTTATGGAGATCCAGCCCTCCTATGGCACCCAGGAAGACCCGCTACCTTTGCCTGCCCGCTCGGTTCCGGTTCAGGGTGCTGCTTACATAGCCGAACTGGGTGCACCGGTGAATCCCGTTCCAGCCGATGAGGTCTCGCTGGAACGCGGCAAACAGCTTTATGACATCAGTTGTCAGGCCTGTCATGGAGCGCAGGGACAGGGCAATGGGCCTTTTTCGGCTTTTCTGCAAAATCGTCCGGCCAACCTGCTGGAGGGTAACGCGCTGAACAATTCAGACGGGGCCATGTTTGTGGTCATATCCAATGGCATCACTGGCAAAATGCCCCATTTGCGCGAAAACCTGCCCACCCCCAGAGATCGCTGGGATGTGGTTAACTATGTGCGCTCCTTGCAGACTCAGGCCAAATAGACGAAGGAGGGATAACGATACACATGAAAAATAACAGCTCTCTCCTCACCCTGACACTCTTTGCGCTGCTCCTTTTACAGGCGGCCCTTCTATTTCTGGTCTTTTCGCCCCCACCTGGCCCCACCGTGGTTTCTCGCACGGCAATACCACCCCTGCGCCAGGCCACCCTGCCCCCGGCAAACCTTACAACCTACCAGAACACGCTTCAGACTGGTGAATGTGAAATTGCCGCCCTGGACCTTTTAGCCGCCTGGGCAGCGGCAGACGCCCCGGAGTTGGAAACGTTCAGCTTCAATTCTGTCGATGGAAAAAACTGCCAGACGACTTATACCGATTCCGTAGCGGTGTTGTTCCACGAACCCAACCTGTGGTACGGCGGCGCCATTGCCTGCACTTCCTGTCACGGCGATGATGTCACCCGTGCGGCAGCCAACCTTAGCCTGGTCGATCACGCTTCCATTCTGTCGGGTTCACGCCGCACAGACAGCCAGGCGAAGGGGCAGGACATTCTTGGCCTTACAGGCCCCTGGAATCAGTCAAAGCTCTATGTGCAAATCTTTACCCGCCAGATGCCCATTGGCCGCCCGTTCGAGTCACCCCAGGCCGGGCCGCTGATCCGCGTCGGCACGGTCGAATAGCCGCCTGCGCAATATAAAAAACCCTCCCCATTACCAGTGGGAGGGTTTTTCCATTCAGTTCAGGGTCGGCGCAAAAATCAGCCGCGCAGCGTTTGCTCAATCAACCGGGCCTTTTCGAGACGCCCCATCAGACGATAAGCACGGGACTCAACCTCCAACGGCAGCACGGGGATTTTCCGGCCCTGCCAGGCCAGCCAGAGTCTTAAATCGGCCGGGTCAAGCGGGTCTTCCCAGTTACCATCCGGCAGCAGCTTTTGCATTCCGCCCATAATTTCAACCGTGGTCCCGGCAATTTTCATCCGTCCAAAATGCGAACGAATCCGTGGCGAAGGACGATACGCCACCGGTTCATCCACATAGACTTTTAATGCGCTCTCAATCAAATAAGCGCCCTGGGCATCACACTGCAAATCGATATCATGCACACAGACAGGTACACCCTGCAACAAAAGCCCGGCGCTGCCGGTCAACACCCAGTGAATTGCGCCCACTTCAAGGCGATCAAGAATGAGGGTCAGGGCCTCACAGTGCGCCGCAGAAAGTTCATGCGCTGAAAAATCAGCCATGTAACCAAACCTCCACTAAAATAAACGCTGTAAAGAAAAAATCCGCCAGGGTCGGCGGTTTTTTCAAGGCGGAGAGGATGGGATTCGAACCCATGATACCTTGCGGTATACGCGCTTTCCAGGCGCGCGCGTTAGGCCAGACTACGCTACCTCTCCAGGGGCAATTGATTGCTTGAGCGTGCGAGATTATACCATAAGAGCTTGAAAACCGCTAAATATTGCCTCCCTATTTCAAAAATCGGGGTCTGGGTCACAGCGGGCAATGTTGATCGATCCCGAGAAAAGCGCAGCTGCCTTATAGCCTGCGTAACCGCCAGGCACATAAAAAGTGCTGGCAGGGTATCAAAACCTTGTACGTTCTCTTGTACAAAAGTGAGACAAGAATTATGCTATCTAAGAGTTATAAAAAAGGCGAGGAAAACATGGCATTTTATCTGGCATTCAAAGAAGTATGGCGCAACCGGGGGCGATTTTTTCTCTTCAGCCTGGTGATCGCCCTGATCACCACCCTGGTATTATTTGTGGCAGCCCTGGCCCAGGGGCTTGCCCAGGCGAACAAACAATATATCGAAAAAATCGATGCCCAATTGATTGTTTTTCAAAATAACGTCAAATTATCTGCACAAACCAGCCAGATTGTGCGCTCCACGCTAAACGACATCCAGCGACTGGAGGGTGTTGAAGAAATTGGGCCGATTGGTCTGTCATCGGCCACCCTGATGATTGAAACCGGCGAAGAGGTGGATGTGGCCCTGATTGGCGTTGAAGCGGGAAAACCTGGTGAACCCGCAGTGCGCAAAGGCCGCAGCCTGCGCTCAAACAGCGGTTTTGATGTGCTAATCGACAGCCAGGTGGCCGATAAATATGACCTGCAAATTGGCGACACGCTGCAAATTAAAACCATTCAGGCCGCTCAAGAAGAATTTTTCAGCCTCAAAATCAGCGGGATCACCGATCCGCAGCAATACCAATTTCGACCCTCTTTCTTTGTTCCTTACCGCACCTGGGATGAGCTCAGACCCCAGGGACCCGTGGCTGGCTTGCAACGGGGCGAATTGATCACCAATATCGTCGCAGTACGGTTATCCGACCCCGACAACGCCGAAACCATGAAAACCGGTCTTCAAAATCAGGTGAGTGGGGTTGAAGTGACCGATATCAAAACCGCCTACGAAGCTATTCCCGGTTATTCTGTTCAGCAAAGCACTTTGAACACCCAGCAATTTTTTGTGCTATTGATTGGCACACTGGTAATTGGCGGCTTCTTTCAAATTCAAATGCTCCAGAAGATCCCTCAAATCGGGGTATTGAAGGCTATTGGCGCTTCAAACAAAGTAGTGGCAGTGGCAGCCATTTTGCAAATCATTCTGGTAACCACATTCGGGGTAACACTTGGCGCCGCAGTCACCCTGCTGCTTGCCCTGGGCATTCCGGCCACGGTTCCCATTGCGTTCAACGGGCCAACCATGCTGCTCGCCGTACTCGCCTTGCTGGCCATCGGCCCCCTGGGAGGGCTGGTCACCATTCGCGTGGCCGTTCGTGTCGAACCGCTTACCGCTTTAGGTCTTTCAACCTAGATAAGGACAATCATGAAAAAAGAAGTTTTGGTTGCTCAGGGTGTTACCAAACGATACACAAACAACGGTGAAACATTCCGCGCAGTAGATCAGGTTGAACTCAGCATTCGGTCGGGTGAGTTTGTGGCCCTGGTGGGCCCCTCGGGCTCAGGAAAGACCACCCTGCTGGCTATGATGGCCGCGCTCCTGGCGCCCTCCGAAGGCCGTGTGTTTATTGATGATATTGAACTCGGCACACTGGCAGAAAACAGCCGGGTCAATTTTCGCAAAGAGAAAATCGGCTTCACCTTTC
>CAZQLE010000293.1:0-3491 GCA_964593905.1 uncultured Anaerolineaceae bacterium | reverse complement strand
ACTCAGACGAAGTTGATTTTCTGCAAAGCCGGTTACTGCCTTTTCAGAGCCGCAGCGATGGGAACTTTAGCGCCCCCGAGATTTTGACCTTCTGGTCTGCTTTCCTCCAAAACGGCGGCTGGTGGACCCCCGAGGCCGGTTTGCTGCCGGTTGGCGCAGCTTCTTCACCTGCTGCGGTGGGGCCTGCCCCGGCCGCGGCGCAGGGCAAGCTGCACCTGATGACCTACGCCACCCAGATGGGCGACGGCAGCGGCGCCAACCGCCCCTGGCTGCAAGAAACCCCCGACCCGATGACCACCGTCATGTGGGGCTCGTGGGTTGAGATGAACCCAGAAACGGCGCATGAGCTGGGGATACATGATGATGACATCCTTGAAATCACCTCGGTCGCCGGAAAATTTGAAGTTCCCGTTTATCTGTATCCCGCAATTCGCAAAGACACCCTGGCCGTACCCTTTGGCCAGGGACATACCCATTTTGGACGATATGCCAGCGGGCGTGGTGCAAACCCGGCCCTGGTGTTGGAAGACAGATTGAACGAAGCCGGTGATCTACTCGTCAATGGTACCCTGGTATCCGTCCAAAAAACAGGCCGGCGCCGCCCGGTGGCGCGCCTGGAAAGCCGCGAGGGTGTCTATGGAACAGGGCATTAATGTTATCAAGCAGCGAGGAGACGAATGATGACTGAAGAAACTCAAGTTAAATGGGGAATGGTGATCAATCTGGATCTTTGCACGGGTTGCAATGCCTGTGTTACCGCCTGCGCGATGGAAAACAATATCCCCTTTACCGGAGAGGATGAGGTCGCCTATGGCCGGGGATTGCACTGGATCCGCACCCAGCGCACCTGGCAGGGAGAATATCCTGAGCTGACAGCCTCAAAACAACCGGCGCTGTGCCAGCAATGCGGCCACGCGCCGTGCGAACCGGTTTGCCCGGTTTTTGCAGCGGTGCACAGCGAAGAGGAAAATATCAATCTGCAGGTCTATAACCGCTGCATCGGAACCCGCTACTGCGCCAACAACTGCCCGTATCAGGCCCGCGTTTACAACTGGTTTGATTACGAAATTCCGACCCCCCTGAATTATTACCTGAATCCTGATGTCACCGTCCGACGGCGTGGGATCATGGAAAAATGCACCTTCTGTGTACAGCGCATCCGTCACGGACAAGACCAGGCCAAAGCAGAAGGCCGCGCCGTCGCCGATGGCGATGTCATTCCGGCCTGCGCGCAGGCCTGCCCCACTGATGCAATCATCTTTGGCGACCTGAGTGACCCTGAAAGCCGGGTAAGTCAGGCCAAACGCTCGCAGCGTCGTTTTACCTGGCTGGAAGAGCTTGGCACCGATTCTCAGGTGGTTTATCTCAAAGCAGGAGGGAATTATGGCGGTTGATGCTCGTCCGTACACCGGTCTTCCTCACGCTGATCAGATCGATGAAGAAGAAGCGCATGAGCATCTCATGCTCGACCCCAGACCGCGTGAAGAACTTAACCAGATGGTGATGGAATCGATGACGACCACCACCCCGCGCTACTGGGCTGCGCTGGCTTTCTTTGGGCTCGGCGCCGCAGTGCTGCTCTTTGGCGCCTGGGGTAACATGATCTTGACCGGCATGGGGCTGGCCGGGATTCGCCGGCCGGTCTTCTGGGGGATCTTCATCGTCACCTTTGTGTTTTGGATTGGCATCAGCCATGCCGGAACCTTTGTCTCGGCCATTTTGCGCGTGTTCAAGGCAGCGTACCGCCGCCCCTTCACCCGCGCCGCAGAATTGATGACCACCTTTGGTCTGGCGGCCGGCGCGCTTTACCCGCTCATCCATCTTGGCCGCGTCTGGGTCTTTTACTGGATGGTCCCCTACCCCAACTCCCGCTGGTTGTGGCCCAACTTCCATTCGCCGCTGGTCTGGGACTTTCTGGCAATCACCACCTATCTGCTGAGCAGCACGATCTATCTGTTTCTGCCGCTCATCCCCGACCTGGCAATGGCGCGCGACCGCACCAAAGGCTGGCGGCACAAGGCCTATAAAACACTGGCCCTGGGCTGGCGGGGCACTGAAGCCGAATGGCACCGTTTGCGAGTTGCGATCAACATCTTCGCCTTCGCGATCATCCCGGTCATGTTCTCGGTGCATACCATTGTGTCGTGGGATTTCGCCGTAACCCAGGTGGCCGGTTGGCATTCAACGATCTTCGGCCCCTATTTTATTGTTGGGGCAATCCTTTCGGGTGTTTCGGCAGTGGTGACCATTCTGTTCATTCTGCGCAGCACCTTGAAAAACATGACCTATTTCATCCGGCCGGAGCATTTTGACGCGCTGGGGAAACTCATCCTCATTTTCTCCATGGCCTGGGCGTACTTCTTTTTCAATGAATATATCCTGCACTGGTATGGCGGCCATGAGGTGGTCCGCCAGCTTCTTACCCACCACGCCGAAGGCCCCACCGCCTGGATCTGGTATCTGATGTTAATCTGCAATGTGGGCATCCCCTGGCTCACCCTGTGGAACAGCAAAATCCGCCGCACACCGTGGGTGATGGGCATCATCACCGTGCTCGTTAACGTGGGTATGTTCGCTGAACGGTATACCATCATCCCCTTAACCCTTGGCTACCAGCGCACACCCTTTGACTGGGGTCAATACACGCCCCGCCTGACCGAAATCAGCATTGTGGCCGGAACATTTTGTCTGTTTATCTTTCTCTATCTGGCTGCATCCAGGTTGATCCCGCTCATCCCGGTCTGGGAAGTGCAGGAAGGTCAGATGTCGCACAGTCTGCGCCGGGTTGGCAAAGCCAAAGTACCCTCGGTCACCGAGTTAGAGTAGCGCAGAGAGGAGCAAAAAATGAAACCCATTGTACATCTTGCTCTATTCAAAGAAGATCAGGTTGACCAGGCCGCAGAAGCGATTGCCCACTTACGGAAACTGGGGTTGCGCGATAAAGAAATATCCGTAGTATCCGGCGTGCCCTATTCCGATAAAATCCTGGGGCGGCCGCAATCGTGGACGCGTATTCCCATCATTGCGCTGTCGGGCGCCGTGATCGGGTTTTTGTTGGCCTTTGCGTTAAATGTATTAACCCAGTGGCAATATCCGCTGCGAGTGGGCGGGCAGCCTTTCGTCGCCATCCCGACTTCAATCGTGGTCACCTTTGAGCTGACCATGCTGGGGCTGTTGATCAGCACCTTTCTGGGGGTATTTATCGAAACCATCGCCCCATCCGGCGGGCCAAAGGGATATCACCCGCGTATCAGCGATGGCTGTATTGGAATTTTTTATACCTGCCAGGATAAGCTGGAAATGCCCAGCCAGCAGGCATTGCGGAAACTGGGGGCAGAAATCGTCGCAGAGTGGGAGGTAACCCAATGACCAGGCGCCTCATCATCGTTCTCTTGCTGGTAGCCAGCCCTTTAATCATCGGGCTCCTGTTCACCTACGATGTCATTAAGATCGATTGGATCAGCTTTATGGAGATCCAGCCCTCCTATGGC
>CAZQLE010000292.1:0-3535 GCA_964593905.1 uncultured Anaerolineaceae bacterium | reverse complement strand
CCGGCAGATCGACCAGAACAGATTCCAATACCAGGGTCAGCGGACCAGCGTTTTGCACCGGTGCGGTTTTGACCGCAAAGACCGTCTGGCCTTGATCTTGAGCAATGCCGGTCTGCTCGTCATAGTGGAGTTCGTAGAGCATGTCCTGCCCGTTCGCGTCCAGCAGGTGCAGTGTTTTGTTCGGGTCGGTTACATCAGCCCAGACAAAGGGGGTGCCCTTCCAATGCACGCTGGCGTAGATCAGATAGCCGTCGTCCATCTGTACGGCGCGGTCGAGGGTCAACGTCATCGAGACCGGCTCAGCAGATGCTTCTGTCGCGCTCGCAACCGGCGTGTCGGTTTGTGCGGGTGCGGTGGGGGTAAGAATTTCGATCACCGGGAAAACGGTCACATCGGGAGGGGCAGGGACAAAGCGCAGCGGAATTTCCCAATTTTCGGGCGCCGCGCCGGGCCGGGTGTTGAACAGGCAGTTTATGACCAGTGTGGCTTCGTTGACGGCGGCCGGCATGGGCGGGTAGTAGAAGCGGTGCTGGTAGCCGGATGCCCAGGAGTGGACCCCTTCCGGGCTTGCCAGAAACGGGCTGGTGTCCAGCGTGCGGTCTGGCAGGCGCAGCGAGACCGCATAAGGGCAGTGTTGGGACACAGGGTCGGAGACGATGGCCGTGCCCGGTATGCCTTCAACAGAATAGACCAGTGCGCTGCGCTCGTGGTCGAGTACCACCTGCTCGACAGTCACGGTGACGCCGTCGCGGGTTAAGGATACCGGCTCAGCCAGAACGCGGATCTGTCCCTCACGGACGAAACCGATCCCTGGCATGTAGCCAAACCAGCGCCCAATGGCAGCCGCCATTCCGGGCACGGTGTAAAACAGAACGATCGTCATAATCGCAACCAACGCGGCTGCGTACATATATTTTTTTCTTGCTCGCATATGAACACTTTTTCCTTTCTGAATTCTGGCCATGATCTTCGGAGTCAGATCCAGATCTTTGGGTACCTGATCGCCAGCCACAACGTCAAGGATATGGGAATAGCCTTTCTTGTTCATTCCATGTTCCTTTCAGAGCCGAGCATGGCGCGCAGCCGGGTGCGGGCGGCGTTCAACAGCCACTTCACCGTTCCGGGCGCGATGTCGAGCGTTTGGGTCATTTCCTTTTCGCTCATTTCCAGGTAGTAGCGCTGCACTGCCACAGCGCGTTGCCGTGGAGATAATGCGCTGAGCGCCTGTAGAATCTCATATTTCAACTGGACAAACTCGACCTGTTCTTCGACTGAGAGGGCCCGGGCCAGCAAGCGCTCCAATGGGCCGGTGTCGGTTTCTTCGTCCAATCGGGTCGTCGAGCGGTTCTCTTTTTCAACTGCATTCAATGCGGCGTTCACCACGCTGCGCAGAAAGTAGGGCTCGAACCGCCGGCGCTCATCAAACAGCCTGGCGCGTTCATAAAACCGCACGAAGGCATCCTGCACCACATCCTCAGCCATCAGCTCGTCGTGGGTTACCAGGTAGGCCGTCCGGACGGCTTTGGCCTGATAACAGGCGATCAGAACTTCCAATCCACCTATATCGCCATTCTTCAAGCGGTGAATGGCTTGCAGGTCATCCATATCTGGCTCCTTCGTTTTGATTGACGTTCGCATATGCTTGTATAAATACCGGGAACGGGGCAAAAAGGTTGGGGGGCTTTTGGCCGCTCAACAATCCGGGTAGTCTCAAAGGGGTGTTCTGCTTGCATTAATCTTCCGGGTGGAGATCGATAGGGTCATTGCCCGACCAGAATAGCTGTAATGCTTTGGCGGTTTTCGGTATTCGAAAACCCATCGCAAAGTAGTCGTAATTTTCTCCCACCCAGCCGGCCATCGAGCAAACGGCATAAGAGCCATCATCGCCGCTGATATGCACCTCGCCATCCGGCTGATTGCGAAGCGCTGTGTCGAAATCTCGCAGCGAGAAATTGTCGGGGGTCAACTTTGCCTGTCCCGGTTTGCTGATGGCGATGAGCAGCAGTTTTTCATCTGGCCCGGGCATCACCCCGTTGACTTCGTCAACCCACCGGACGGCTTCGATTGCCAGATCTCCGATGGAAGTCTTAAAGATCGGATTGTCTGTGAGGGTTGCTTCCGGGGTGGGTGTGATGAGCGGAACCGGAGAGACGGGCACTTCAAACGCCGGCGGCTGAATTCTCTTCAGACAGCCGATATCCAGCCCGGCGACCGAGCCATTCTGGATGAATTGAGATTGGATTGACCACAGGCACGCGATTGCTTCGTGATCGGAAAGCGAATGACCACGATGGGGCAGCACCAGCGCGAGGCTGTTGGGCCACAGCGCTTTGGCCCCGAGCATGTTATCTGGCGGATCGATGGGGTCCAGATCGCTGTTCATCACCAGCACGGCCACCGGTGACCCGGTCTGGGGGGCCAGACCTTCTGGCATTTCACCGCGGGGTGTATAGCGGCAGGAAACAGCCTGGTTTTGGGCCAGACTGACATCCCAACCTTTGAGATAACTACCCTCGCTCAGCCGCGCCACCTCTTCCGGGTTAAAGCTGGCCCATTTCTCACCGCAGCGGATCACCCGTTCCATCATCTGATCTCCCCACCACTCATACCCATTTGTGGCATAAAATTCGGTGAATTCCGAAAAATCACCCTCCTGATAGGCGCGATGAATGAGGAGCGGCAGGCGTGGAAGATTCTTTGCATCTTTCGTCATGGTGCGGATGACCGCGGCAAACAGGTCGGGGGTGAAGACATAATTCACCGGATCTGGATTTTGGGCATTGGTGAAGACCCCGGTCACGGGCTGGGCCGCCAGGCGGGCCAGAAGCTGTGTAAATTCCGCCCGCAGGTTGGGAAAGCCCGCCTGACAAGCGGGGTCGGCCTGGCAGAGGTCCATGATCTTATCCAATGCCCGCTGGCTGTTCGACGCCCAGCGCTCGAACACCGGGATATCGAGCAGCGAACCGCCGTAGAGAAAGACCGTCCGCACATGTTCTTCATGCTGACGCAGATAGTATTGGGCGGCGGTTGCCCCATAAGAGTACCCGACCAGGTTGATCTTGTCGTAGCCCAGCGCTTCGCGCACCTCATCCAGGTCATCCATTGCCAGCGACGTGGTGTAAAAGCGCGGGTCCATATCGATCTCTGCGAGATGCTTTGCCACCCATTCCCCGGCCAGTACATCCATCTCTTCCGGCGTCAGGCCGGTCAGGTCGGGCGGGTTGGAGGGCACCAGCACCCGGTTCGAGCCGCCGGTGCCGCGCTGGTCGACAAACACCAGGTCGTGGTTCTCGCTGAGCGAGAACGGAAACTGCTGGCCCCTGGCGGCGTCTTGCGTGGCTGCCTCTCCGGGCCCGCCGGCCAGATAAAAGATTGGATCGGGGGCCGGGTGGTCGCTCCGCGCTTTGATGACAGCCACACGCAGCTCGATCATGCGTCCGCTGCGAGCGGCCCGGTTTTCGTAGACCTTCAATGTGCCGCATTGAGCCGCAGCAGGGCCCAACTGGCAGGGTTGAAGCTGGAGGGTGGGTTGTGG
>CAZQLE010000291.1:0-3551 GCA_964593905.1 uncultured Anaerolineaceae bacterium | reverse complement strand
CGCCCAGCGCCAGCCAGACCACCAGCATCACCGCGTTGCGCCCAACCACCACCCCAAAAAGGGCCGCGCCATCCACCAGGTCAAATATGTGGCCGTAAGAGACGAACAACACCATCCAGACCAGCGCCAGGCAGCTCCCGCGCACCGCAGAACGGGTCAGCAGCAGCGCAGCCCCATTCAACAGCCCCCACACGGCCAGGTTCACCGCCAGCACACGGCCCAGCACATACAGGGGGGTCTGGGCCATATTGATCACCCACAGCGAAACCACGCTGTACAGCGCAAAGGCCGCCGATGAGGTTAAGATCCACAGAAACAGGCGAAAAGAGGCCCATCGATCCGTTTTTTGGGTTGCATTGCGCTGCGCCACTCACCCCCCCACTTCGTTTATAAATTTTTCGCGATTCGCCAGGCGGTTGTTTTTGCCGCTGCTGGTCTTAACCAGCCAGCCGGGGCCCACCAGATGCACCCGGCGCAGCGCCACCGCCGAACCGCGGGTGACCGCCTCGCGCACCGCAGCGGCAATCTGCTCCCGTTCGACCGGGTCGCTGCTTTCCACCTCGGCCACCACCACCACCGCTTCGGTGCCCGCCGCGGCGTCTTCAACGCCAAAGGCCGAAACCCGGCCAGGGTGCACCCCCGGCGCCTGCATCGCCAGTTCTTCCAGGTCCTGGGGGTAGATGTTCTTGCCCCCCACAATGATCAGGTCCTTAATCCGCCCGCTCACATACAGCTCACCCGCGGCAATATAGCCCAGGTCGCCAGTATGGTACCAGCCATCCCGCAGGGCGTGCGCGGTCTCAGCGGGGCGGCGATAATACCCGCTGAGCATACAGTCGCTGCGCAGCAGCACCTCACCCACCTGCCGCTCGGCCAGCGGTGTGCCGTCGGTTATATCAGCTATGCGCAGCTCAACGTTGTCCAGCGGCCGGCCGGCCGAGAGCATGTTCAGCCCCGCCGCACCCGGCCGGGGCGCTTCGGCGCGCCGCGCGGTCTGGAAAAGCTCACGGTCGATCACATCCACCTTCACCGGGCCGTCGATCCCGCTCTGGGTCACGGCAAAGACGTTCTCTGCCATGGCATAACACACCCCCAGCGCGGCCGGGTTTAACCCCCACGGGGCAAAACGCCCGGCAAAAGCCTGGTGGCTGTCATGACGGGTGGGTTCAGAACAATTGATCACCGCCCGCCAGGAGGAAAGATCCAGCCCTTCCAGATGGCGGTCGCGGATTTTTTGGGCGCAAAAGTTGTAGGCAAAGTTGGGCAGCCAGGTGAGCGTGCCGCGCTGCTGGCTGACCGCCTGAAACAGGCGCTGCGGCGCGCGCACCCAGTCGAAAGGCGACATCAACACCAGCCGCGCACCCAGCAAAATGGGCATCAGAAAACCGGCAATCAGCCCCATGTCGTGATACAGCGGCAGCCACGAGACGACCACATCGTCGCGGGTAAAGCGGATGGCGCGCGCATAGGCCGCCAACTGGCGGAATACCGCGCCGTGTGAAAGCGCCACGCCCTTTTGCAGCCCGGTGGTGCCGGAGGAATGTTGCAGCAGGGCGATCTCTGCGGGGGCGCGGGTCAGCCCGTCCCACAGCGCTTGCGGCAGCGCCGCCGGGGCCAGGGCCAGCGCTTCAACAATCAGCACTGCGGCGGCTTGCGCATCAAACGCAGCGCGCACTTCGGGCTCAAATTCGCGGTTGGTGATCACCGCCGCCGGGGTGGTTAACCCCGCCAGCGCCGAAAGCTCGGCGCGGTAGCGCTCGGGCAGCAGTTTTTCGGTCAGAAAGGGCATAATGGACGGCACAGCCCCGTGCAGCACGGCGCCCCAGTAGGCTTCGACCAGTTCACGGCCATGCGGCAAGATTAGCACCACCACCTCGCCGGGCTGCGCCCCGCTCTGCGCCAGCGCGGCCGCATAGCGCTCCGCCCCGGCCAGCAGATCGGCGCTGGTCAGGGTCTGGTCGGGCTGCCCGGCGTGGAGCAGGGTCAACACCGGCCAATGCGGGTTTTCGGCCGCTGCGCGGGTTAGCACGGCGGCAAAATTGGGCGGGGTCGGTGGGTTCACTGGCGCGAAACGATCAGGTCTACCAACTGGGTGAGGGTGTCGAAGGTTTCGGCAGTCAACTCGGTATCTTCAATGCGCACGCCAAACGCATCCTCGGCCAACAACGCCAGATCGACCAGCGAAAACGAGTCGATCAGCCCGCTTGAGATGAGCGGTTCATCGGGTGAAAGCACCCGGTCGGGTTGTTTGAGGATGTCGGTTGCAATTCGTTCGGCGAGCAGGGTCAGCATGTCGTTCATAAAAGTTGGAATCTCCAAAAAAAGATAAGATCAGGCAGGGTGTTTCAGGCGCAGCGTGGCCTTGGGTTAACGCGCCGGGGCGCCAGATTCAACCTTATTTTACCCCGCTTAAGCTTATTCCAGCGCCAACCGCACCGCATCCAATATTTGCAGGGCGGTCAGATTGCGCACCGGCCAGGCGCGTTTCATCGCCTCGGGGTCGTCAAAAAAGGCCTGATACCAGGTCAGGTGCGCGCCGTCTTCCTGCAGGCCCTGGTCGGGCAAACCCTGCACCGCCGCCCAGAAATTCCACAGCGGCAGGTCGTATTCCTGCGCTAGGCGCGCGATGACGGCATTGTTGGCGTGGTTGCCTTCCAGATTATCGGCCTTGGTAGCCAGCACCGGCAGAATATCTTGCGCGAGGGTATAGTCGATGACCTTGCGCAGGTTCTCTTCAAAGGTTTCGGGGCGCGAGGCATCATTGGTGCCCAGGGTGATCAAAGCCACGACCGGCTTTTGAATGCGATACTCGCAGGCCAGCGGGCTTTCGTCCGAATTACACACCTCGCGGTCGCTCCACAGCGGCGAAAGCAGCGAAGCCGCCGTGAAACCGGGCTTGGCGGCCAGGCTGAGCCGGCCAAAAGACCCGGCAAAATGGTCCAGCGTGGGCTGCAATTCGCTGTAGGGGCCCAGACGGTAGGGCTTTTTGGGGTCGTCAAAATCGGCCAGATACCAGGTGGTGCGGCTTTCGCAATCGCCCACTTTGGAGAATTTATAAGGGTTATTGCCCCGCGCCAGGCCGTCTTTTAACACCGCCAGCGCACGCGCAGAAAGGGTGGGCAACACCGGCAGGGTCTGCCATTCCACCGCCTGACCGGCCGGCTTTTCGGGCACCGGCGCCAGCCCCTCTGCTTGCAGCGGGGTCAAGGTTCCGGCCGCGGGGGCCAGGCGGGGCAGTTCGGTCTGGGCCGGTTGGGGCTGAACCGCCGGGGCCGAAGGCAGGGTCTCGGGGTCTTTGGCCTGAATCTGCGGGCCGGCGGCCGGGAGGGTGGGCAGCGGTTGGGCAGAAGGGTTAACCGGCGCAGCGCAGGCTGCATCGACATCACACGAGGCGGTGGCAGTGACCGCAGCCGGCGCAGGGGCCGGGCTGCACGCCGCCATCAGCATGACCAGTAAAAAAAGGGGGCTGAGAATCTTTTTCAACATAGCTGTATTATAAACGACACCCGTTTTCTGCGTTCGCGTATAATTAGAGTGATCTGCCCCCTCAC
>CAZQLE010000290.1:0-3557 GCA_964593905.1 uncultured Anaerolineaceae bacterium | reverse complement strand
CCGCTTTACCGATCCATTTGCTTACTGCACAGCGGTGGAAAATATTGACGCCCCCGACGAGCGTTATGCGGGCGAGAGAATTCCCCCACAGGTGGTCGATAAACTGCTTCGCGTCTACCAGCCCGAAGATGAAGCCGGGCTGAAAGAACTGCTTCAAAAAACCGCCTTCTGGCGCTGCATGGATGGGCAGGTCTATGCCTGCAGCACAGGCGCCAACCTGCCCTGCACGGCTAAAATTAACCCCCAACCGGTGATTACCGAAGCCATGCGCAGGTTTTGCATCGAAAACCCGAATCAGGAAGTTATTCCAGCAGCCGTGACCGGTCGTGAGACCGCATTTACCTGGGTGTGCAAAGCGGGCGAACCGGCGGCAGACCAGCAGGTGGTGATGATCGATCCACGCGGGTTTGATGCACAAATCTGGTACCGCGTCAGCGCCAGTCAGCCAGTGGTGACGCTGACCATCAACCGCCCATTGGAGGGCGAGCAGCTCACCGGCCCGGTGATTGTGAACGGCGTCATTTCGCAAATGCCTTTTGAGAAGAACCTGGTTTATCGGGTAACCAACCCACAGGGTGAACAGGTGCTCATTGGTCCCATCTCAGTGGCTGGAGAGTATGGCGAGAGCGGCACCTTCAGCATTGAAATTCCCTTCACCCCCGAACACAAAGGGTCTTTCAAGATCAAGATTGTGGATCTCTCGGCCGAAGACGGCAGCCTGATCGCCAGCGACGCGGTTACCGTCACAATTCAGTAGTTGGCACAAGTCAAGCTCGCCTTCGTGTCATGCCAGGTTGCAGGTTGGGTTGAACAGATTTACCGGCCACACAATCAACCATAACCTGAGCAAAACCCAACATCAACGCCGATATGACCAAAAAAAGAGCGTTGGGGTTCGGGCGAATTAAATCATCCTCAAAAATTAGCGGGGGGTTGCCCTCGCTCTGCGCACAGCACGCAACCCATGCAAACCCTCTCCACAGCCCACGTAAGTAGCGATTCTTCGCCTGCGCTGCGCTTCGGCTCAGAATGACATTGACTTCTATTTGTGTCATGCTGAGCGTAGCGAAGCATCCCTGCGCCAATCTGCGAGGCTCTTGCCGTTGCCTGCATGAATAGGGATTCTTCGCACAATGCGCCGGCAGAACGCTGCGCACCGGCTCAGAATGACATGGATTTTTATTCGTGTCGCGCCGACTTTGCCACTGTCCACCGTCGAAGGCGCACCGGCCAGAACAAATGCCAGTTAGGTTACCCTCAATTGTCAGCCAACATCAAACGGGCCGCACGGCGGGCAATCTCCACCGCGTAATTGGTCCCGCGGTCCCAGGGATACACCTGGCTCATGCTGGCAAAATACAACCCCGGAATTGGCGTCTGAAGCGCCGGAATATTTTGAGAATGGTTGACCAATGGCACCGGTTGGGCATAGTTGGCCTTAAACAACCAGGTGCGGTTGATCCATTCGGGGGTAAAAGCCGGGTTTATGCGCTGCAAACTGGGTAAAAACCGCTCTGCCAATTCTTCTTTGGTCATCGAAAAATATTCGTGGTCTGTCTCCAGATAATCACCGGCATAAACGATATGCTCGCCATTAAAATAGTCCGCCGGCAGAAAATTGGTATGCTCCACCAATGCCAGAAACGGGAAACCCGCTTTCTTGGGCAGGTTATACCAGTAATAATTCTCGGTTGAGAGCTGCTGCTTCAGTGAAAAAACCATCACCACCGCACCCAGGCTCTTCAGATCCAGCAATCCCTTCAGATAATCTTGCGGCAAAGACGGCGCAAGGTGCGCCAATAAAGATGGAGAAGTTGTCACCAGACATTGATCATAATCCACCGGACCAAAGGGGGTATTGAGCAGCAGCCCCCCCTCGGGTTTCAGATGAATCGCCCCCACCGTGGCTGAAAGATGAATGGTAACCCCCATCGATTCCAGCCTTTGGGCAAACGTATCGGCAAACGCCTGAAAACCGCCTTCAAAAGTACCCAGCCGGCTGGTACGCGAATGAATGCGCGCCCACATCCAGGCCATGTTGACCTCACGCGCATACTGTTCACCGAACTTACCCACCAGCATGGGCTCCCACATTTCTTCGTACACTTTATCGCCGGCCCATTTCCGCATCCAGGCCTCAACGGTGGTTTTTTCAAGCGCGCGCCAGTTGGTAGTCAGCCTTAAAAACAGCCCCACCAGCCCAAAGCGAATTTTATCCAGCCCCCAGCCCAACCCGGGGTAAAGCAGGGCCGCCAGAATGGAATCAAAGGGATAAAATTTTCCTTCATGAAACATCACCGTCACGGGCCGGGGAAAAATAACCTTATCCCGCAAACCCAGTTCATCCATCAACTCCAGCATATGCGCATCAGAAGTAAACCAGTGATGGTAAAACTTCTCCACCGACCAACGCCACTCGGGTTCTGAAAAACCAGAGGCCAGCCCGCCCACATGGTCAGAGGCCTCATAGATCACCACTTCATGTCCGGCGCTCACAAGGTCAAAAGCGGCTGCCATGCCGCCAATTCCGGCGCCAATTACTGCAATTTTCATCTTTTCTTTCATCACGCAATCCTCACCGCGAAAAATTCACCTGCACATCATTTTTCAAATCCAAAGGTTCTGATTTCTCGGGCAGTTCGCGGGTCTGCCTTAACCAGGTAATGGTATATAGAATCCACAAAAGCGAACGCAACGGAGCTATTAGAATTGTGCCATAAAAAGGGCTGACACGGAATAGCAGCGGCCATTCCAAAACCGTCAGCAGCAAGATCGCCGAAGAAAACGAAAACGCCTGCCGCTCGGGCAGCGTCAACAACAGCAGCGGCAGGATATAGAGGACCCACTGCGGGCTCCAGCCCACCGACCAGAGCAAAAAGATCGTCCAGGTTGCCCCAAAAAACGAGAGCGCCGCCCGTTCATCCTTCCGGCGCACCCGCAGCAAAGCCCACAGCCCCAGTCCGCCAAAGAACAGCAGCGTTGCCCAGGAGGGAACCCGCGCCGAATGCCCCACCTGTCGGGTTGCCACGGCCAGGTCGATATGCTGCTCTGCATAGGCAATATGACCGGTGTTGTAATTTCCATCCAAGATCGCCCAGACTGTTTGCCACGAGCTGCGTCCCGGTTGAGAAAACAGCGAGGCCCGCGTCATCTCTGGTGAGGCGGCATATAAGCCACCACACACCAGCGCCGTGACCCCCAGGGCAATCACGGTAATCAGCGCCGCCTGCCGGCGCGGTCGAAAACGCCATACCAGCGGCAGCAGCAACGCCGGAAACCATTTGGTCAGAATTCCGGCCGCAATCCACAATCCGGCGCTGACTGTTTTCTCCTGAAAGATCGCATTGAGCGCCAGCAATATCAACAGCAGCGGGATCAAATCATAATATTGCCAGGTATAAGGAAGCGCTGTCAGCAGCAGGGTGAAAATAGCCGTCCGCAAAAACCAGCCGTCTTCACCATACAGACGACGGGCCAGATTTTGAAACAACCAGATCCCCCCCGCGCCCACCAGGCCCAGCAGCAGTTGAAATGCAAAAGAAAAGACAATATCAGAG
>CAZQLE010000289.1:0-3615 GCA_964593905.1 uncultured Anaerolineaceae bacterium | reverse complement strand
GCGCTGCAATATCCGCTCACGCTGATCGCCGCTCCGGCCGGGTACGGCAAAACCACCCTGCTGCGCGCCAGCGCCAACCCCGCCCGAACCGTCTGGCTGGCGCTGGATGAAACCGACGCCGATGGGCTGTCTTTTGCCCGGCATCTGATCAACACCCTGCGCAGCGCCCTGCCCGCCTTTGCGCCGGCAGCCGATGGCATTCTTTCGGCCGCCCAACCGGTAGCCGCCGGGGCACTGCCCGCGTTGATCGCCGGCTGGCTGGCCGACTGGGAGCTTTCGCTGTGGGTGATTCTGGATGACGCACACCGCGCCGCCAGCCCAGAAATCGGCCGCATCCTCACCGCCGCAGTGGATGCCTCTCCCGCCGGGCTGCACTGGGTGATCGCCACCCGCGAAGACCCCTCACTGCCGCTTGGCCGCTGGCGGGCACAGGGCCGGTTGAGCGAACTGCGCGCCGCCGACCTGGGCTTTACCCTTACCGAGGCAGCCGCTTTTTATGCCGCCCGGCTGACCCTTCCGCTGACCCCCGACCAGTTGGAAAAAATCGAAAGCCGCACCGAGGGCTGGGCAGCCGGAATGCAGTTGGCTGCACTGCTGTTGCAACAAACCCCCGACCGCGCTGCTTTTTTACAATCTTTCTCGGGCGCACACCGCCACGTGGTCGATTATCTGCTGGGCGAGGTGATCGGCGGCCTGCCCGAAACCACCCGCCAGTTTCTGCTGCACACCGCCCACCTTCAAACGCTTACCGCGCCGCTGTGCGACGCCGTCCGCCAGGGCACCGGCAGCCAGGCGCTGCTGGAGCAGGTGGAACAGGCCAACCTGTTTCTCGTCCCACTGGACGATACCCGCACCGCATACCGCTATCATGCCCTGTTTGCCGATTATTTGCAGGCCCGCCAGACGGTGGAGCTAAACGCCGGCCTGGCAGGGTTGCACGGGCGGGCGGCAGATTGGTACGGCACACACGGCGAGCTTTACCCGGCGCTGTACCACGCCAAAGCCGCGGCAGACCCCGCACGCACGGCGCGGCTGCTGGCCGAACACGGCCGTGCGCGCATTCTACTGGGTGAGGCCTCGCTGCTGGCCCCCTGGTTTGAGGCGCTCTCCCCTGCCGAGGTAAACGCCCGACCCGCGCTGGCGCTGGCCCAGGCCTGGTGTTGGGCTTCGCTGGGCTTTCTGGGGCGCATTCCGCCCCTGCTGGCGCTCATTCGCCGCGACCCGGCCTTCACCGGCGAGGCCGCTGCGCTGCACGCCTTAATCGCCAGCATCACCGCTGATGCCGTTGCCGCGGTGCGCGAAGGTCACACCGCCCTGGCCCTGCTGGGGCCAGACGAACCGGCCGCGCGCGGGACGGCGGCGCTGAGTACCGGCGGCGCGCTCACCCAGCTCGGGCGGGTGCGCGAGGCCATCCCGCTGCTCGAAGAGGCTGTGTTACTCAACCGCCGCGCCGGCGGGCCGCTGTTGGAGCTGGCCGCCGTGCACAACCTGGGACAGGCCTGCGAAGCGGCCGGTGATCTGATCGCCGCCGGGGCGCACTACCGCAGCATTCTTCAGCGCCGCGATGACCCCGCCGTCAACCAGCTTCCGCTGCTGCGGCTGGGGTATGTGGGGCTGGGCGGGGTGCTGCACGAACAGATGCAGTTGGAAGAAGCCGCCGCCGTGCTGGAAGAAGGGCAGTATGCCGGACCCGCCTGGGAAAGCCCCGAGATTGAATCGGGCCGCCTCACCAGCCTGGTGCGGGTGCTGCTCACCCGGCGCCAGTACCGCCAGGCCGGCGAAACGCTGGAACAACTGCACGGACTGACCCACGGCAAAATCTCGGCTCTGATCACCCGCCAGTTGGCCGCCCTGCAGGCGCTGCTGGCGCTGCGCGCCGGGCGGCTGCCCGAAGCCGAAGCATGGGCGGCCCAGACCCCGCTGAAATTGGACGAATATTTGCTACTGCGTGAGCTGGAGTTTTTCACCCTGGTGCGCGTCTGGCTGGCGCTGGGTCACAGCGCCCGCGCCCTCACCTGGGCAGACGACCTGGCCGGGCGCACCGCCGCAGACGGCCGGGTGGGCAGCCAGATCGAATGCGAAATCTTGCGCGCCCTGGCTCTGCTGGGTCTCAACCGCCGCGTTGCGGCCGCTGAAGCGCTCTCTTCTGCGCTGGACCTGGCCCGTCCGGCCGGCTATCGGCGCGCCTTTGTGGATGACGGCCCCGCCCTGCTGCCGCTGCTGGCCGAACGAAACACCCCCCAGACGGCCGAAATCCTCCAGTATCTGGCAGCCCCGGCCGTGACCGAAGGGCCGACTGAGGCGCTGACCGCCCGCGAGCTGGAGGTGCTGCGCCTGGCTGCGGCCGGGTACAGCAACCAACAAATCGCCGAAACCTGCGTGGTGGCGCTCTCCACGGTAAAATCCCACATCAAAAGCATTCTGGCCAAACTGCAAGTCTCCAGCCGCACCGCCGCTGCTGCACGCGCCCGCAAACTGGGTTTGCTTTCACCCCCCTGACCCCCCTTTCAAATCCCCCTTAAGAGTGAGGCGGAAACCCTCCCAGGCATTGATAATGACAGCATGAAAACGCATATGCGCCCCATGCTGGTCTGGCTCACGGTCGCCGAGTCTATGGACCCCGCGCTTTCAGCCTGGCTGGGCGGGGTCAGCATCACCCCATGTCCCACGGGCGGCAGCCAGATCTCTGGACGGGTGGAAGACCCGGCCGCGCTGTATGGGTTAATTGCCCAACTGCGAGACCTGGGCCTGACCCTGACGACCCTGAACACCGCCCCCGAACGGGCTTTCTTGAAAGGATGAGGTTTATGAAGGCTGTTAAATTCCCCAAAAGGCAGGCGCTGCGCCGCGGTCTGCTGTTGACCATGTTTCTTTTCTTTCCCGCCACGCTGTATTACTTCTCGCCGGTGCTAATTCTGCAGGGCGCGGCTGAAGGTGTGCTGGCAGGCAGTGCGCTGGTCTTTTTGGCGATGTTGATCTCTTCGCTTTTTGTGGGCCGCGCCTGGTGCGGCTGGTTGTGCCCGGCCGGCGGCGAGCAAGAGGCCTGTTTTGCTGCGCAAAACAAACCGGTCAACCTGCACATTGACTGGATCAAATGGGCCATCTGGTTTCCGTGGTTTGGGGCTTTCGCATACCTGCTGGTACGCGCCGGCGGTGTGCGCGACGTCGCTCCTTTTTATCAACTCAGTCAGGGGTTAACCTTTCTCGAACCGTACTGGTTTATCATCTATTATTTCGTCACCGGGTCCATACTGGTTCTTTCGCTCACCCTCGGACGGCGCGCTTTCTGTCACACCGCCTGCTGGATGGCACCGTTTATGATCGCCGGACGCACACTGCGCAATGCAGTGGGTCTGCCCGCCCTGCAGCTCAAACCAACCGCCGGGCATTGCACCGCCTGCCAGCAGTGCACCCGCGGCTGCCCGATGAGCCTGCCCGTAACCGAGATGGTCCGCGCCGGCCGAATGGAACACAGCGAATGCATTTTGTGCGGCACCTGTGTGGATGTCTGCCGGCATGATGCAATTTGCTATCAGTTTGCACGGCCCATCGCCGACAAAAAACGGGTCGTAGCCAACCACGGGCTTGAAAAATCCCCCGCCGACTAAACCTCCT
>CAZQLE010000288.1:0-3641 GCA_964593905.1 uncultured Anaerolineaceae bacterium | reverse complement strand
GGCTTATCTCGGGCCCGGAGCCGCTGCCCTGTCAGAGAAATTCAAACGGAAGAAAAACCAATGATGCTCGAAGTGAAAGACCTCCATGTTTACTACGGCGCCATCAAAGCCCTGAAAGGGATTAACTTCCATCTGGATAAGGGCGAGATCGTCACCCTGATCGGCGCAAATGGCGCTGGGAAAAGCACCACGTTAAATTCGCTTTCCGGAATTTTGCGGGCGCGCCAGGGTTCCATCCATTTCAATGGGAAAGATATCACGCAGACCCCGGCAGAAGCCATTGTGCGTCATGGGGTTATTCAAGTGCCCGAAGGGCGCAAGATTTTTGCCACCCTCACCGTGATGGAAAACCTTGAAATTGGGGCCTACATTCAAAAGAACAATCGACAAATCGATGAAGATATTGAAGCGGTGTTTAAGCGCTTCCCCCGCCTGAAAGAACGTCGCAGCCAGTTGGGCGGAACACTTTCGGGTGGTGAACAGCAAATGCTTGCAATTGCGCGGGCGTTGATGGCCCACCCCACCCTGTTGCTCCTCGATGAGCCGTCCATGGGTCTGGCGCCAATCATGGTGGAACAAATTTTTGAGATCATCCGCGATATCAATGAACAGGGCACCAGCATTTTGCTGGTGGAACAAAATGCGCAGATGGCGCTTTCAATTGCCGATCGGGGTTATGTGCTTGAAACTGGAACGGTGAAGCTTGAAGGTGATGCCCACGATCTGCTGGAAGACCCGAGCGTCATTGAAGCCTATCTGGGTGGTCATTAGAGAGGTGGATTACATGAGCATCATAAAACGGGTTCTGCTCTTTTTCATCCTGCCAATCCTGGCTGTCTTGCTGTATCCGCCCGATCTGTTGCTGGGCGGGCTGCCCGTGATTCTGGTGGTTGCAGCCTTTTTTGCCTTTATCGGCGTGATGGTCTATCGCGGACGCAGTCTGGCGCTGACATTTTTGATCTTCTTGCAGGGGATGAATGTTATTGTGCGTCTGATGATGGTCTGGTCCAACTCCATCAGTTCAAAAGGCGTGGCGAACCCAACATTCGCCATTTTTGGCCTCCTGGGGCTGGTGCTGTCGCTTTATTTGCTGCTGCGGCTAGATTACTCGGATGTACGCGTAACAATGACCAGCTAAAAACCGACCCAAATAACCAAAAACAGGGCCGTTTGGCCCTGTTTTTGGTTAAAAAATACCCCGCCATGCCGCGTGTTGCGTGATTTTGAACCTGCTTTCGCAGGTGGGTTCCGCTTCCAAAGCGCTGCCTTGGCCGAAGCCTATCGCATTGCTCGGGTAAATGAGGAACCCTTTTAGTGAGTGTTGGCCCAAAACCGGTCTTGCAACATCGCGTACACAGCAGGGTGTTTTTCTTATACCACAAAACCAATAAATTGTGTAGGACAGCGAAAATCGGCCCCCACGCTTACTTTCGCTGACCGAACGAGGGTTCGTGCCCAATCGTTTGCACGGTATTTCCGACCAGGCAGGGTGCGCCTTGGCGCACCGTCCTCCCCAGCCTGCCCTCAGATGACCAGGGATCGTGGTTACACGGCATTCATGACCACGTTGGATACGAGGCAAGAAGAAGGTCACCGGGCCGTCAGGCGGATAATATAATTTGCCGCGCCCCTACGCAAAAGATGGTGCTGGGGGTACCCTATTTTCTTAGAATGCGATTGCCCCGGGCTTTAATGCCAATCGACTTGACAGGATTCTGAGCCATTTGTATACTGATTACTATTCACTACTTTGATCAATAGAGTAAAGGATAACGGATGAAACGGAAAGCATTCCTCAAGGCATTCCTCCTTTATATCATAGCGATCTTGATGTTAACCAGTTGCGCCCCAAAAACCGAAGGCAGCTTGGAAATTTTGTCCTCCTGGGCGCGCACGGGCATTCAAGGGGGGAACAGCGCCATTTATTTTACGGTGCAAAATAATTCTGGCGCAAATGATTTTCTGGTCAGCGCGGCCTGCGATGCGGCCAAAGCGGTTGAGCTTCATATAAGCAAGATGGACGATTCGGGAACGATGATGATGCAACCAGTGAAAGAGGTGGAACTGCCCGCCGGACAAAGTGTGGAATTTAAACCGGGCGGATTGCATGTCATGTTGATTGAGCTGCAAAATGAGCTCAAAGAGGGTGATGAAATCTCAGTTACCCTTAATTTTAAAAATTCGACACCTGTCACTCTAAAAGTGCCCATCAAACGATCTTAAATCACTTTTCTCAAAAAATTGAATCATGACCGCCATTCGAACCTTCATTGCCATTCATATGCCCATAAGTCTCCAGGATAAAATTGGAGCGCTGATTCAACAATTGAATCAACCCAAAACCAACGCGGTACGGTGGGTTCCGGCCCACAATATCCACCTGACGCTAAAATTCCTTGGAGATGTCTCGCCGGCCAATCTAAATACGTTAAAAGAGGTGCTGAGCGCTGAAATTGCGCGGCATCACGGCTTTACGATCTCGGTCTCAGGTCTGGGTGCTTTCCCCGGTCCCCAGCGGCCCAGGGTGATCTGGGTGGGGGTGCAGGCCCCTTCAACATTGCTCCGCTTGCAGCACGCAATTGAAAACGAGACCAAAAAACTGGGTTACCCACCGGAAGAGCGCCCCTTTTCACCGCATCTCACCCTGGGGCGTGTGGCCGCCAACGCTTCGCCGGGCGAGGTTCAACAAATTGCTCGCCGATTGGAGGCGATTAAGGTTGGAGAGTTGGGCATAATTGAGGTAGAATCAGTACAATTGTTTCGCAGTGATCTTCAGCCAGGAGGCTCTGTCTACACGCAGCTTTATTCTGCAAGCCTGGCTGCTGCAATAAAAGTGCAATCCGCATCATAAGTTGAAGTATTTGAGGTGAAAGCTGAACACGTTAGAAATTGCAAGAACTGCCGTCTCTGCTCTTGAAGAGAAAAAAGGCGAAGACATATTACTTTTAGATATCCATGATCTGGTTTCATTTACGGATTATTTCGTCATTTGCTCTGGCACCAGCGACCGTATGCTGGATGCCCTGGCAGATGCGGTTCACGATGAAGTTAAGAAAAAGCACGGCATTAACGGCATAGAACACGGCAATTCCAGCAGCGGTTGGAAACTGGTTGATCTGGGTGATGTTGTGGTTCACCTTTTCTCGCCAGATCAACGCGATTACTATCGCCTTGAAGAGCTCTGGGAAAAAGGCAAGGTTTTGCTGCGCCTACAGTAATAATACGTCTAACACCAGCGCCAGAAAAATAAAAGCAAGATACATACTGGAATAACGATACATTTTCCAGGCATTTTTGTTTCCCATTCCGCGCAGCACTTTCCAGGCTGTGTGAATTAACCATAAACCCAGAACAATCGCTGAAATCAGAAACACACTGCCGGTGATCTTAAACAGCGGCATCAACAGCGTCAAGCCCACCAGTTCAAGCGTGTATATAAATACCTGCCGACGGGTTGCAGCTTCGCCCTGCACCACCGGCAGCATCGGTATTCCTGCCCGGGCATAATCATTTTTGCGCACCAGTGCCAGCGCCCAGAAATGCGGCGGGGTCCACAAAAAGACAATGGCGAACAAAAACATGGCCGGAATATTCAAGCTGCCAGTCGCTGCCGCCCACCCCACCAGAGGTGGGATCGCCCC
>CAZQLE010000287.1:0-3649 GCA_964593905.1 uncultured Anaerolineaceae bacterium | reverse complement strand
ACCTGGGCAGTCAGACGGTGCTGGCTTATGAAGGTGACCAACTGGTGAATTCGTTTGTGGTCTCCACCGGCACCTGGGAACACCCCACCGTGACCGGAACCTATCCGATTTATGTCAAATACACCTACGCAGATATGTCTGGTCCGGGTTACTATTTGCCCGATGTTCCCTATGTGATGTATTTTTACCGCGGGTATGGGCTGCACGGCACATACTGGCACAATAACTTTGGCGTCCCAATGAGCCACGGCTGTGTCAATTTACGCACCGAAGACGCAGCCTGGTTATTTGACTGGGCTTCGGTAGGAACACCCGTGACCGTATACTAAACCAGCATTACATTACAGCACATCCATGCACACTCTGACGACCACTCAACTGGATGGACTAACCCGCCGCGATTTTCTAAAGCTCACCGGCGCAGCGCTGCTGGCGCTTTTTGTGCCCCAGGTTCCGCAGGTCCTGGCACAATCCGAGTCTAACCTGCCGCTGGGCCGAATTCTGGGCGCCAGCGTCAATGTGTACGATCAGCCCAGCGCCAGAGCAAAATTGGTACACACCGTCTGGCGCGATCTGGTGCGCCCCATTGCAGCGGTGACGGTGGGAGAAGATGATGCGACCCATAATCGCATCTGGTATCAACTGGAAGGGGAAGGCTACATCCATTCCGGTGAGGTCCAGCCGGTCGAAGTCCGCTCGAACCCCGTTCTGGATGCCATTCCCGCCGAAGGCCAGCTTGCACAGGTTACCGTTCCGTTTACCGATGCCATCTGGAACCTGCGCAACCCCGAACGCAAAGCCTATCGCCTGTATTACAGCACCGTCTACTGGATTTTAAGCAAACACGAAGATGCCGCCGGGGTGAGCTGGTATCGAATCTGGGATGATAAATGGGGGCTGTATTACCATGTGCTGGCCGAACATCTCTGCCCGCTGTTTGAGCAAGACCTGGCGCCCATTTCGCCAACCGTCGCCCCAGATGCCAAGCGGATCGAAGTTAAGTTAACCGAACAAGTTGCCATTGCCTATGAATATGAGCGCCCGGTGTATATGACCCGTGTGGCAACCGGCGCAAAATTTCGCGATGGCAAATTCTACACCCCCAAAGGGCGCTATCTGACCAACCGTAAACGCCCATCCCGCCATATGGCCGCCGGCGACCCAGCCGCCCCCAACAGCTATGACCTGCCCGGAATCCCCTGGGTGTGTTATCTGACCAAAAGCGGCATCTCATTTCATGGCACTTACTGGCACAACGATTTCGGGCGGCCCCGCAGCCACGGCTGCATCAACTGCACCTCCCTCGCCGCCCGTTGGATCTATCGCTGGTCTTTGCCAAATGTTCCCCGGCAAGAAATGACCTGGTCTGAAGAGTCTGGCACCCGGGTTGACGTGATCTAACCCTTCAACACCGGCCTGAACAACCCCCGCCCCGTAGTCTGGCAGGGTTCTGCAACTTTTTTGTTGTACAAACGTTATATTTGCATGGCAAATCATCTTCAAATGTGATAATGTAACCATATAAGCGTTGTTCCTGGCTTGCTTGAAGCGATTATCGCTCAAAATGGATTTTTGACAACAGTCCCAGGCAGAAAATTATTGGAAATCTTGAGGAGTTAACCATGAGCAGTAAAGCCGTTTTTGCGGGATTGGTTTTTGATGAATGGGATCAACCGGTAGAAACCACCACGGTGGGGCACGAAGCCTTTTATGTCGTCAATGATGCCGGCTTTCGACGCCATATTTCTGCTGAAGAGGTTGACCGGCAGATCTTAAATATTTTAAAAGAACAAATTAAAGGCAATGAAACACTGCTTGCAGACCAGGCGGCTAAAATGCTGGGGCAAGAAGACCCATTCTCGAAGGCGATGATCGGCTCACAATTCAAGAATATCGACCAGCAAATTGATCAACTGCTGCAAGCGGGTCTGCCCGAAGAAGGACGGTCTTACCTGGGCATGATGGGCATTAAGATCGTGATCAACCTGCACGGAGAAGTGCTTTCGTTTGAACAACCGGGGCGAATCGCCAGCGAAGAAGATGAATAAGCAGATAATCCGATATAATTCTAATAACACCCGTTTATAATCCAAAAACAAGTTTTAGCAGATTCAGCCACTGGTTTCATGGCACGCCATCTCCATCACCAAGCGCCATGTTTCCACTTGCAACTTGAGGTGGCCGGGCAGGCCAATATGAAATTCCATTTTACAAATCAGGTAGGAGGACAATATGATGACCTCTGATTTTATTATTAACGCGACCGAAGAAAATTTTGAATTTGAAGTTGTAGCCTATTCACAAAACACCCCGGTTATTGTAGATTTTTGGGCAGCCTGGTGCAAACCCTGCAAAGTTCTAAGCCCGATGATCGAGAAAATTGCCGTTGAGCTTGATGGTGCTTTTCGCCTTGCCAGAGTCGATGTAGATAAAAACCCCAACCTGGCCCTGCACTATGCCGTACGCACCTTGCCCACGCTCAAAGCCTTTAGCGGCGGCGATATTGTGGGTGAGCTGGTTGGGGTGCAGCCCGAAACGCGCCTGATGGAGTTTATTAACCATTTGCAGCCGCCCAGCCCTTTAATGTTGTCCATTGAGAAGGGCGAGGGACTGCTCTCCATGCAAGATTGGTCAACGGCCGAAGAGGTTTTTCGAGAAGTGTTGGATCAATCGCCCTACCAGCCCGCCGCATTGCTCGGGCTGGCAAAATCACTGCTGGTGCAGGGCAAAGCGCATGAAGCCAATTATCTGCTGCTCGATTTTCCCACCAGCGCTCTTTACAGCCAGGCCGAAAAGCTTCAGCCGCTGGCAGATGCGATGATCGAACATCTTGAAGATGCACTGCCCATGGAAACCGATCAAGATTACGCCTTCAATGGCGCGGTGCGCATCGCCGCCCGCGGCAACCTTGAAGGGGCCATTGATGGTTTGCTGGACATTTTGCGTCAAAACCGCCAGTATCGGGGCGGGGCAGCCCGCAAACTGGTCGTTGCTTTGCTCGAACTGATGGATGCCGACGAACCGCTTACGCGACAGTATCGCAGTGAGCTGGCAAATATTTTGTTTTGATATTTGCGCACAACACCCAAAAAAACACTTGCAGGTTAGCTCAGATGAGCCAACCTGCAAGTGTTTTAAATTTAATCCCGGCGCTATTCATCGCCGGCCAGGGCGGCCTCAAACGCATCGGTCGCAGGAAAAGCCCCCGCATCCACTTGATTCAACGCCGAAAGATATATCGCAGTGACTTCTGCAAACAAAACCGAACTCCACAGGCACTCCACCACTGTCTCTCCTGGCGCGGTGAACGCGTCTGTGCCCAACGCCGCCACCATGAAAAACTCTTGCAGCAGCGCAGATTGCTGCAACTCGTGGGGTGAATCGTGCCCACAGCGTAAAAACAGCACCACCATGCGCCCGGCAAAATCTTCCGGGTTGACAATTCCTTCCAACAGCTCTTCGCAGAGACTGGACAGACTCTCAAATTGGGCCCAATTTTTCCCGCTCTGGGCAAAGGCGCTGCGCCAGCGGCTCGCCGCTGAAAACAACCCCTCGCCCGAAACAACCAGAATCCCCCGCCCGCACAACTGCCCGGCCTGCCGTTTGGCAGGGTTTTGATGAACTGGCGACTGCGGCCCCCACTTCTGCC
>CAZQLE010000286.1:0-3754 GCA_964593905.1 uncultured Anaerolineaceae bacterium | reverse complement strand
GGCCGCCGACGGCTCGCAAATCTTGCCCGACCGCCACGCCCCGGTCGAATTCGGGTTGATCAACCTGGGCATTTTCCGCCTGGCGCCGGGCAGCGGCCAGCCGCCGCGCGAGATCATCCACAGCATCCTGCTCAGTTGGGATGCGCTGCACGCCTCCGATGCCCCCCTGACCGAGGATATCATCGCCCTCGAACGCGATCTAAGCGAGCGCCGCGAGCTGGTGCAGCAGGCAGAGCATGAAGAGCATGAACAGCCCGGCATATTAACCGTCAGCCTCACCGACGGCCCGCTGGAACTCTACGGCGATCCCAAAGAACAAAAACGCTACGACGAGAAATTCAATGAATATCTGCATGAGCTGCGCAAACTGGCCCGGCTGGGTTCGGCCGTGGCCGGATATGTCGATAAGCCCCGCGCCGATCTGGTCATCCGTCTGCTCGAGCTGATGCGCCTGCCCCGCGAAGCGCTTTCAGAAGCCGGGATCAAACGCCCGTTCACACCAGTCACAGATTTGGATTTATTCATGCCGCGGCTGGGGCCGGGCCAGCGCAGCCCGATCTTTCAATTAAATTCGCGCTCAGCGGCCAAACTTACCGGCGATCTGGCGCTGCATTTCTTTTATCTCAATGTCGGCGGGGCCAACAACCCCTGGCTGGCCCGCGTGGAAGTGCCCGCCTGGGTGGTCAACGACCCGCGCCTGCTGGACGCCGTACACGCTGTGCTGGTCGATCAGGCGCAGTGGCTGGGCAGCAAGCCCTACCCCTATGCGCTCCACCGCGCCCACGAGACCGCACTGGTCACCTTTGATGAAAAACGCCAACTGCAAGATCTGATCGCCCGCGAACTGCTCAACGCCGGTTTAACGGCGGGGCAAGGCTCAAACAAACAATTTGCCAAAGATCATTCTGGCACCAAACAGAGGTATGGATGAACGCTGTCATTGAAATTGGCCGCCTGCTGCGCGCCAGCACCGCCGGCTGCATCATCGGTTGCCGGGTCGACCAGACCCACACCCCCGGTTTTGGCAGCATGGTGCGCATTCCCGTTGCGCGAGCCGGGCAGCCCGACCTGCAAATCTACGGCATGGTTTACGATATTCATATCGATGATGACGGTCTGGTGCGCCAACTGGTCACCGCCAGTTCAGTGCGCCCCGAGGTGATCGAAGACAACCGTCTCAATCGCAATGTGCCGCTCGAGATCAGCGTCCTGTTTACCGGTTATGAAGATTCAGGCGCCATCCACCACCTGCTGCCGCCCCGTCCGCCGCTCACCCTCGATGCCATCTACCGCTGCGGCCCGGATGAGTTGTGCAAGTTCACTTCAGCCGGCCGCTTTGGCTATTTCCGCCACATCTTGCGCGCTGCCGACCTGCCAGTGGGCGAGCTGCTGGCCGCCCATCTGCGCGAGACGGCGCAGGCGCAGGCCGCGCAGGGCAACCCGACCTGGGTGCGCAGCGCAACTGCTGAATTGATCACCCTGCTGCGCGATGACTACACCACCCTGATGGCGGTGCTCGGCGCCCTGGCCGACGCCGATCTGGGATTATAGGAGGCTTGCCGTGAGCGTCACCCCTGAAAACCAGCCGATCGGCTATGTCGTCGGCGGCACCCTGAAAGATAACCTGCGCGTCCGGCTGACCGTTGCGCCCCAGACGATTCAGGAAGGCGGCTTTGTGGTCATCGAAAGCGGCTACTGGAATTTTTACGGCATCATCATCGACTTGCAGCTTGGCGCCACCGATCCGCGTTTTGCAGACGAGCAAAGCGAAGCGCGCCTTCCGGCCGGTGTGGCGGCTTTGCTGCACGGGCAAACCCTCTACACCACCCTGGAAGTGATGCCGGTGTTGATGCTGGAAGTCGGCCCCGAACTGTCGCGGCCCGATTATGACACCGCCTACCGCGCCTGGCGGGAAGGTTTAAAAGATGAACCTGCCATGCAGCCGGTCAAGACCATTCCCGCCCACCATGCCCCGGTGCGGCTGGCTTCGGCGGCCGATGTGGCTCAGATTTTTGGAGAACCCGACGATGAAAGCCGCTTTATGATCGGCTCCACCCGCGAGCAGGGGCACCCGGTGGCGCTGGACCTGAAAAAATTCGTCCAGCGCTCTTCGGGCATCTTTGGCGCCACCGGCACCGGCAAATCTTTCCTTACCCGCATCATCCTCTCCGGGCTAATCCAGTACAACGCCGCTTCGGTGCTCGTCTTTGACATGCACAACGAATATGGCTTTGATGACACCGCTTCCGATACCAATCAGCGCATCAAGGGCCTGCGCGACAACTTTCCCGGCCGGGTGCGCGTGGTCGGGTTGGGCGCCGGCGCCACCATCCGCGGCGCAACGCCCGACTTTAATCTCACCCTGGCCGAAAAAGACATTCAGCCCGAAGATATCGAGATGCTCACCCGCGAGCTGAACCTGAAAGAGACCACCCCCACCACCCTCGACGCCCTGGCGCACAGCTTTGGCCGCGAGAACTGGTTTCATGCGTTTAAAGCGCTGGTCTACGGCAAGACCATCGAAGATGATAACGGCAAACGCTTCCCCGCCCCCGACAGTGTGGCCGCCTGGGCCAACGAAGCCGGGGTCAACGTGGCTGCCGTCGAGGGGCTGCACAGCAAGTTGACCCGTGTATTCAACAAACCCTACATTCTTGAAAACAGCCCGGTCGATAGTGTGGGTGAAATCATCAAGCTGCTTGAGAATAAACAGCATGTGGTGCTGTCGTTTGGAGATTTTGAGAGCGACCTGGATTACCTGCTGGTCACCAATCTGCTCACCCGCCGCATTCGCGCCCGCTGGGAAGAAACCACCAACTACTACCGCTCACACGGTGGAAAAGAACCGCGCCCATTGATCATCGCGGTCGAAGAAGCGCACAAACTGCTCAACCGCGAAATGGCCGCCCAGACCACGTTCAGCACCATTGCGCGCGAACTGCGCAAATATTATGTCACCCTGCTCATCATCGACCAGCGCCCTTCACAAATCTATGATGAGGTCATGTCGCAGCTTGGCACGCGCATTTCGGGCTGGCTGGGCGATGACGCCGATATCTCGGCTGTGCTTTCGGGGCAGGCCGGGCGAGATGCCCTACGCGGCATGTTGGCCCGTCTTCAGGCGCGTGAAGAAGTGCTGCTGCTGGGCTGGGGAGTGCCCATGCCCATTCTGCTGCGCTCCAGGCGTTATGATGATGCCTTCTGCCGTGAAATTAAAGAAAAATCCGCTGCCGGAAAACCCGCCACGGATGGAAAAAGTGCGTTGAAGAACCTGGGATTTGACGACTAGAACGTCAGCGCACCACCGGCGGGAAAATGCTGAACACCGAGCCAGCCACGGCGATGCCGAGTAAAATGCCGGCCAGCACCTGGCGCGGGGTGTGCCCGATCACCTCTTTCAAGGTTTCCTGCGAAATTGGGTGCCCGCTGAGCAGTTCATCCATCAGTTCGTTGATCTTCTTGGCCTGCAAACCGGCCTGTCGGCGCACCCCGGCGGCGTCATAAATGACGATCATGGCAACCGCAAACGCCACCGCAAAAGCAGCCGAATCAAACCCTTCATAAAACCCCACCGAAATGCAGGTGGCAGTGACCAGCGATGAATGTGAGCTGGGCATTCCTCCACTGGCAAACCATAACCCCGGCTTTAACCGGCCGTGAATCGGGTATTCAATAAAAGGTTTTAAGAACTGTGCCAGAAACCAGGCAGTCAGGCCCGAAAGCAACATGCGATTTGAGAGCAGTTGTGCAATGA
>CAZQLE010000285.1:0-3840 GCA_964593905.1 uncultured Anaerolineaceae bacterium | reverse complement strand
CCACCGGAGAGATCGCTTCCAGCGGCTGCCAGGTCTGGCGCACCACGGCCGCCAGGCCCTGGGGGCCATCCTTCAGCGCCAACCCTTTAAAGACCTCAGCGCTCAGTTCCAACACCGGCACACCGTGCTGCGCCTGGGCCGCCGCCAGCTCCTGCCCCAGCTCGCTCGAAAGCAGCTCGGGGGCGGTGATCAACAGATCAATTTCAGCCCCTTTTTGAACCGCCTCGGTGACAATGCGCAGGCCTTCAATATAAAACAGCCCCGTCTCCTGGCGTTCTTTACGGTCGCGGAGTTTGCGAATTTGCTTGACCCTGGTGTTTGATAAACTGGTAATCCACATATTCGCAATTATCCCAGAGATTGATAACGATGGGAATGCAAATGACAGATTGCAATTGCCAGCGCATCGGCGGCATCGTCGGGTTTAGGAATGGTCTCCAGACCCAGCAGCGCCTTGACCATTAATTGCATCTGTTTCTTTTCGGCCCCGCCATACCCGGCCACCGCCTGTTTGACTTCCATCGGGGTGTATTCCATTAATTCCAACCCGGCCTGGGCCATACACAACAGAATCACCCCGCGCGCCTGACTGACGGTAATTGCAGTGGTGACATTGCGCGAGAAAAAAAGCTTCTCCACCGCGCCCAGTTGCGGCCGGTGGAGAAGAATTAATTCGTTCAATTTTTGATACAGGATCAGCAAACGCTGTTCCATTGGAAGCTGGGGTGAGGTCTGGATCACGCCGTATTCAACAACTGCCAGGTCGCCCTGAGCGGTACTGCGCACCAAACCATAACCAGTCGTTGCCGTACCAGGGTCAATCCCCAGGGCCAGCATGGTTGACTATTCAGCCTCCATCTTGGCCATCGCTTCTTCTGAGATGGCAAGATTGTGGTAAACGTTTTGCACATCGTCCAGATCTTCGAGCGATTCGATGGCCCGCAGCACTTGCAGGGTATCATCCACGCTCAACTCGGTTTCCTGGTTGGAGACAAAGCGCAGGTCGGCTTCTTCGGGTTGGATATGCATCTTGCGTAGCGCATCGCTCATGGTCTTGAAAATTTCGACCGGGCCGGTGATCTCAACCACACCGTCTTCCATATCGCAATTTTCCGCACCAGTATCCAGCGCCGCTTCAAAAACCGCATCAAAATTGTTATTGCCAAGCGGGAACGAGAAATAAGCCTTGCGGGTAAACTGCCAGGCTACTGCGCCCGAAGCGCCCATGTTACCGCCATTTTTCGAAAGCGCATGACGGACCTCGGCCACAGTGCGGTTGCGGTTCTCGGTCACACATTGCACCATCACAGCAATTCCTTTGGCGATAATTCCTTCATAGATCGCTTCTTCAAAGGTCAGTCCATCTTTGCCAGTACCGGTACCGCGGTCCACGGCCCGCTGGATGCTGTCTTTGGGCATATTACTGGCTTTCGCCTTATCAATCGCAATGCGCAAGCGGAAGTTCGAATCTGCATCACCGCCGCCTTCACGCGCCGCCATGGCAATTTCTCGCGCCAACCGGGTAAAAACTTGACCACGTTTGGCATCCCCAGCGCCTTTCTTGCGCTTAATTGTTGCCCAATGGGAATGACCTGACATAGTTTATTCTCCTTCAATAACCCACAAGGGTAAAATTTCAATGGATTGGAAAATTATACCATGCATTTTTCTTCACGTTGAAATTAACTGAAGAGACCAACCCCGAATACCCGCGGGCAAATCAAGAATCGACCGCTCTTTTATTCCATGCGGGTCGGGGCCAACCGTACCGGGTTTTTTAACTGCCCAAGGCCTTCAATGCTCACTTCAACCGTGTTTCCGGCCAACAACTGCCCCACTCCGGCCGGGGTTCCGGTCAAAATCAAATCTCCGGGCATTAAAGTCATCACCGATGAGATATATGAAATCAACTGTGAAACGGTGAAAACCATCTCGCGGGTTGAAGCCATCTGGCGCAGCTCATCATTCACCCGGCAGGTCACTAAAGCGTCTGCGGGGTCCAGTTCGGTTTCAATCCACGGCCCCAGCGGGCAAAACGTGTCAAAACTTTTCGAGCGCGTCCACTGCCCATCCAGACGCTGCAAATCACGCGCGGTGACATCATTGGCAATCGTATACCCAAAAACATAGCCGCCGGCCTCCTGCGGGGTGACCCAGCGGCAGCGCTGACCGATCACCACTGCCAGCTCTGCTTCATGATCCACCTTTTGAGACTGGGGCGGCAGCAAAATAGATTCTCCGGGGCCAATCACCGCGCTGGGCGGCTTCATAAATAGAATCGGCAGCTCCGGCACATCCGAAGCCATTTCTTTGGCGTGCTCGGCATAATTTTTTCCCACTGCCAGAATCTTTCCGGGGATCAAAGGCGCCATCAACCGCACCCGCTCCAACGGGATATCGGCTTCCAATCTGCGGTAAACTCCAAAAAGGTCCCCTTCCACTGGCCCAACCTGGTCTTCAAAAACCCAACCATAACGTACTGGCTGGTCGCCAGTCTGGTAGCGCACAAAACGCATGTTGACCTCCACGGCTTTTTTGTGATAATGATATGGATATCCACAGTTTAGCATAATATCCAGATCCATCACGGTGAAAATATGAAAATCTGCAAAATCGGCTGGCTCCCCACCCTCATCCTCATCCTCAGCTCGGGCTGTGCCTTTCAGTTTTCAAAACAGGCCCCGCATGATACCCCGTCTGATTTTGAGGTGGTCTACAACTTCGATATTGGCGCTTTACCACCCGAATATCATTACGCCTATGAGATCCGCATTGGCAAAGACGCCCCCGGTGAGATAACCTACCGGCTGGGGTACGGCGACACCGGCAGCTCGATCTTAAAGGAAACGTTTTCGTTGCAGCCAACCCAGATCGATGAGCTTTATCAGGCAGCCCGGCAGGCAGGGGCAATGAACCAAAACTGGAAAACAGAAGAAATGCCCCCTGTAGGCGGCAGCAATACGTCACTGGAGCTTATCGCAGACGGCGAAATCTACCAAATCCCTTCCCATCCCCGCACAAACAACCCCGAAAAGCTGACTGCGCTTTACCGGCAGATTCATGATCTGGTGCCCGCTGTAGTATGGGCTCAATTTGACGCTGCCCGCGAACAATACGAACAGCAGCAAAGCAACCCACCGGACTAAAACTGTCCCTGCATACTTTGGGCGTAACCGGTTAATTCCACATATCCGCTGCCCTTCACAGCCACCCCGGCCCGTTCACCAACCACACTGACCGCACCTTCCCAGTAGACAAACGAGAGGCGCAATTCCTGATTGGTTATTTTGGGTTGGATTTGCAGCTTCAAACCGGCCGATGGAATATTGATCTGCCAGGCCGATGGATATTTCGCACCTGTTTCAGGGCTGTTCCAGACCGTTGTAGGTTCAACCGCAAAATCCTGGTTTTCCAAAACCTGCACACTGCCATCTGCAGAAATCAAAGCCCCGCTCGAAAAGCCATCCACCGTTCCATCCTGATTGCGCAGGGTAAACAGCATCACTTCGCTGCCGTCATCCAATTGAATCGAGAACCAGTCCCAGCCCACCTGGTTCGCTCCCAGCGCACTGGTGGAAAACTCATGATCCATCCAGCTCAGGCCCTGCACGGCAAAGGTTTGCCCCCCGCTGCCAATCGTTCCCGTGGCTTCCAAACGGGTCTGACTGTAATAATACGAAGCGTTGCCAGGCTTGGGTCCCTTGGGGCTGTAGCCATTCTGCCCCTGTAAAACCGGCCCCTTGCGATCCGTCAAAACCAGGTCGAGGGTAATATCTTCCGACCGGGCGTACAGGCGATATTGGTCCGCGCCGATCTGTTCCACACGCCAGTCATCCAGCC
>CAZQLE010000284.1:0-3879 GCA_964593905.1 uncultured Anaerolineaceae bacterium | reverse complement strand
GGCACAGGCAGTACATCTGGTTGGGCAGGCGGCAGGGGTGCGGCAGCGCAGCCAGCCAACAGGGCAGACACGCTCACCGCAAAGATGGATAAGAGGAACTTCCGTCGCATAAAACCTCCCGCAAAGCGCGTAAATTGATGACCGAAATGATCATACTATATTCCAAATAGATGAGAAAGGGATGAGAAAACCGGCCTGCACTGTGATTTCACCCCCTTCCCCCAATCCATAAAACTTACCTGCCCTCTGCGAGAGCCCCCTCCGGCAAGACCAGACATTCCCAACCACGCAGGGTCCCTGGGCATTCTGATGATTTGGACTTTGTCTGCACAGGTAGGGTGCGCCTTGGCGCACCGAAACAGCAGCGTTACACCCTCATCCGGCAGGCAGGGCCCCTGGGCATTCTGATGATTTGGGTGATTTTTCCGCATTTCGTTGGAACAGATGGTCTTCAGCCGCCCACGCACCGGGGCTTTCACATTTGTGAAAACCGTGCGATCCATATTAATAATGATTGACTTCCGTTTTTTGGCATGTTATTCTATGTAAGTGATGAAATAAATATCTTTATACTGAAATTAATTTCAGTATAAAAACGCCATCCCTTTGACGGAACCTGACATGAATATCGCTCCAACCGATTACGAAACCCTACGCCTCGTTAGTCGCATCCTCAACCTGTATTACCTCGAAAACCTGAACCAGGCTGAGATTGCAAAGCTGCTGGGACTTTCCACCCCCAAGGTGAACCGGCTGCTAAAACAGGCGCGCGTGCAGGGCATGATTGAAATCAAGCTGCACATTCCATTCCAACACATCCTGGATCTTGAAAAACGCATCCATGCGCTCACCGGGGTCAAGGCGGTGGTCACGCCCAGTCTAAGCGAAGACCCCCTGGCTTTGATGCAAATGGTCGGCAAAGCTGCCGCCGATTATCTGCTCGAGCAGGTGCGCGATGGCGATACGATTTGCACTGGCGGCGGAAATACACTGTACACCCTGGTGCAGGCAGTGCACCCCACCAAACCTGTGGCGGTCACCGTTGTGCCGGCCACCGGCGGCGTGCAAGGCCGCCACGGCACCGATGTCAACAATCTGGCCGCTGAATTGGCCAACCAGTTGGGCGGCCAATCTTTTCAACTGCACGCCCCGGCCTTTGCCGACTCTCCGGCAGAGCGCGATGCGGTCATCCAGCTGCGTCACGTGTCTGAGATGCTCGACCGGGCCCGCAGCGCGCGCATTGCGGTTTTTGGGATCGGCACCCTCACCGGCAATTCCAGCTACTTTAACTTCACTTCCCTTTCACCCCAGGAACGGACCGACCTGGTCGAGAATACCCGCGGCGTGGGTGAAATTCTGGCCCGCGTGCTGGATGAAAACGGGCTCGACTGCGCTCCGCAGTACAGCCGGCGGGTAATCGGGATCAACCTGAAAGATATCCACAATATTCCCCTTACCATCGGTCTGGCAGCCAATGTGGAGCGCGCACTGGCCGTAGCGGCGGTGCTGCGTGGAAACCTGGTTAAAACAATCGTCATGGATGAAACGACTGCTGCGCGGGTGGTCGAGATCATGGACTCCGCGTAATTTATAAACCCCCAATTTTCTTGAGGAGTGATTGTATGCCCAAACAGATTTGTGAAGTGCGGGAAGAGCTCGAAATGGCTCCCGAAGCGCGGGCCGAGCTCCTGGCCAGTTTTTCCAAAGAAAAGCTGGTCTGGATGCTGGAAAATATGATGATGACCCGCTATTTCGAGGAAAACGCCGAGGCGCTCTATGTCCGCGGTCAGGTGCACGGCACCATGCACCTTTCCATCGGCATGGAAGCCTCGCCGATCGGCAGCATTGCTGCGATTGCCCCCGAAGACCTGATCATTCACCATCACCGCGGACACGGGCACACCATTGCCAAAGGCGCCGATTTGACCCTGATGGTGGCTGAATTTATCGGTAAAGACCCCGGCTACTGCCGCGGACGCGGCGGTTCGATGCATATTGCTGACATTGAAGGCGGCAATCTGGGCGCCACCGGCATTGTTGGCGGCGGCCTGCCCACCGCGGTGGGTATTGCCCTGGCTCTCAAATTAAAAAAAGATCCGCGCGTGCTGCTGTGCTATTTTGGCGACGGCGCAACCAATGAAGGCTCGTTCCACGAAGCGCTCAACATGGCCTCCATCTGGGATTTACCGGTGGTGTTTATCTGTGATAACAACCAGTACGGCATGTCCATGTCCACCGAGCGCGCCATGAAGATCAAACACATCGCCATCCGCGCCTGCGCCTACGATATCCCGGGCATCACAGTGGACGGCAATGACCCGCTGGCAGTTTATGCAGCCGTCAAAGAAGCGGTCGAACGCGCCCGCCGCGGCGAAGGTCCTTCACTGGTCGAAAACCTGACCTACCGCTGGCGCGGACATTCGAAGAGCGACCGCAACCTCTACCGCACAGCCGAAGAAATTGAAGAATGGAAGAACCTGGACCCCATTCCGCGCTTTAGCACGATGCTGATGGAAGCGGGTGTGCTCACCCAGGCTGAAGTGGACGAAATTGACCAACGCGCCAAACAGGCGATTGATAAAGCAACCGAAGTGGCCGTCACCTTCCCCGAACCCGACCCGGCCACCATGGAAGACGAGGTATATGCCCCATGAGCGACAAGCGTGAATTAACCTATCTCGAAGCCATCCGGGAAGCAATGGTGCAGGAAATGCGCCGTGATGCAGATGTGTTTTTAATCGGTGAAGATATCGGTATTTACGGCGGCGCATTCGGTATGAGCAAAGGCATGTTGGAAGAATTTGGCCCTGAGCGCATCATCGACACGCCCATCTCTGAAGGCGGCATCGCTGGAACGGCGACCGGTGCAGCATTGATGGGCATGCGCCCGATCATGGAGATCATGTTCTCCGACTTTGTTACCCTGGCAGCCGACCAACTGGTTAACCAGGCGGCCAAAATGCGCTTCATGTTCGGCGGCAAAGTATCGCTGCCGATGGTGGTGCGCCTCCCGGCCGGCTCGGGCACCGGTGCAGCCGCCCAGCACAGCCAGTGCCTTGAAAACTGGTTCATCAATGTGCCCGGTTTGAAAGTGGTGGCCCCGGCCAGCCCGGCAGACGCCAAAGGTCTGCTCACTGCCGCCATCCGCGATAACAACCCGGTCATGTTCATGGAACACAAACTGCTTTACCGCATTAAAGGCGAAGTGCCCGAAGAACAGTATGAAATTCCGCTGGGCAACGCCCGCACCGCACGCGAAGGCAAAGATCTGACCATTCTGGCCTATTCCATCATGGTGCCGCGCGCCCTCGAAGCCGCTGCCCAGTTGGAAAAGGAAGGCATCGATATCGAAGTCATTGACCTGCGCAGCCTGAAACCCCTGGATGAAGCCGCCATTCACGCCTCGGTCTCCAAGACCGGGCGGGTGATGATCTGCCACGAGGCCCCGGTGACCGGCGGTTTTGGCGGCGAACTGGCTGCCGTGATCAGCGAAGGTCCTTCCTTCGACTTTTTGGATGCCCCGATCGTCCGCCTGGCCGGCCGCAATGTTCCCATTCCCTACAACCGCATCCTCGAACGGGCGGCTGTACCCCAGGTGGAAGATATCGTCGCAGCGGCCCGCAAGTTGGCCCTGGAAGGGAGATAAACCCATGGCGACTGAGATTATCATGCCCAAAGTGGACATGGTGATGGAAACCGGCACCCTGGTGGAATGGCTCAAAAAAGAAGGCGAGACCGTTCGCAAGGGCGATCCACTCTTTATCATCCTGACCGACAAGGCGTCGATTGAAATTGAAAGCCCCGAGAGCGGCGTGCTGGCCGGCCTAACCGCCAAACCCGATGATGTCATTCCGGTCACCCAGGTGATCGGTTACATCC
>CAZQLE010000283.1:0-3884 GCA_964593905.1 uncultured Anaerolineaceae bacterium | reverse complement strand
CGTCCAGATAGGGCTGGAGGGCGGCCAGCAGGTCGGCGGCGGTTTTTACCCCAAACGGCAGCGGATGGGCGACGCCTTTCCGGTCGATGATCAACATCGGGGTCGAAGGCGGGTTCAGAAAATTATCTCCGTAAAGCTGGCTGATCTCACGTGAGACCGCATCGGTTGAAACCGCGTACACCCAGTCAAAACCGTTGCTCTCCACATATTTCTTCAGCAGGGCGGCATCTTCGTTGGGGTCCACCGCCAGGCCAATGCTCACCAGATCGTCACGCTTACCCAGCGCCTGGTGGAGTTTCAGCACTTCTTTTTGCTGGCGCAGGCAGCTGGGGCACCAGGTGGCCAGGGTTTCCACCAGGACGACTTTGCCGGCAAAATCACCGGTGCGGAAGGTCTCGCCGCTGCGTACGTTAACCAGCTCAGCTTTGAACCAGGCCGGGGCTTCTTGCATGGCGTCTTTTTTCATTTCATCGCCGGCGGCGGGGGTCTGGCTCATTTTTTCTTTGTCGCTCATCGCCTCGCCGGTGGGTTTTTCCATCGTGTCGGCAGGTTTTTCCATCATTTCGGTCGGTTTGGACATGGCGTCGGTTGGTTTGGCCATGGTGTCCGGGGTAGGCTGCGCCGGTGCGCAGGCGGCCAGCACCAGACTGAAGACTAGAATCAACGCCACTACGGATAATTGTTTTTTCATCATTTCAGGCTCCTTTTTTGTAGTTTGATCTAAAACAATCATGACAGATCTCTCTTAAATTGAGCTTGCCGTGCGCTTGCATAATTCCTACAAATAGGAGCGATATTGTAATACTTTTGTAATCAATTCTTGCGCCTTTCTTAATCCCGGCCGGGTATGATCAAACCGATGAAGGTTGTCGCGCGCCGCTGCCGGGGCAGGGCGCCTGCAAGCCGCAGTTTGTATAATGAAAGGGGTTGTGCATGGCCCGTTGGAGCGTATTATTAAAAGGAATTGTGTGGATGGCTTTGGCGGCCGGCTGCAGTACCCGTGCAGAGATATCTACCGCAGCGCCGGTCAGCCAGCCCACGGTTCGGCAAGTCACCCGCGCCGCTTTGCCCGATCTGGGTGCGGCGCCCGAGCTGACCAATGAGGTCTGGTTAAATACCGCCGCCCCGCTGCGCCTGGACGGTTTGCGCGGAAAGGTGGTGCTGATCGACATGTGGACCTTTGGCTGAATTAATTGCCGCAATGTGATTCCTTCGTTGAAGGAATGGCACGCCCAATTTGGCGCAGAAGGTCTGGTGGTGATTGGCAACCATTACCCCGAGTTCCGCCGTGAGGCCGACCTGGAGAATTTGAAACAGGCGGTGGCAGAGCTGGAGATTACCTATCCGGTGGCGCAGGATAATGAAGGCCGCACGTGGCAGGCCTACGGCACACGCTACTGGCCTACGCTGTATCTGATCGATAAGCAGGGCCGCCTGCGTTACCAGCATATCGGTGAAGGCGGTTACCCCGCAACTGAAAGCGCCATCCGGGCGCTGTTGGACGAAACGTACGAATAATGGTTGAAGAGGAGCTTTATATGAAAAAAACCTGGTTTCGCAAGGATATCCCGTCATCAGAGATCACCCCCGAGCAGGTTTACCTTACCCGGCGTGATTTTATGCGCACGGCCGGGGTGGTGGTGGCCGGAGCGGCGCTGGCAGCCTGTGTTCCGGCTGAGAACGCCGCCGCGGCGCCCACGCTCACCCCCGCACCCGGCGCGGCAGACGAAGCGCTGACTGAATATGATGCGGTGGTGGGCTATAACAATTTCTATGAGTTCAGCACCAACAAAGAGGATGTAGCCCGTCTGGCCAAAGACTTTACCACCCGTCCGTGGACGCTGGAGGTGGGCGGGCTGGTGGCCAAACCGACCACGTTTGGCATCGAAGATTTTTTGGCGCGCTTCCCGCGCGAAGAGCGCGTCTACCGCCTGCGCTGCGTCGAAGGCTGGTCGATGGTCATCCCCTGGCTGGGGTTTCCCATTCACCGCCTTTTAAAGGAAGTTGAGCCGCTGAGCATGGCCAAATATGTGCGCTTTGAGACCCTGTTTAACCCGGATGAGATGCCGGGCCAAAAGAGCGCATACTTCCCCTGGCCCTATCAGGAAGGGCTGCGGCTGGATGAGGCCATGCACGACCTGGCGATCCTTTCGACCGGGCTGTATGGCAAAGAGCTGCTGCCCCAGAACGGTGCGCCGGTGCGCCTGGTGGTGCCGTGGAAATATGGCTTTAAGAGCATCAAATCGATTGTTAAGATCGAGCTGACCGATGTAATGCCCGCCACGCTGTGGTCGACCACTGCGCCGGACGAGTATGGGTTTTATGCCAATGTGAACCCCAGGGTGGCCCATCCGCGCTGGTCGCAATCGAGCGAGCGGCGCATTGGTGAGGCCGGCCGGCGGCCAACCCAGATGTTTAACGGTTACGAGCAAGAGGTGGCCGGGTTGTATGCCGGGATGGATTTGAAAGTGAATTATTAAGCCCATGCTCCCTCCCAAAAATCGCCGTCCCCGCTTTACCCCGCTGCAACTGGCCGCGCATCTGGCTGCGCTGATCCCGCTGGTGGTGTTGTTGAGTGATTATCTGACCGACAACCTGACCGTGAACTGGATTCAGGCCGCCACCCAGCGTACCGGCAAAATTGCCATCACCCTGCTGCTGGCCTCGCTGGCGGTCACGCCGCTGCACACCCTCAGCGGGTATAACCCGCTGCTTAAGCTGCGCCGCCCGCTGGGGTTGTATGCCTTCTTTTATGCTGTGCTACACTTTTTAATGTATAGCGTGGTCGATTACGGGCTGAACCTGGCGCTGTTGTGGGAAGCGCTGGTTGAAAAACGCTTTATCATTGCCGGGGCCGCGACGTTTTTGCTGCTTGCGGCGCTGGCGGCCACCTCGTTTGACCGCGCCAAGAAACGGCTCGGCCGCAACTGGAAGCGCCTGCACCGGCTGGTCTATCTGGCCGGCGGGGTGGGGGTGTTGCATTATGCCTGGGCGGTAAAGGGCGACCTGTTCGGTCTGCGCGGCAGCATCCTTCAGCCGTTGTTGTATGGCGTGCTGCTGCTGGTCTTGCTGGCGCTGCGCCTGCCGCCGGTGAAAAAAGCGCTGGTGCGCGCGCGTCAGCAGCGCGGCGGCAGTTTTTGGGGCTGGTTTAAGCGCACTGCGAAAGCAGGAGAAGGGGAACCATGAACCTGGCAAACGACATTCTGGTGGTGGAAGACGAGCCCAGCGTGGGCGAGGTGGTCAGCCTGTATTTGCGCCGCGCCGGTTATGCGGTGACGCTGGTTAAAGATGGCCTGACGGCGCTGGAGTATCTGAACGGGCACGAACCGGGGCTGGTGGTGTTAGACCTGATGCTGCCGGGGGTGGATGGCTGGGAAATTACCCGCCGGCTGCGCGAGCGCGGCGACACCCCGATCATCATCGTATCGGCCCGGCGTGAAGAGATGGACCGCATTGCCGGGCTGGAGATGGGCGCAGATGATTACATGGTCAAACCGTTCAGCCCCCAGGAGCTGGTCAGCCGGGTGCGGGCGGTAATGCGCCGCACGCGCACCCCGCCCGCCGCCGTTCAAGAGGTGATCTTGCAGGGCGGGCCGGTGAAGGTGGACCTGGAGAAGCGCCTGGCCTGGGTGCGGGGCGAAGAGGCGGCCCTGACGGTGAAAGAATTTGATCTGCTGTGTCACTTGCTGCGCCATCCGCGCCAGGTGTTCAGCCGCGACCAGTTGCTGGAGCGCATCTGGGGGCTGGCCGAATATATCGACCCCGGCACGGTCACCGTGCACATCCGCCGTCTGCGTGAAAAAATTGAGTTGAACCCGTCTGCCCCGACGCTGCTGCAAACGGTGTGGGGGGTGGGTTACCGGTTTGAGCCGGGAGGTGAAGCA
>CAZQLE010000282.1:0-3897 GCA_964593905.1 uncultured Anaerolineaceae bacterium | reverse complement strand
ATCCTCTGGCGGGGGGCAGCCGCCCCCACCGCTGCTCGGATACGAGGGCGGCTGCCCCCCGCCAGAGGATGGCCGCCCCGTTGACGGGCGCGAGGGCATCTCGGCCCGCCCCGAAGGCCCGCTGCCACGCCGTCTGCGCTGTGCATCCACCGTCTCATTCGGGTCTTGATTTGAAAAATTCATCTGCCAGGGTAAAATACCAACTGCTTTTAGAGAAACACCCTTTGCCCGGCAGAATTCACTGCTGTTAACCGGCGCAAACGCAAACCTTTGTTTAATCGTCATCATACTCCTCTATTGTGAACACCCCGACTGCAAGAGAATATAGTTTCAGAGCATTGCTTTAATGGGACCACTGATACCTGAAGATCATTTTTACGTTCCTTCTAATGGTTATTTTATCGACCGCGAAAGTCAATTACAACCTTTCTTTAAGTGAATTCAGAAAATTGGCCCCACCCGCAGCGACACACTTCTGAATGACAGAAAAAACCAGACCATCACGAAAGAGACCGGCCAAAGCCGGTCTCGATTCAACAAGAAGCACATCTGCAACACATCTTTCTATGTTTCAGCGACTCAATTCAATTATTAAGCAGTCTGTACCGCAGGCGCAGCAATGGCTGGCGGCCCTACGCGGGGCTGGCATGATTATGGTGATTGCGGGTCATCCACAAAGACCATAACATCGTCCCTGCAAGAAATGCCGAGACGCCCAACACAACCACGGCAATCACCAGTTGATGATCCAGATACAACAGGGTGGCTGCCAGAAAACCCGCAACGGCCACGCACGGGCAGGACGATTGCACAATATCCCGCCGTACATTTTTGAGCAGGCATGCTCCCAGACAGGCTGCTATCCACAGTCCAACCAGCACGTAAAACATCTTTCACCTCCCGAGCATACGCTCGCTGCGCAACATGCGCGCATTTTCAATTTGCGGAGATGTGGTTAACATCATCGAATAGATTTATTCGCCTCAATTTCATTATAGGCCGTTTGTGCAATTTTTCATTAAAAGTAGAGAAACTCACTCAAGAAATCACTCGCGGCTGTCTGCATTTTTGCACAGACAGCCGCGAGTGATTCTGTAAAAATTTTATGCGACGACTCAATCAGACGCCGGGGGAAGCTTCTCTTCTGCCGGCAGCAGATCTTCCAAAACCGGCGCTTCTGCCGCCGGCGCTTCATTCACCGGGGCCTCCGCCGCAGCCAGCGATGCCGCCGCCGGAGCGGCCGCTTCCACTGCTTTGGGCGCCGGGTGAGCCGCAGGCTGCGCAGCATAATTGCCCAGCATAACCCTGGCAAACTTGCCCGATACCCAGGCCAGGCCATTCAGAACATGCAGCGACAACAGCGTCAACACGGCCCCAATCACACACAGCGTCATGGCTTCGCTGAGGGTGTCCACCACCATCCACGGCTGTGCAAAGGCAAGATCAAGGTTGACTGAAATGGGCGCAATTTGATAATAAAACGGCACAGTCAACAGCGCCAGTGAAACCGAAAGCAGCGTAACCAGCAGCGTGAAGCTAAACACCCCCAGCGGGAACTTAAGGAGCAGATAAACCAGGCCCTTCCAGGTTACCGGATTCTTCAAATAGGCTACAAACTGCTGCCAGATGCTTTTTCCCGCCATCGATTCGACATTGAAGGGCAGAATCTCTTCGTGCAGCAGCACCATCGCCTGACGGCGTTCAAACCGCGCCAGCGCGATCCACAGGGCAAACAATCCCACCAGGATAAAGACCCCAACCCATAAAATGATCAGGCCAATCCCCAGCGAAAGCCCGGTTACCAGCACAATGAAATAAGCCAGACCCAGCGGAAAAGAAAACAACAGGTAGAGCAGGTTCAGGTAGGTCTGTCCTCGAAATGGGACCATAAACAGGTCCCTGAAAAACTTCTCACTCGCGGTCATAAAACACTTCCATTCTTTGAGATGAACCCGACCGGGTTCTGATTTTCTAACTTTGTATACGCCGCCCTCTCCAAATCGTTGCGCAAAAAACCGCGGCCGGCAAACCCCAAAACGCTAATCAAACGAATCAATCAAACGTATAATGAATAAAAATCGTTACCGCTCAGACCAGGGGTAACCAGAAACCAGGCTCTCGCACGGGATTGCAGCGTAATGAACCAGACCCTTCTTAAAAAGAAAACTTTGTTAATCGCCAGCGGCGCGATTCTAATTGGCATGAGCGCCCTGCTGTTGATTCTAAGCCTGATCCCCGGCTGGTCCGAGCGGGCTGATCCGGCCATTATTTTTCTGGCGCTTGCCACCGGGTCGCTTTTGTGTATGCTTAATTTCCGCCCAGAATGGGCGTGGCGTTTCTGGCTGGCAGCCCCGGCCGGGTTATTTGCCGCAATGGGGTTGGTTTTCACCATCAACGCCATCACTGCCAGTTCGCAGGCCTGGGCCTATGGCTGGTTGTTGTGTGTGGCGGGGTTGGCGGCGGGCATTGCCCTGGGGGCGCATCTGGGCAGATATCCTGCGCTCTTTTACACCGTGGGCATTCAGACCGCGCTGGGTGCGCTGGCCCTGTTTGCCGTCTTTGGCGCAATTGCCGGCGGCGCATTAATGCGCGTGGTTGCGCTGCTGCTGCTGGCACTCGAAGGGGTTGTCTTGCTGCGCAAAGCCAGCGGCAAACCGGCCCTTGAGCCAGGCGGCGCCCTGAGAATCGTCTCTGCCGCGGATGAAACCGCGCCGGAGACCCTGATAGAGCCGTTAAGCAAGCGTGAAATTGAAGTGTTGCAATGGATTGAGGCAGGACTGACGAATCAAGAGATCGCCGCGCGGCTGGTCATTGCCCCCAGCACGGTAAAAACCCACATCAACAATATCTATGCGAAGCTGGGTACCCAATCGCGCACCCAGGCCGTCCGCCGGGCGCGTGACCTGCGCCTGCTCTAGCCTATCTGCCGGTCATTCAGCCGCAGCACCTGGCCGCACGGCTCACCCGGCTGCCAGTCTAGCGTGGTGATACTGGCGTGGTCGATGTAAAAGTTAAAACGCTCTTCCAGCGCCAGCCCCAGACAGTGCGCCAGCACAATCATAATCATCCCCCCGTGGGTAAAAACCAGCGCGCTGCCGGTCTCCTGCCGGCTGATCGCCTGAAAAACCGGCAATGCGCGGGCCAACACCTGCACAGCGCTCTCTCCGTTTGGGTAAGCCAGCCCCGGCTCACGGCGGTCAAAAGCCGCTGCAAAATCGGGTTGTTCGCGCCGCACCTGCTCCCATCCCTGGGTGAACACATCGCCCATGTGAATCTCGCGCAGCGCTGGTTCAAGCTGTATTTCCAGCCCCAGCCGCTGTGCCGCCGGCGCGGCAGTCTGGCGGGTGCGCAGCAAATCACTGCTATAAATGCGGCTTACCGGCCAATCTTTCACCTGCGCGGCAAGTTGTTCGGCCTGTGTCTGCCCCAGTGAAGAAAGCGGTGGGTCGGGGTAACCGGCCGTCCACACAGCAGCAGGGTCAGGGTCAAAATGTCCATGTCGAATCAGGTGAATCTGCATTACGGGCGCTCCGGGCAGGGTGGGTTGCCGCTTTCACGGCACAGGCGACCAACACGGATAATGCGGAGAATTATAAGTCTTCTCCACCCGAATGCGGGTCAACGCAGTCTCTCCGCTGCCATCCACATTGATCTTCATCAACAGCGTACCGGGCAGGTTCGGATCGCGGTCAGAAGAAGAATAAATAAGTTGTTTGCCATCTGGCGACCAGGTCGGGTGTTTATTATATGACCCGCAGCCTTCGGGGTGATGGGTCACCTGCCGCATCGCAGAGCCATCTGCTTTCATTACAAAGACCTCAAAATTACAACCCTGCGGCTCGCCATCCAGAGCAATCCACGTTCCATCCGGCGACCAGGCCGGGTTGTGCAGCGCCC
>CAZQLE010000281.1:0-4061 GCA_964593905.1 uncultured Anaerolineaceae bacterium | reverse complement strand
ATCCTTCTGCGGGAGTCGCCAGCAAAGTGTAGTTCAAATCATATTCATCGCTGAGTTGAATATGAAGCCGTTGGTTGGAAGCGACAGCAGGCTTTATCTCGCTTTTTTGCGCTTCAAAAAAATCCAATGGAACGGTTTGGAAGGTTCGCCAGTTGACAATAAGCAGGTCCAGTGAAACAAGCAGAACCAGCCCCAGCTCCCATCCTGCACGCCGGTCAACTTCCAGGGGCCGAAAACTGATCAACAAGAAATACATGAATCCAAGCCCCCCGGCTGCGGCCGTTGCAATAAAGATTGTCGGAACTTGCCCGGCGAGAATAAAATAGCCGGCCAGCGCACCGACAAAAATTGCCAGGCTGATTACAGCAAACAACCGGTATCGTTTCGAATGAAAGAGCTCCCTGCGGCAAAAGCGATCCACCTCAAACCCGGCCAGCAAAATTAGGGCCATTAACGACCAGAGCAGGTAACGCGCCGGACCGTTAAACATATCAAACCCTGGCGCCCACTGATACAAAAATGGGAAAATGGGCGTGTTGCGCCCCATTGCAAAGACAAAGCCGGTCAAAACGATCAGAAACAGAAACCACCGGTCGATCAGAGATGGGCTGTCCTTTTCACGGCGAAAAACCAATCGCAGGATTCCGCCCAGCGCAAATAAGAGCGGCAGCAGCCCAAAATAGCCGGCATCTTCCCAGTAGGCCCCATAACCCCAGTAATTGCCACTTGCCGGGTTGCCAAAAAAACTCGGGGCAAACAGAGAAATAAACCTCCACGGCCAAAAAGAATAGCTCATGGCGGTAGTAAAATCCACCGCAGAAGAACGCTGTGATTGCAGCAAATACTCGGCGGTGGGGATAAGCTGCACAGCAGAAAGCAGGCAGGCCGTCACAATCGCCCCGCCAAACTGCGCCAGCCCGGTCAACGCGCCCCGCCAGGAGCGTTTTTGAATCAGCCGCGCAGTCAGCCAGAGCAGCGCAAATTGAAAACCATAAAAGGTCAACTGCGCATGTCCGCCCAGCAGCATCATTGCCGCAGTCAGAGTCAGGCCCAAAAATGTACCGGCCGGCTTTGCAGACGGGTTGAATAAACGCAGCGTAAACAACAGTAGAAACGGCAGCCAGGTCCCCACCCAGATCATGTTATAGACGCCGATCCGCGCGGTGAAATAGGCGCACAAAGCAAAACTGACCCCGCAGATAACCTGCGCGGGCTGCTCCAACCCCAATTCGCGCAACAACTGCATCACCCCATAACCGCCCCAGACCAGGTGGAGGGCCGCCAGCAATGTCAGAGACCACGCCAGCCAACCCGGCCCGCCCGCGGCAGCAAAGACAAAGGTGATCCAGGACGGCGGATAGAATAAAGCCAGTTGATAATTTGCCAGCAGCGGCGCTCCCATTCCATTCAAAGAATTCCACAGCGGAAGCTGCCCCGCACTGAGCTGCTGCCAGGCAAAATAGCGCCAGGGAACGATCTGCAAACCCGGCACCCCCCAGTACAAAACACGCCCTGCAACCAGAGTTGGCAGGAATAAAACCGCGACAGGCAAAATAAGTAGAAAAACCTGGTTGCGAAAGATTTTGTGCACCATCAAACAACCATCAATTCGTTACCCGAAATAACGTCAGGTCTGAATTACTGTACAGCCATTTACCCGCATAGGGCATATCACCCGCAGCGGCCGGCCAGACGATGAAATCTACCTGATATTGTTCCACAAACGCCCGCCAGTCTGCCTCATTCATCGTGTGTGAATAAATTGCTTTTATTTTCTCTTTTAGAACATCTGCCTCAATGCTCTCGGGGCCGTGCCCTAAAACCACCCGCACCGGCGCCCAGGCAGGCACCTCGTTGCTATTGGAGTACGGGGCAAGTACCACCGCATTTGCGTCTGCCTGAGCGGCAATAACCCGGTAAACAGCCGCATCGGCATAAGAAGTATATAACGGCGCTTGCACCAGCAAAAGTCCAAACAGGGTCGAAGTAAAAAAGAAGATGGTGGTCAACAAACCGGCGCCCAGTGTAACCATACCCAGCCGTTTGCGCCCTGGCGACAGTTCGCTTAGCCCCAGCAGTGCCAGCGCGGTCAGAATCACCCAGCCAGCTTCGGGCAAACGACGCTGCAAATTATGCGGGAAATAGGCCAGCGGAAGAAGCATCACGGCCCAGGTGATGAGCAACAATACCTCCGGCCGGTTGGCAACTTTGATCTTGCGTACCCCCAGCGCAAGAACCAATAATGCCAGCCCATAGGCCAGCAAATAATCGCCCACGGGCGGCGAGTCGATAATATTCTGCTGGCTCCAGGCGCGCAAAAAAGGATCACCCAGAAACATGAACAGGTTATACAACACCATTGGAGAAGAAACCAGACCCGCCCAGAAGGTCCGCCGAAACCACACCCCAAATTGGATTGTGGAGGGTTTTGTTTTGGCCGAAATTCTGACATAGACCCATATCGCAAGTAGAAAACCGGCCATAACCATCCACGACAGCGCGCTGGACAGCGGCTGAAAAAAGCCCACCAGCAGCCAGCACAACCCGGCCTTATAGGCGGGTTGCCGGGCATCCAAAAAATAGACAAAACCCCACAACAAAAATGCACGGGCAAAGGCCAGGTGCGGCAGACCATAAACCATTAAGAAACCAAAGGTCTCGGGTGAATAAAATTCCAGAGGAATCCGCCCGTCCCATAAGGTTGAACCGCCCAGAATAAAGAGAAAACCCAGCCCGCCCCCCAGCACGGCAATCCATACCCCATATTTCTTCAAGCGGTCATCGTGGGGCAGCATCAGGCTCAAAAACGCATACACCGCCTTAATCAAGAGGGCCACGCCCACTACACGAAATATTTGAAACAAAACGATCAACTGATCATGGATATTAGGCGCTGCGGCGAGTTTTCCCAGCAGCAAATAAGGTAAATAGGCCATCGCGCCGGTCTGCGGAGCGGCCGTGTAGGAGGTTCGAAAAAGCCATGCCCCCGCAGTACCCGACATCATCTTTGCCAGATAGGAATTCCCATCCTCAACTCCGAAGACAAAACCCGAGAAATAATGATCGCTGCCCTGCAAAAAATAGCCCAACAGATATGGCAAGGTGGTAACCAGTAAAACCATCCATGTAAAACGTACACGCCAGCGACCGTCTTCCTGCATCATGCCGCCCTCTTCCCGCGATAAAGCGTAAGCCCCAGCAGCAGGGCCAGGGTTGCCAGAGATACGCCACAGCCGATTATGAGGCTGACAGGCCGGAATAGAAAGCGAACGGTATGCTGTCCGGTTTTTATTTCGGCTACGCGAAAAATTTCGGGGGTTTCAATGGCTTTTAGCGGCCCGTCGTCGATCTGAACTTGCCAGCCCGGATAATTAATCTCGGCCGTAACCAGCGTGCCAGGCCCGAATGTCAGCAGCTCAATCTGGTTGGGTGTTTGCCGAAGGATCTGCACCGGTCGGTTGCTCATCTGCCCGGCGGGAGTGATCAACCGAAAACGCGGCAGCCACAGCTCATTTTCATAAATAAAGCGCTTTTGAAGCTCCGCCCGTGGTTTAAGACCCTCGCCATGCAGTGGGAAAGCCGAAACAATATAGCGCACATTCAACTGCCCCATCAGCTCTGCGTTGGGCATCTTATCGGCATGTTCGCGCGAGGGCTCTCCGCGATAAAATGGCGGGATGGAGACCGCATATTGAGGATGAGCGACCCCGGTGGCATTTTCCATCCAGGCCGCATAGGCCAGAAGTTGCAGCGGATCAATGCCATCTGCCATCTCAACGGAAGCCGGGGCTGAAAGGTATTGTGGAATGCTGTACGACGGGGAATAAACCCGAAACGGCTCCTTATCCGTCAGTTCCTGAAGCGCCTTCATTACCGTTTGGTCTTGATAATAACCATAGGGGTCAAAGCGAAATTCAAGCATCGATCTGCCCACCAGTCCCAGGTCCAGTGTAACCAGCACACAGCACACCAGCAGCGCAATCTGCGCAGTTCGCTGGCTTTTCTTCAGCCAGAGCAAAAGCGCCAACCCCGCCAAAACGGCCCCGCCACCCCACAAAAAT
>CAZQLE010000280.1:0-4081 GCA_964593905.1 uncultured Anaerolineaceae bacterium | reverse complement strand
CCGGTTTTGCACCACGCGATAAACCGAGTCGTCTACGCGGGTGTGGATCGGGCGATTGTGGGTCAAAAAGAGATCGGCCAAAGCAGCCAGCTTATCCAGTGCGTCATCATCACGGTAGGCGATGGGTTCTTCATGCATGTTTCCACTGGTCATCACCAGCACATCGGGAAAGCCGCTTTCAGGCTCGAGCAGCAGAAAATGCAGCGGGGTGTAGGGCAGCATAAAGCCCAGCGTGCTTTGCCCGGGGGCCAGGTCTTGGGGCAGGCCGCAGGAGGTCAGTTTTTGCAGTAAAACGATCGGGTGGCGGGGTGAGGTGAGCAGTGCAACTTCATCTTCATCTACTTTGCAGAAGCGGCGGATATTTTCTGGTGAAAAAGCCATCAGTGCAAAGGGTTTGTCGCTGCGTCGTTTGCGCTCGCGCAGGGCAGCCACCGCAGATGAATTGGCGGCGTCGCAGACCAGGTGGTAGCCACCCAGGCCCTTCACGGCCAGAATTTTACCCTCTTTCAGCGCACTGCGGGCGCGCCGCAGCGCCTCATCTTCTGCGGCCAGGGTCTCACCGGCGGGGGTGAGCAGTGTGACACGCGGCCCACACACCGGGCAGGCAGTCGGTTGGGCGTGAAAGCGGCGGTCGAGCGGGTTGTGATATTCTGCTGTGCAGTCGGGGCACATGAGAAACCCCGCCATGGTTGTTTTGGGCCGGTCGTGGGGGATATCTTGAATGATGGTGAAGCGCGGGCCGCAGTTGGTGCAGTTAATAAACGGGTAGCGAAAGCGGCGGTTCTGCGGGTTAAAGAGCTCCTGTTGACAATCGGGGCAGATGCTCATATCTGGCGAGATGGGGATAAAGCTTCCTTCTTCGGGCAATGATTCGATGATTTGAAAATCGGAGAAGGGTTGCGCCTCAACCGGAGTGGAAGAAAAGGCATCAATGCGTGCCAGCGGCGGCAGATGGGTCTGGAATGCGGCGATAAAACTGTTTAGCGCGGGCAAATCGCCGGTGACTTCAATTTCGACCCCGGCCGAGGTGTTGCGCACCCAGCCCTTAAGATTCCGTTCGACGGCTTGCGTATAGACAAATGGGCGAAACCCGACACCCTGCACAATGCCCCGAATAAGAATCTTTAAGCCAGATAACAGTTGAGCATCCATTTTTGGTGACCCGGTTTAATGCTTTCGCTTCTTCTCCTCGACCTTGCGAAGAATCCAGTCGACCCAGGGGGCATAGCCCTCTGCGGTGACGGCTGAGAGCGGGTAGGTGTGCACGCCGGGGTTGAGCATTTCAACGCCCTGGCGGAAGTAATCCATATTGAATTTTAGATAGGGGAGCAAATCCACTTTATTGATCAGCAAAACATCAATGCCCCGGTAAATATTGGGATATTTATAGGGTTTATCATCCCCTTCGGGGATGCTGGCAATCAATACATTGGAATGACTGCCCAGTTGGAAGGAAGCGGTGCAGACCAGGTTGCCGACGTTTTCAACAATCAGCAAATCCAATTGATCGAGCGGCATCTGCTCCAGGCCCCGGCTGAGCATCACTGCATCCAGATGGCAGTCGCCGCCGGTGTTAATCTGTACCGCCGGCGCCCCGACCGCCTGAATTTTATCTGCGTCAATGGTAACCGCGGCCGTATCCCCTTCAATTACACCGATGCGCAATTGATCAGCCAGCAGCTCAATGGTCTTTAAAATGGTGGATGTTTTTCCGGCGCCAGGCGAGGCCAGCAGATTGATGCAGAATACGCCGTTTTGATCCAGAAGACGACGATTCATGGCGGCGAGCTGGTCGTTGGCATTCATAATTTTTTCCACAACAGTTACGCGCTCCACAGCCATGTTTTATCCTTCCTTCTCTATTTCAATGCTATCCACCCAAAATTCTTCCCCCGCAATGACCTGAACATCGAGGCCAGAACATTTGGGGCAAGGGCTTAATTGATCTTCCAGAATATAGGTTTCGCCGCAATTTTTGCAGTTCAGCTTTGCCGGCCGTCGGTCAAAATGGAGCCTGGCGCCTTTGCAAAGGGTCTCACCGCTGATGATGTCCCAGTAAAATTGAACTGAATCATCGACAATGCTGGATAATCGACCGATCACAATATAGATATCTGTAACGCGTGTTGCATGGGCCTGTTTGCCGTGCCGCGAGGCGATTTCGAGGATATTTTCTGTTACGGTAAGTTCATGCATAAGATAATTATAACTTGGATTGTCTGAATTATCGTATCTGGGCCTGGCTGCGCAGAACCGCGTTTACCGTACCCAGGGCCTCTTTTATTCGCCTGTTTGCAGAATGCGGACGATCACATCATATAACTGCAAACGGGTGGTAAGCAGGCGGTTGGCCATCACATTGACCAGCCGGCGCATAACCGCATAGCCAATTTCATGATCTGCATCGCATAGCTGGCGAAGCTCTCTGCCATTAAAGCTGATCAATTCAGTCGGTTCAAGGGTGCGCGCCAGGGCCGTCCGTAAACGCACCCCCTGTGTAATGCTGGACCAGCCAAACATGTCCGGGGGTTCCACCAGCGAGACGCGCAAATTGCCATATGTCGGCACATAAGATTCGAGGGCAATTTGTCCGCGCAAGAGCAAGTAAAGATTATCGCTGTTTTCTCCCTCCAGGAAAATCGTATCTCCTTTTTGGAGATGGTGCATTTCACCAATTGCTTCTAGCCTGGCCAGCTTTTCGGATCCCAGATTTAAAAAGCCAGGCAATTTTGAAAGTGTGAAGGAGATGTCTTCCCGGGAGTTCATGAATAAACCTCAATTAATAAATTCAGCAAATCTCTGCCAGGGCAGTATTTCTGGGTGCACAACAAACAATTTGAAATTATACCGTAAATTTACCGTGCAGCCCCCCGCGCAGGTAAGGGCGCGAGGGGCTGCAAAAACTGTGAAATTTACCGGGGCTCGTTTATTTAACCAACTCGACTTTCACTGCGCAGACTTTGTATTCAGGGATCTTGGAAATAGGATCCAGGGCTGCGATGGTCAAATTGTTCACATTCGATTCTGGGAAATGGAAGTTGGCATAAACCATTCCGGGGGGAACACGATCGGTTACCCAGGCTTCAGCTTCAATTTCGCCGCGGCGCGAGGCAATGCGGACACGTTTATTGCCGTTGATTCCGATGCGGGTGGCATCATCCGGGTTGACTTCCACCAGGGCATGGCTGTAGACCTCGAGCAGGCCCTGTGCACGGCGGGTCATTTCTCCACCATGCCAGTGATAGAGCACCCGGCCGGTTGAGAGCAGCATCGGATATTCGGCGTTGGGCAGTTCTGCGGGGTCAATATAAGACGTAACCGCAAACTTACCCAGACCGCGGGTGAATTTACCGATATGCAAGATCGGCGTTCCGGGCTGGTCGAGCCCCTTTACCGGCCACTGCAAGCGGTCGCCGTTTTCCAGGCGAGCGTGTGAAACACCGGCATAGCTGGGAGCGAGGGCGGCAATTTCATCCATCACCTGCGATGGGTGGGTATAGGCCCAGGCAGCGAATTTCGCGCCTGAATCCACCTTGCGCTGACCAAATTCCAGCACACGGTTGGCCAGGTCCTGAATAATTAGCCAATCCTGGCGGGCTTCGCCGACCGGCTCGACAGCCTGGCGCACGATCTGTACGCGGCGCTCGGTGTTGGTGAAAGTGCCCGATTTTTCTACAAAGGTGGGGCCGGGCAGCAGAACATCGGCATAAACAGCCGTCTCAGAGGGGAAAATCTCCTGCAGCACCATGAAATCTAACGATTCAAGGCAGTGACGGATGTGGTTGGTATCGGGGTCGGACATGACCGGATTTTCACCCAGAATGTAGAGCGCTTTCAGCTTGCCTTCTGCTGCAGCGGGCATCATTTCGGTGACTTTCAGGCCAAATTTGTCATCCAGCCCAATGCCCCAGGCGGCTTCAAATTTCTTGCGGTTGTCTTCAACGTTGACTTTTTGATAGGCCGGGTAGACATCGGGCAGACCACCCATATCACAGGCGCCCTGCACATTGTTTTGGCCGCGCAGCGGGTTAACGCCGCCACCCGGAATGCCCAGGTTTCCCAGCAGCATTTGCAGATTTGC
>CAZQLE010000279.1:0-4082 GCA_964593905.1 uncultured Anaerolineaceae bacterium | reverse complement strand
AATTTGCTGGGCTATGTCAAGCGGATGGTGAAGGTGACGGGTTTTCGTAACCCGACCGTGGCGCCGGCAGCGTTAAAAGCCAGGGCCTCGGTAGGGTCATTTGAGCGCAGCCCCGAGTTTACGGCTGCAACACTGGCTGCCTGGGCGAGTTTGTACCCCGAGCTTGCACAGCGGGTATTTGATCTTTTAACTGCCCGTGGCTGGGAACTGCTGCCGCTGGATGTGGATCGGACCCGTCTGCCGGGCTTTCTTACGCGCTGGCCGGCAAAAGAAGATTACGACACTCTTGATCAGGCCTATCAAGCTGCTTATCCAGACGGCGGCGATGATGAGAACGATCTGCGTCTGATGGTGGTCTGGTTGAGCACGCGTCTGCCGCTGGATATGGTTGAGTCGGATGACGAAACTGATGAGAACGAGGGCCCTGAGGCCTGATCTTTTTATTGAAAAACACAGGCCGGCCAAAAAAGTGGCCGGCCTGTTTATTTAAGATCATTGAACGGGCAAGAAAAAGATGCGCTATTCGCCAAATTCCGAGTCGGCATCAATGCTTTCATCCCAGTTGCCCAGCGATTCAATTTCAATATCGGTAAACAAACCGATTTGTTCCGCCTGAATTAAGCGCCGTTTGACCAGTTCCAGCATGGCCAGAAACGAGACCACAATCTCGATGCGCGAGCGGGTGCGCAGCAAGGAGCGAAAAGTGGTTTTGCTGGAATGCCGCAGGGTGTCGATGATGACCTGGATCTTTTCGCGGATGGTGACGCGCGGCAGGCTGACCACCCGGCTGAGTTCGGTGGTGTTGCCTCGCAGAAACAAAATCTGGCGGGCGGTGCGCACCAGATCGGCCAACGTCAATGAAGAAAGGTCCAACCGCGGCTCAACTTTGATATTGGGCGGTGCAACACGCAGGTAGGTGTGGTATCCCTGGTTTTCGCGTTCGACCAGAAAGCCCGATAACTGTTTAAAGCGCCGGTATTGGATCAATTGCCGCGCGAGAGCTTCAGCCGGGTCTTCTTCTAAGGTTCGCTCAATTGCCGGCGGCCTCGGCAGCAGGGCGGCAGATTTGATCTGCACCAGGCGTGAGGCAATGACCAGAAAAGCTGAAACTTCAGCGGGATCTTGGTTTTCAAGGTTGTGAAGATAGGCCAAATATTGATCGGTGACCTGGGCCAGTGCCAGAACGGTGATATCCAACTCGGTGCGCTCAATCAATTGCAACAATAGATCCAACGGGCCCTGATACAGCTCGGTTGAAATCTGATACCCTTCGGTTTGGTGTCCGGCAACTTGAAAGCTCACGCGCCAAATTATAACAGATGGTCGCGATACAAACCCATATCTTGCAGAAAGCCTCTGCGAAAGGTACAATGCTGGCATTGTGATTTAGTTGTGATCCCCGGCGGAACAGGGCCGGGATTTTTCTGTGAGACTATTTGAGGAATATGGACTTCATGACAACAACAGACGCTTACCAACGGGCGTTGGACTTTCTTTATAGCTTTGTGGATTACAGTCTTACCCGATCTTTTCGAACCACTGGTGATGAAACTTTTGATCTTCGACGGATGGAGTCCTTACTGGCCCGGCTGGGAAACCCGCATCAGAAATTCCCGGTTGTTCATCTGGCCGGCACCAAGGGAAAGGGGTCTACCGCAGCATTAATGGCCAGTGCGCTGCGCGCGGCCGGTTATAAGACAGGCTTTTACACCTCTCCGCATTTGCAAGAGTTTAATGAACGGATTCAGGTTAATGGCCATATGATTTCAAACGACCGTCTGGTGGAGCTGGTTGAAGTTCTCAAACCTCATGCCGAAGCGGTTCAGCGGATCACCACTTTTGAGCTGACCACGGCCCTGGCGTTTTTGTATTTTGTGGCAGAAGAAGTGGATGTTGCGGTGGTGGAAGTGGGCCTGGGCGGCCGATTGGATGCCACGAATCTGGTTACTCCGCTGGTCTCTGTGATTACTTCGCTCTCGCTGGATCATATGGCTGTGTTAGGCGACACGTTGAGCAAGATTGCAACAGAAAAAGCAGGGATTATCAAACCGGGCCGGCCGGTGGTGGTTGCCCCGCAAAAAGACGAGGCTTTAAGGGTTGTGCGGCAGATAGCCGAAGAGCGGTCATCGGCGCTCACCATTCTGGGTCAGGATTATCATTATGCCCCCGTGGGCCATTCTCTAGCTGAACAGCGGCTGTGCGTCTGGTCGAATGACGACCAGGAGCGCATGGATGCGTATATTGAAAAGGGCAGCAGTGATTGGAAACCGGTCGAATTATCCATCCCGCTGCTTGGCTATCATCAAATTGAGAATGCCGCCACAGCTTATGCGGCACTGCAAGTTGTTTCCAAAGCGGGGCTTCCGGTCTCTCTGAATGCGCTTCAGCAGGGGTTTGCGGATGTGTTCTGGCCGGGCCGATTTGAAGTGTTACGTCAAGATCCGCCGGTGATCGTTGATTCAGCCCATAACCGTGATTCTGCTTTAAAATTAAGACTGGCGTTGGAAGATTACCTTCCCGGAAAACAGGTTATTCTGTTATTTGGGGTATCTGAAGATAAGGACGTGGAAGGAATTTTTGCCGAATTGCTGCCGCGAATTCACCGGGTGGTGGCAACCGAATCCATTCACCCCAGGGCCATGAAGGCAGATGATCTGGTTAAGCTGGCGCATCGCTATGCCCGCCCGGCTGAGGCAGTTTTGCCCATTGAAGCCGGGCTGGAACGTGCGCTGGAGTTGGCCGGGAGTGATTGTGCGGTGCTGGTTACCGGCAGCCTTTTTATTGCTGCCGGTGCACGTGATGCCTGGAAAATACTGGGCTATCCCCTGCGGGAATTTACAAGCCTGCCTATAACGAAAGGGTAGTTTTTGATGAAATCGGATGATTGGTTTTCACGGCAGGATAATTCGGATGATTTTTCTTCTGCTCTCCATCAGCGGACAGAAGAGTTATACCGTATTCCTAATGCAGAAGAGGATGATGAGGGACTGATTGAATGTGCGGTGATCGTCATGCGCGACATTGTTGTGTTTCCGCGGATGATCTCGCCCATTTTTGTGGTTCCCGGTGCAAATTTGCTGGCAATTCAAGATGCACAGTACAACTTTCAGACGGTAATTGCGCTGGTGCAGCGCGACCCCGAGGTTGAAGAACCGGGCGAGAATGATTTCTTGCCCATCGGGGTCGAAATGGCGGTGGGCCGGCTGTTGAGTATGCCAGATGGCAATAGCTCAGCGCTGGTTCAGGGGCGCCGGCGGGTGGAGGTTGTTGATTTTGTGCAGCGCGAGCCTTTCTTTCGTGTGCGTGTGCGGCCGATTGATGAACCAGAGGAAGTGGACCGCAACACCGATGCGTTGATGCGCACCACCCGTGATTTGTTCGACCGTTGTGTGCAGTTGGACCGCAGCCTGCCCGAGGAATCGCATTTATTTTCTTTGAATATCGCTGAGCCGGGCTGGCTGGCCGATATGGTGGCCACGGCGCTTTCGCTGTCATTTAAAGACCGGCAAATGTTGTTGATGTTGCCCAATCCGCAAGAACGCTTGAAACGGGTGAACAGTCTGTTGGCCCAGGAACTGGATGTTCTGGAATTGGAAGATCAGATTCAGTCCCGCGTTCAAAGTGAGGTTGACCGCAGTCAGCGCGAGTTTTATCTGCGTGAGCAGATGAAGGCCATTCAAACCGAACTGGGTGAAGGGGATATTTTTACCCGTGAAATCAGCGAGGTGCGGCAAAAAGTGGAAGAAGCCGACCTGCCTGATGAGGCAAAACTGGCCGCCAAAAAAGAAGTTGAGCGACTGATGCAAATGCCGGCCATGGCGCCCGAAGTTGGGATCATCCGCACCTATCTGGACTGGCTTTTGGAACTGCCCTGGAAGGTGGAGACAGAAGACAATCTGGATGTTCGTAATGTGGCCCGCGTTTTGGAAAACTATCATTACGGGTTGGGCCGCGCGAAGGACCGCATTCTGGAATATATTGCGGTGCGCAGTCTGAAACCAAAGCGCAGCCGACAGCCGATTTTATGCTTTGCTGGGCCGCCTGGAACTGGGAAGACTTCGTTGGGGCGCTCGATTGCTGAG
>CAZQLE010000278.1:0-4092 GCA_964593905.1 uncultured Anaerolineaceae bacterium | reverse complement strand
CCCCCCCTGGCGGCGAAAACCACGCCGCTGGGGGGAACCAATCTGCAAGGCTCTTGCCGCAGACCGCACAGGTGGAGATTCTTCGCACGGCACGCCGAAGGACACGGCGCACCGGCTCAGAATGACATGTGTTTTGGTGTCGTGTTTTTTATGGGGTTTCGGCCGGCTCGGCGATGACGAAATAGCGCCCCCATGAAAGCAGGCCGTCTTTTTCGATGCAGGTTTGCAGCGTAACCTTATGACTGCCGGTATACATGCGGTTAAACAGCCCGGCGGCGGTCAACTGCTCGTCATCGGCCAGGGCGACAAAATCACTGTAGGGGCTTTCGGGCTGCAGCGCCTGAAAGCGATGAATGGCGCGGATGGTGTAGCGAACCGTTCGCCCGTCGCCATAGACGATGGTGAGCGGGGTGTTGAGCTTAAGGCGGTAGAACTGCTCGCCGGCCAGATAATTGTGGGCCACCAAGCCGGTGACATTGTTGCGGGCGGCCAGATCGAACAGGGTGGCGGTGTCGGAGGCGCCGTTGATGTACATGGGGTCGTCGGCCGGCTGCTCGACCACCCGCAGCGCCAGCGCCCCCTCGGCATAAACGCCGCGCACCGCGGGCGCGCCGGTGTTCACCTGGCGGATAAAATCTTTCAGGGTAGGCAAATCGGCAGCGTCTGCCGCCGGGCCTTCTTCCTGCAGTTCGCGCTGATACTGTTTTTCTGAGAAGATATCCCAGGCTTCGCCGCCGGCCGTGGATAGGACCGGCAGCGCGGGGGCATGGATGAGCCGCCAGCCAGCGGCGCCGACCAGCGGCGCAGGGGCCGCCGCAGACAGACTGAGCATCAGCACCGTCAAAAAACCGGCCAGCAGATGCAGTGATTTCGCAGAAGATAATTTACGTAGCTGACAGAGCAGCATCTTCATACAGTAATCCTTCATTGGGGCGCCGGCTTGCAAACAAAACGCCCGATCCATCCCGTTCAGTAACCCAATAAAAAAGCCTGGCGCGAAAGCGTCAGGCTCCTAATTCATCCCATCCGGGTCGAAGTTCGGCAGCCTGGCGGTCGTGGCTGAGATTTCAGCGGTAGACCCATGGCTTTGCGTCCCCGGTTTTCACCGGGTTTGCCCGTTCGTCTTCCAGCGCCCGCGGGCGCTGTGGTAAAGCAGCTAAATTCTACAAGATGAGTCTTGTTTCGTCAAGCAGGGGTGACGGAATGTGAAGGGGATGTAAGGTGGCGGGCAGGCTAGGCGCGCCGGCGCAGCCACCATTTCTCCAGCTCGACCCAGATAAAGACCCCGGCAGAGACAGCCAGCGTGATCAGCAGATCGGCCAGGGTGAGCGGCAGGGTGCCAAACAGGCGCTGGAGGGGCGCCCAGTAGATGGCGGCCATCTGCAGCAGCACGGTGGCCGCGGCGGCAGCATAAATGGACGGGTTACTGCGCACACTGAGCGCGAAGAACGAATCGGTATCCGAGCGGTTGGCCAGCGCATGCCCGATCTGGAGGAAGATGAGCAGGGTGAAGATCATGGTCTTCCAGGCCGGGTTGCCGCTGGAAAACACCCAGTAGCCAAAGGCGAGGGTGATGAGGCCCATGACCAGACCCAGGCGGAAGATGTAGGCGCCAAGACCGCGGGCAAAGATGTTCTCTTGCGGGCTGACCGGCGGGCGCTTCATAATGTTGCGCTCGGCCGGCTCGGCGGTGAGCGCCAGGCCCGGAAAACCATCGGTGACCAGGTTCATCCACAGAATTTGGAGCGGGGTGAGCGGAATGGGCAGACCGAGGAAAGGCGCAAAGAAGACCACCAGAATCTCGCCGGCGTTGCTGCCCAGGGTGTAGCGGATGAACTTGCGCACATTGTCGTAGACGCGGCGGCCTTCTTCGACCGCGCTGACGATGGTGGCAAAGTTATCATCCATGATGACCATGCTGGCCGCCTCTTTCGAGACATCGGTGCCGGTGATGCCCATGGCCACGCCGATATCGGCCTTGCGCAGGGCGGGGGCATCGTTCACGCCGTCGCCGGTCATGGAGGCAATTTGACCGTTAAGCTGAAGCGCCTCGACGATGCGCAGCTTGTGCTCGGGCGAAACGCGGGCATAGACCGAAACGGTCTTAACCGCCTCGCGCAGATCGGCGGGGGTCATGGCGTCCAGATCGACCCCGGTCAGGGCGCGGGTCTCATCGGGCGGGACGATGTTGAGCATGCGGGCGATTTGCAGCGCGGTGAGCGGGTGATCGCCGGTGATCATCATGGGGCGAATGCCGGCCTGAAGGCAGACCTGAACAGCATCTTTCACCTCGGCGCGGGGCGGGTCCATCAGGCCCACCAGCCCGATGAGCACCAGATCGCGCTCGGCGTTCTCATCAATGACGGGCGGAGTCTCGGCCTGGCCGAGGACGCGGAAGGCCACCCCCAGCACGCGCAGCCCCTGGCGGGCCAGGCGGTCGTTGGCCGCTTCGACCCGCGCGCGCCAGTGATCATCGAGGGGCTGAATTTCGCCATCGACCCAGACGCGGTTGGTGACGCTGAGCAGGCTGTCGGCGCCGCCCTTCACAAACAGCACCCACGGGCTGGCCGCAAAGAGGGCCGCGGCGGGCTGTTCGACCACCTCGAGCGGCAGGTCGGGTTGAAAACGGTGCAGGGTGCTCATGCGGCGGCGTTCGGAGGAGAAGGGCGCCTCGCCCACCCGCGGAAAACGGGCTTCGAGGCGTTCCTTCCAAAGACCGACGCGCGCGGCAGCCACCACCAGCGCGCCTTCGGTGGGGTCGCCGACGGCCTTATAGTCGTGGCTTTCGGCTGAAACAAGCTGAATTTGCGCATCGTTGCACAGCGAACCGGCGGCCAGCAGCAGCGAATGGGCCGACCAGCGCGGGACGATGGGTTGATCTTGTTCGAGCAGCACCGGTTTGCCGCCCTTGAGAACTTCTTCGAGTTCGAGGGTGTGCTCGGGAACATCGAGGACGGTGACGGTCATGCGGTTTTCGGTGAGGGTGCCGGTCTTATCGGAGCAGATGACGGTGACCGAGCCGAGGGTTTCGACGGCGGGCAGCTTGCGGATGAGCGCCTTGCGGCGCAGCATGCGCTGGGCGCCCAGGGCAAGGACGATGGTGACCACCGCGGGCAGGCCTTCGGGGACGGCCGCCACGGCCATCGATACGGCGGTCTGGAACATGAGCACCGGCTCTTCGCCGCGCAGCAGGCCGACGGCAAACGCAATGCCCATGACGATCAGCACCGCCAGGGCCAGACCGCGCCCCAGTTGACCGATGCGGCGCTGGAGCGGGGTCTGCTCGATTTTGACCGACTGGATCAGCTCGGCGATGCGGCCCAGCTCGGTGCGCATGCCGGTTTCGGTGACGACCGCCAGCCCGCGGCCAAAGGTGACCGCGGTTCCCATATAGAGCAGGTTGGTGCGGTCGCCGAGGGGGGTGTTGGCCTGGGGGAAGACGCCGGGCAGTTTATCGACCGGCTGTGATTCGCCGGTGAGGGCCGCCTCTTGCACGCGCAGGTTGGCCGATTCGAGCACGCGGGCATCGGCGGGCACGGCGCTGCCGGCTTCGAGCAGGAGGATATCGCCGGGGACGAGCTGCGGGGCGGCGATTTCGACCAGCTGACCGGCGCGGCGGACGCGGACGACCGGGCTGGAGAGCTTTTTGAGGGCGGCCATGGCCTGTTCGGCGCGGTATTCCTGGATGAAGCCGAGCACGGCGTTGAGCACCACAATGGCCAGCACGGCGCCGGCATCGATGAATTTGCCAAGCAGCAGCGAGATGAGGGCCGCGCCGAGCAGCAGCAGCACCAGCGGGTTGGTGAACTGTTCCCAGATGATGAGGAGGGGGTTTTTGGCGCCGCGTTCGACCAGCTCGTTGGGGCCGACGGCGGCCAGGCGTTGATCGGCCTGGGCGGGGCTGAGGCCGGTCTGCGGTTCGACCTGCAGGCGCTCGAGGGCTTCGGGCAGGCTGAGGGTATGCCAGGGAGTGGGCGGGGCGATTGGTTTTTGTTCGCTCATCGACAGACGCTCCAAAAGGTTTGCAAGTTGGGCAGGCGCATGCCTGCGGTTACCATTAATTATATGGATTTACGAGCGGCTGTGTAAGTT
>CAZQLE010000277.1:0-4093 GCA_964593905.1 uncultured Anaerolineaceae bacterium | reverse complement strand
ATGCGATGGAAGGCCCGACCCCGGTTTCGGCCATGATCCACGCGGCAACCATGGTGTCGGCGGGTATCTATCTTTCGGCGCGCTTCTTCCCGCTGATTGCCGCTGGTTGGGCGCCGGGTGAGCCGCTGACCGCTCCCATGTTGACGGTTGCGATCACCGGCGCGGTGACGGCTCTGTTTGCCGCCACAATTGCCGTGGCGCAGAACGATGTCAAAAAAGTGCTGGCATATTCCACCATCAGCCAGTTGGGTTATATGGTGGCCGCGCTCGGGGTGGGGGCGTATGTTGCCGCGGTTTTCCACCTGATGACTCATGCCTTTTTTAAGGCGCTGTTGTTCCTGGGTTCGGGCTCGGTGATTCACGGCATGGAACACGGGGTGTTGCATACCGGCGAAGCGATTGATCCGCAGGATATGACCCGCATGGGCGGGCTGCGCAAGAAAATGCCGCTCACCTTCTGGACCTTTTTGGTGGGCGGGCTGGCGCTTTCGGGCTTTCCGGTGATTACGGCCGGTTTCTGGTCGAAAGATGAAATTCTGAGCGGGGCGTTCAACAGCGGTTACCCGGTCTTCTTTGTTTTGCTGGCGCTGGCGGCGCTGTTGACCGCGTTTTATACCATGCGCCAGATTACACTGACCTTTCTGGGACAGCCGCGCACGAAATCAGCCGAACATGCCCATGAATCCAAATGGACGATGACCCTGCCGCTGGTGGTGCTGGCTGTGTTTGCGGTATCCGCCGGCTGGGCAGGTATCCCCGAGGCATTCCCCGGCCTGGGCGGTCTGCTGCCCAACTGGGTGGAGAAATTTCTGGCCCCGATGCTGCCCTGGCATGGCGCAGAGCTTCATGCCGAAGCTGCGGCGCACAGCTTGACGCCGCTGTTTACCTCGCTGGGGGTTGCACTGGGCGGGCTGCTGCTGGGCTGGCTGGTTTATCGCAATTACCGCGCCGGCGAGGTGGACCCGCTTCGACGCTGGCTGGGTCCGGTGCATGGGGTGTTGAAGAATAAATATTACTTTGACGAACTGTATCACACGCTGCTGGTTCGCCCGGCCAACTGGCTGGCCGAGGTCTTTACGGCCCGCTGGCTCGACCAGGGGCTGTTGGATGGCATTTTGCACGGCATTGCCGCCGCCGCGGTGGGGCTGGGCAGCGCACTGCGCCGGTTTTTCGATGTGCCGGTGATCAACGGCGCGGGTGATGGCCTGGCGGCCGGAACGCGCGGGTTGGGCAAGTCGCTGCGCATTTTGCAGTCAGGCCGGGTGCAGGTTTATCTGATCCTCAGCCTGACGGCTGTGATCGTATTTGGTGCAATCTTCTTTATTCTGATCCTGGCCTAAGGCCGGGTCAATCACAGGAGCAGGGATGGAATTCTTCACCGCTCATTGGTTATCCTGGGTCCTCTTTTTGCCCGCACTGGGCGCGGCAGTGGTTTTGCTGCTGCCCGCCGAACGGGTGAAGCTGCTGCGTTGGACCGCACTGGGTTTTAGCCTGGTGGTTTTTGGGCTGGCGCTGATTGTTTGGGCCGGGTTTGACCCGCAGTTGGATGGTTTTCAATTTGAGGAACGGGCAGTCTGGTATGGGGTGATCAATGCCTCGTATCATCTCGGTGTGGATGGCATTTCGCTGACCATGCTGCTGCTGACTGGTTTTCTTACTCCGCTGGCGCTGCTGGCTTCATTTTCGGTGACCGAACGGGTCAAGACCTATCTGGCGCTCTTCTTATTGTTGGAAACCGGAATGCTGGGCGTCTTTCTTTCACTGGACCTGCTGCTCTTCTTTGTGTTCTGGGAAGTCGGGCTGGTGCCGATGTATTTTCTCATTAATCAGTGGGGCGGCGCGAAACGCAATTATGCTTCTTTAAAGTTTATCCTGTTTACCATGGGCGGGTCGCTGGGGCTGCTGCTGGCTGTGCAGTTGATGGGCGTGACAACCGGAAGTTTTGACCTGCCGCAGTTATATCAGCTCTGGCCGGCGGCTGGGGCGGTTTCGGTGCTGGGGCTTTCTGGCGGTGCGGTAAAAGCTGTGGCATTCTGGGCTTTTGTGATCGCTTTTGCTGTCAAGGTGCCGGTCTTCCCCTTCCATACCTGGCTGCCCGATGCGCACACCGAAGCGCCGACGGCGGGTTCGATGATTCTGGCGGGGGTGCTGCTCAAGCTGGGTGGGTACGGGTTTATCCGTCTGGTGCTGCCGCTCTTCCCTGAGCAGGCCAAACAGTATGCCGTCTGGCTGGCTGTGTTGGCGACGCTTTCGATTGTGCTGGGGGCATTTGGCGCGCTGGGCCAGAAAGATTTCAAACGCCTGGTGGCTTATTCTTCAATCAACCATATGGGGTTTGTGGTGTTGGCAGTGGCGGCCGCGGCTGCGGCAGCGGGCACCCCGCAGGCCAGCCTGGCCATGAATGGCGCGGTGCTGCAAATGGTAACCCACGGCCTGTCTTCGGCCGGGATGTTCTTTCTGGTGGGCGTGGTTTATGAACGCACGCATACCCGTGACCTGAACGATTATGGCGGGTTCTATGCGCTTACCCCGGTCTATGGCAGCATTCTGGTCTTTACGGCGATGGCATCGCTGGGGCTGCCAGGGCTGGCGGGTTTTGTTTCAGAATATCTGGTCTTTCAGGGCGCCTGGCCGGTGTTAATGCTGTGGACGGCGCTGAGCACCATCGGGCTGCTTTTCACCGGCGCGTATATTCTTAAGACCCTTAAAATGGTTTTGTTTGGGCCGCGCAACCCGCGCTGGACGGGTCATTTGAGCGAGATGAACCCGCGCGAACTGGCCGTCATTGCCCCGCTGATGGCGATGATGCTGATTCTGGGGGTGGCACCGGGCTGGTTGATCCAGCTTTTTAATCATGCGGTCGGGTTCTGGTTCTAAGGGGTAAACTAAATATGCAGATACCGATTCTGAGCTTCATTATCTTTTTACCGCTGGCAGCCGGGCTTGCCATCCTATTCATGCCTGCGGCGCGGCCCGATTGGGTGCGCCGTACGGCGCTGGGTGTATCGAGCCTGGTGCTGGTTCTTTCGCTGTGGGTTTATTTTGGCTATGATGTATCGGCCGGCGGCTACCAGTTTGTGGAACATGCGGCCTGGGTGCCGGCGCTGGGTATTTCTTATTCGGTGGGGGTGGATGGCATCAGCCTGCCGCTGGTGTTGATGGCGGCGATTGTCATTTTTAGTGGTTCGGCCGTCTCGTGGCGGGTCGAAGAGCGCCCGCGCGAGTTTTATGCGTTTTTGATGTTTCTGGGCGCGAGTGTGCTGGGTGTATTCTCGTCGCTCGATCTCTTTTTGCTGTTCTTTTTCTTCGAGCTGGCGGTTTTCCCAAAGTATTTGATGATTGTGGTCTGGGGTTCACCCAAAACCCGCGAATATGGCGGGATGAAGTTGACCCTGTATTTGTTTATCGGGTCGGTGATCGCGCTGCTGGGCGTGCTGGCCATTTACTTCCAGTCTGGGTTGAACACCTTTGACCTCCTGGCTCTGGAAAAAGCTGATTTTTCGGCGGGCTTTCAATCCATCTGGTTCCCGATTGTCTTTCTGGGTTTTGCCATTCTGGGGGGTATGTTCCCGTTTCACAGTTGGGCGCCAGATGGGCACGTGGCTGCCCCGACGGCCATTTCAATGCTGCTGGCCGGGGTTGAGATGAAGGTGGGGGTGTTTGCTGCGCTGCGGGTGGCTATGCTGCTGCTGCCCGATGGCGCGCGCGAGTGGTCGTGGCTGATTCTGGTGCTGGCAACCATCAATGTGGTCTATGGCGCGTTGATCGCTCTGATTCAGACCGATTTCAAATATGTGATTGGTTTTTCTTCGGTATCGCACATGGGGCTGGTGTTGATCGGTCTGGCGGTAATGAACCGCAACGGGCTGGTGGGCGCCGGTTTGCAAATGTTCTCGCACGGCATTATGACGGCGCTTTTCTTTGCCATTGTCGGAATGGTTTACGACCGCACTCATACCCGTGATATTGCCCGCCTGGGCGGGCTGGCAAAGGTGATGCCGCTGGCTGCGGTGGGGTTTATCGCTGCCGGTCTGGTCTCGATGGGCATGCCCGGTTTTTCTGGTTTTATTGCTGAATTTCCCATCTTTATGGG
>CAZQLE010000276.1:0-4104 GCA_964593905.1 uncultured Anaerolineaceae bacterium | reverse complement strand
CGGGTTAAATGGCGCACTTTTGAGTTCATGACCTGACCCATACCCACAATCTTTTCAACCAGCCCCCCATCCATTCTAACCCATACGCGGCTGAAAGACAGTAGGGCGCAAGCAAGATCACAATATACTGCGGCCATTTTGTCTTCCAGATAAACAAAAATAGCAGATCGACAACCAGCCAGACAAAGTATAAAGGCTTTTGCTTGATCAAGATGGGCAGCCCGAGGAGTGCCAGTAAAAAGAGCGGCGTGTCGAGTTTTAGAAGATCACCGGATGGGTTTAATAATAACCCGCCAACCTCGCCATGTTGTGAAAACGAGCGGGTTAACCAGTTCAATGGTTGCCAGAAAGGAAAATTGTAAAAATCGACATGACCACTGCTGGAATAATTTTGGCTGTAGCGCAGTGAATCCAACAATCTGTTTAGCGGATCGGGCCATAAAAATGGGTCGCAGATCACAAAAAAGAGACCGGCCGTCAGGCCCCAGAGAAGAAGATGCAACAACTTCTGAGGTGATCTTTCGCTTTTCAATAACCCGTAAAGCAGGCAGGCAATTCCGGCTGTGCCGTAAATATATTTCGAGGCTGCCGCTGCTCCAAGGCAAAACCCCGATCCCAGAATCAGAAACAGGGTTTTCTTTCGGGAATTTTTTCCGGTGAACAGTTTTGAAAATACCCATACCGAACCCAGGCTGAGGGCCATTGCAACCGACTCAAGATAGATGACGCTGGTAAATCGGACAGCAAATGTTTGCAGCGCTAAAAACAATCCTGCCACCGGATGGATGCAGCCCAGCAGAAAAACGCCCAGCGTGCCGAAGAACGCCGAGACCCCGCGCAGCACCTGCACCCTCTCGTCCAGGGGAAAGCCTTCAAAGCCATTCACGGGGTGCAGCCATGACTCACCCTGTTCCAGGGGTTGAAACACAGAAAGCGCAGCACCATAGAGCAGTTTGTTAAAAATAGGGTGTTCAAAGTTGTAATTTGTATGGGCGATTTCTTGAAGATTGCCTGTGTTCAACGCGCTGGCATAAAGAACGGCCGCCCGAAGGTAGACCGGTTCGTCGGCCTGCCCGGTTTCTGCGCGCATCATGTTGATGCGCAAAATTATCGCGAGCAGCACCGCAGCGGTCAGAACCGCGGCCCCCCGCAATGTTTGTTGCGACCCCGGAGCAGGATTGTGGGGAATGACCCGGTTATAGCGCTGGATGAAAGCGTCAATCCCATAGCGGTCCAAAAAATCATCCCAAGTTTGCAGAATTAGGCCGGGTCTTATCAAAGCCGGTTTCAGCGCAGGGTGTTTTGCCCGGAAGAAGGCCAAAAAACAGCCCAACCCCGACAACAGTGCCAGCAAATATACGCCCCCCAACGGTCGTGATAGAAGGGTCAGCGGCAGATAAACCACATACAATTTGTCACTGGTGTGCGGGTCGCTGCCATCTGTGGGGGAGAAATAAACCAGAATACTTTTGGGGGTGGCAGCGGTTAAGTAGACCCCTGTTTCTTCCGGCTGGATGGGCCCCGCAGTATCTCGTAAATGCAAAAAATGTCCCTCTTCGGTGATCAGAATGTTTTTGGTTGAAAACAGCTTTGATTTATTGGGGATCTCAATCGTGTAAAACCGGTAGACATCTGGCCGCATCTGGTGGGGAAGAATCGGTTTGCGGAAATAGAAAATGGACGCACCGGGTTTGAGCAATAGAAGAATGGAAAGCGCCAGCCAGAGGATGGCAAGCAATAACCCGGCGCGCCTGAAGAATAATTTCATCTGCAAGACCATCCTTTTTCTTTGCGGGTGGGTTTTCTCACGGGCTGTCTTCTGCGTGGTTTTTTGTGCAGGAAATGCCAGGACAAACAAGTTCACCCCGTAATCTGTCTGTATTTCAGATACAGGATGGATTTTACCGCTTAATCGAATCGGGGCGTGTCGGGTGTGGGGATGAATCGAAAAAAAGGATGCCGGGGGCGGGGCATTTTTCGCTCAGCGGTAGCAGACCGGGTTAATTCTATATAATGGATCAGTAAGTATTGAATTGCAACGGAATTTTCAGGAGGCCAAGATGAAAAAGATTCAAGTCAAACCGGCCGATTTGCGTCAATCGCAGCTTGAAAAGCTGCACGCACTGGAAAAAGAACTGGGGATGGTGGTGGTGGCGTATCAGCCGGAATCAAAACCGGCCCAGCTCAGCGAGGTGCAGTTGGCGCATTTGCACCAGATTGAAAAAGAACTGGATTTAATCCTGGTGGCATTTGATCTGCCTGCTTAGGTGAAATGGGGGATGTTAATGGTTTAATAACCGGCCGAAAACAGTCGGTTAATTTTGTCCGTCTACAATCAGTCTAACTGCAACCAACGGCGGAAAAGGTGATCACTTGACTGAGCTTAAAAAAGTATTGTTTCTTTGCACGGGCAATTCCTGCCGTTCACAAATGGCCGAAGCGCTGGTAAACCATTTTCTGAGCGGGTCATGGCAGGCGGTCAGCGCGGGCACACAGCCGGCCGGGTTTGTTCACCCTCTGGCGCTGCAGGTGTTGGCCGAGCTGGGCATTCAGCACCACGGCGAATCAAAATCGGCTGATTCATTTCGCGGCGTAAAATTTGAGCGGGTCATCACCGTCTGTGATGATGCGGCCGAAAATTGCCCGGTCTGGCTGGGGGCGGGGGTGCGCAGCCATCTGGGTTTTAGCGACCCGGCCAGGGCAGAAGGCAGCGAAGCCGAGAAACTGGCCGCTTTTCGCGCCGTGCGCGATCAGATTCGCGAACAGGTGCTGGATTTTTTGGCAACAGACCCGGCCATCTCTTCACTTTCGTGAGACCGCCCATGAAAACTGCTCAAAAAGTTCTCTTTTTATGCACCGGCAATTCCTGCCGTTCTCAAATGGCCGAGGCTTTCTTGCAAACACTGGGGAATGGACGCTACGAGGCTTATTCTGCCGGTTTGGAACCCAAAGCGATCCATCCCCTGACCTTGCGGGTGATGGATGAAATCGGTTACGACCTGTCTGCTCATAACTCCAAAGGGGTGGATACCTATCTGGGGAAGACGCTCTTTCAATATTTGATTACCGTGTGCGACCAGGCCGAACAGAACTGCCCAACGGCCTGGCCAGGGGTGACCCGCAAGCTGCACTGGTCGTTTGAAGACCCGGCCGCATTTGTGGGCACCGAGAAGGAAAAGCTGGCTCAATTCCGCGTTGTGCGTGACCAGATCCACGAGCGGGTGCGGGCGTTTTTAAACGCAGAATCTTGAACAAGAGCAGGTGTGTTGCGGGCCAAATGAGCCGTACCAGCCCATCTTCTTGCGCCCTGCAACACACCTCTCCAAAAACCACTTAACAATCACAATTCATTCAACCACAGCCACACCCACACATGCTCTCTCCGGCCTGCGGTTTGCGCGCCGAGACGATGATGCTGTAAACCTCTGCTCCGGCATAGGCACCGGCGCTGGTGCTGCGCCGTGCGGTTACACTGCCAAACCCGGCCTGACGCACCAGCGCCAGATATTCGCTTTCGGGCAGCGCGCCGCTGATGCAGCCGGCCCAGCTTTCGGTTTGGCCGGCCGCGGGTATGAAGCTGGTTGAAGTTACCATGTCGCTCACCTCCAACCGCCCGCCAGGTTTGAGCGCGCGGAAGGCTTCGGCAAACACGGCGCCCTTGTCTTCGCACAGGTTGATCACACAATTGGAGATAATCACATCCACGGCATCATTTTCCACCGGCAGCGCTTCGGCCCGCCCCTGGCGGAATTCAACATTGTCTGCCCGGGCGCGTTCGGCCGCGGCGCGGGCGCGTTCCAGCATGGCCGGGGTCATATCCACCCCGATCACGCGGCCCTGTGCGCCCACCCGGCCGGCCGCCAGAAAAACATCCAGCCCGCCGCCCGAACCGATATCCAGCACCGTCTCGCCTGGTTTCAGCGCCGACATGGCCAGCGGGTTGCCGCAGCCCAATGGCAGCGCTGCCGCGTCTTGCGGCGCTTTGGCCAGTTCGGCCGGGTCGTAATCTACGGCAAAGGTCACCTGCCCCGTCGGAGAACAACAGCTTGCGCCGGTGGCCGGGCTGCAGCAGGAACCGGACGGTTCTTCGGCCAGCACCAACGG
>CAZQLE010000275.1:0-4109 GCA_964593905.1 uncultured Anaerolineaceae bacterium | reverse complement strand
ATGCGGCTTACCCGGGCGCAAAATGAAGCGCTCCCCGGGGTGCCGCTGGCGCTGGACCCAAATTTGGCCGCCGCCCCTCAGAAACCAGGCGCGCTGAGCATTAAAGAACGCTTCACCACCCTCGGCTATTACCTCCGCCCCATGCTGCAAAGCACCCCGCAGGCGCAACCGGTCAGTGTGGCCTTCTGCAACGGCAAGCTGGAGATGTTCCGGCTTAAATGGTGGCAGGCGGCTTTTGTGATGGTTGTGGTGCAGGCTGCGCCGGGTGATTACCGCGACTGGGATTTCATCAAAGCCTGGGCGAAGTCTCTCGCTGAGGTTCTTTAACCCCCGCGCAGCAGCATGACACATACAGGTCATTCTGAGAGAGCGTAGCGACCGAAGAATCCCTACTTACGCAGGCTATGGCAAGGGTCCTACAAATCGGCGCAGGGATGCTTCGCCGTTGGCGCAGCATGACACGGACGCTGAGCCAATGTCGCCGTGTTTTTCGGCGCGCCGTGCGAATGGCCCGGCTCCGGTGCGCCAAGGCGCACCCTACCGCACACCCACCGGCGCTCTGCGCGAAGAATCCGGGTACATTTTCATCCGGGAACGGGCGTAGTATACTTGGGGGTATGAAATTTTCGACCCTGCTGATTGACCTGGATGACACCGTCTATCCCTACACCTGCGGTTTATGGGACCAGATTCGAGACCGTATCGGCCAGTATATGCACGAACAGATGGGCTTTTCTCAGGCAGAAATCCCCGAACTGCGCCGCTCTTTGTATCTTAAATATGGCACCACCCTGCGCGGGTTAAAACTCCATTATCAGGTCAATGAATTGGATTTCCTGGAATATGTGCATGACCTTCCACTTCACCAGTACCTGCGCCCCGACCCAACGCTGAAAAATATCCTGGAATCCTTTCCACAGCGGCGATTGATTTTTACCAACGCCGACCATAACCATGCCCGGCGTGTATTAAAACAGCTCGATTTGCAAGATTGCTTCTCGGGCATTATCGATATTCTGGCCATTTCACCGTTTTGCAAGCCAATGCGCGAGGCCTTTGAAGCTGCCATACAATTCAGCGGCGAAAGCGACCCGACCCGGATCGTCTTTATCGATGATTCACCGGCCAACCTCGACACCGCCCGCGCCATGGGCATGTTCACCATACAGGTCGGACGGGTAGAACCGGATGACGCCGGAAGCCATGCCTTTATTGAACGGCTGCACCATCTGCCGGCCGTGCTTGCCAATCATCACCCCAATGGAGATCAGCCATGAGCCTTGTCGGGTGGATCGTCTTGATTGCCCTGGCCATTCTGGTGGCGGCGTTTAACCTGGGCCTGCTGGCTGCGCTAAAAAACCAGGGCAAACGCAACACCCCCCGTGAAGGAGTGCTGGGTAAAACCATCCAGTCACTGCGCGACCCCTACCCCTGGTGGGATGAAGATGCCCGGCTGGCCGAATTGTCACAACGGATGGAAGCCCTGCGCCACGACCACGAAAACCCACCTGACCAGGATTAATTTTTCCTGAAGCCTGTACAAACCCGGAAAAATTAAATATAAACTCATACTGGCATGATAAGCTTGAAATAAGTGTTTGCCAACTACTCGGATAATCGGGGAAACCCGAATGTGTCCATAAAAGCAGCAGTGTGACATCCATTTTTACTGTTACACGCATGAGGAGTCTCACATGTCAAAACTGTTGAAGACGATCATCATCAGTTTGTTTAGTGTAATCCTACTGGTCAGCAGCTTTGCCGGGGGAATCATGCTCGGGTGGTCTTTACCGGGTGAACCCAAAACAGCATTGCCAGGTCTGGAAGAAGGATTTTACAGTCTGATCACCCCTGAAAGGCCCGCCGCAGACAGCACCGCTGGCAACACAGCCGTGACACCGCTCGACCGCGACGCGTTATTCGAACCCTTCTGGGAAGTATGGGATATTGTTAAAAACCAGTATGTCGAACAGCCTGTGGATGAAACCGCCATGATGCGCGGGGCCATCCGCGGCATGTTGGCGGCATTGGATGACGAACAAACCTCCTATATGGACCCCGATATGTTCGAGCAGCAGAACAATTCGCTGCAAGGGTATGATGGCATTGGCGCCTGGGTGGATATTACCGGTGAGTTTCTCAAAATCATCAGCCCCATGCCCAATTCACCGGCAGAGCGGGCCGGCTTAAAACCAGATGACGCGGTTATTGCCGTGAACGGCGAGGATATGACCGGCATCGATGGCAAGCTGGTGCTGGATAAGGTTCTGGGCCCGGCCGGCACCGAGGTCACCCTTACCATCCTGCGTGCAGACCAGGAACCGTTTGATGTCACCATCCGTCGTGAACCCATCCAGGTTCCCAGTGTGGAAGTGAAAATTCTGGAAGATCAAATCGCCTATGTTCAGTTCTTTACCTATGGTGAAGACAGCGCAAAACAATTACGTGAGGCCTTGACCAAAATCATGAAAGATAATCCCCGCGGGCTGATTCTGGATTTGCGCAACAACGGCGGCGGATATCTCACCACCGCCATCGATGTGGTATCCGAATTTATTCCGGCCAATCAGCTTGCCATGATTGAAGAGTTTGGAGACGGCTCGCAGCGCACTTTTAAGACCAAAGGCGGCGGTGTGGCGACCGAAATTCCGCTGGTGGTGCTGGTCAACGAAGGCACCGCTTCAGCCTCCGAGATCACCGCCGGTGCCATTCAAGATTACGCCCGCGGAAAATTGGTGGGCGTCACCACTTTTGGAAAAGGATCGGTGCAAAACTGGATCACCCTGAAAGATAATCAGGGCGGTGTGCGGGTGACCATTGCCCGCTGGTTAACCCCCAAAGAGCGGCAGATCAACAAAGTCGGCCTCGAGCCAGATGTCACCGTCGAGATCACCGAAGAAGATATCAAAAATGGAAAAGACCCGCAGTTGGAAAAAGCTGTTGAAGTGTTGCAGGGTATGATCCAACCCTGAACCGGTTTGACCCCCGGAGGTGTTGTGGCTGTTGAGGCTGCAACACCTTTTTTAATCCGCCGGCTTCAGCCCAAAATCCGCCGGGGTAAACGTGTAGGGCTGAAATTCGTCAAAGGTTAAATACTTTACCGGAAGATTAAACGCATCCCGCAGCCGAAAGAACAATTCCTGATAACTGACGGCAGCGCGGGCATCCCAGTTTAAACCCAGTTGCAATGCCGCGCGGTGAATCTGGTCTGCGGTGGCACCTTCAATTTCAGCGAACAAACCGTAAGGCATTTCATCCAACATCACCTCCACCTCACCCAGGGCATAAGTGGTGCGATATTTTTCGTACACCATCACCACATCATAACCCAGCGCCTCAAAAAAACGGCGGGCGGCTTCAAAATCGTCCACTTCAAATTCAATCTCCTGGCGCACCCCCACCTCTTGCCCGGCCTGCGCCGGGCCTTTATAGGTCAGGCGGACGCGTTCATCTTTGCGCAGCCGTAACACCCGGTGGTCGGCCAGCAGTTTGCGCTGGGGGGTATCAAAGCGCAGATTGGTTTCCAACACCCGCGGTTGAACAACCCGTGCGCCCAAAGCCACCAGTTTCCGGGTCAGTTTTTCCAGGCTGGTCAGCGCAAATTTTGCCTCCAGCTCACGGTCTTCGTTATTCATTCTCTGCCTCCTGAAAAATAGGCTCGCAGCCTGGGCAGCCGCAGCACCAGCACCACCCAGCTTAACCACAACCCATTCATCGCCAGCGCCAGGGCCCAGCTCATTGCAGCGGTGTGGGGGGTCAACACAAGCCGTTCAAACCAGTATACGACTGAAACAGCCAGAAAGAAGAACTGCACGGCCATTCGCGCCCAGCGCGGCCTGAAAAGGATCGCCGCAAGACCAATTAAGCTGCCACCCGCCCACAACAAACCGGTCAGCGTCATATAAACCAGCCCCGGACCAAATTGATTGAGCCAGTCCTGAAAGATCCATGCCTCACGCACCCGCAGCCCGCCCCACACGGCCAACCCCACCAGAATCACGCAGATCCATTCCAGTTGCCAGGGAAGCGCCTGTCTTGAAGTTCTGCCAGAAGCCTGTCTCATTGGTACGATAACTCCCACAGGTGCACGTGCGCCGGCTGCCCCTGAC
>CAZQLE010000274.1:0-4109 GCA_964593905.1 uncultured Anaerolineaceae bacterium | reverse complement strand
GCCGTGCCCCCGCTGGCTACCCAGCCCAGGGTGATCATGCCCGCCGTCACCAGCAGCCCCACCATCTCGAGCACCGCCGCCGCGCCCAGCGCCAGGTCGCCATAGCCAAGCTGGCGGCCGATCAGATGCCGGGCCGGATACTGCACGATGTTGCCGGGGATGTATTTAAGCACGATCGAGCGGCCATAGACGATCAGCGTGCCCCAGAAATCGGCCGGCGCCCCGCCCCAGCGCAGCAGCCGCGCCCAGGCGGCAGTTAAAAAGTTGACGCACCCGGCATACAACACCCCACCCAGCACAATCAACCCGATCAAAGCCGGCCAGCCCAGCGGGTTCAATTCCCACACCCGGTTGTCGGCCAGTTTGTAAATCACAAACCCCAGCGCCGCCAGGGTGAGCAGGCCGCCCAGCCCGTTCACCACCCGTTTCAGGGTCGTGCGGCGTTGGGGGGTTAAGCTTTCTTCGAGCGGCATAACACCACCGTCCAGGGCAGCGGCGAGCGCACGGTTAAAATCTCAAACCGGCGCGCCAGAAAACGCACAAAACCGGCTTTGGACCAGTGGTTGACATGGCCGGGGGTGTTGCCCCATGCCCGCACATAGCTCCCGCGCGCCAGGTTTAACGCCCGCCACAGCGGTTCGCGCGGCACACTCGCCAGCAGGTAGGGCTGCGCCAGCGCCGCCAGCATATCCAGCCCGCGCTCCGGCTGGTCGATATGTTCCAGCACCTCGCAGCACACCACCAGCCCGGCCGCGTGCCGTGCGGGGTCCAGGTCATACAGGCTGATCGCCTCCAGTGTCACCCCGCTCTCGGCAGAGATGTTCTGCCGGGCCTGCTCGATCACCCGGCCCGAATAATCGCTGCCGCGCACCACCCGCCCGGGACAGATAAAGCGCTGCAGCAGGTGCCCCTCGCCGCAGCCCACTTCATGCACGTCCAGGTCTGCCAACGGCGCACTCAGTTCGTCCACCGCCGCCAGAAAACCCGCCATCATGCGCCGCGCCAGCGGGTTGCCGGTTGAATATTTGGGGTACACATTGCCGTCTGGCACTGCGGGATCAAAGCTCATTGTTTTTCGCCTCCCGCCGCGCGGCATCCACCGCCATTTTGTGCAGCCGCCAGTCAATTTTTTCGAGCAGCTTGCGGTTGACCGAGATCAAATCGGCCAGCAGCCCCACCACCACCATAAAACCGCCCAGCAGAATCAGGATGGTGCTCAAGATGAGCGATTGAATATGCCCGTTGCCGCTGCCGGTCGCATAGAAATATAAAAAGCGCAGCCCCAGCAAAAAGCCCAGCCCCAGCATCACCCCGCCGGGGGTGATGAAGAAGACAAACGGCTGATAGGTCATAAAGATGCGCACAATGGTCAGCAGCGATTTGCGGATATAACCGATCATGCTCTTAAACAGGCGCGACTTGCGCAGCATGGGGTTGGTGCGAATGGGCACCGAGGTGATGGCCATTGCCTTTTGCCCGGCCTGAATGATGGTCTCGAGGGTGTAGGTGTAGTTGTTAAAGACATGCATCTGCAGCGCCGCCTCTTTGGTGAAGGCGCGGAACCCGCTGGGCGCGTCGGTGATGTCGGTCTGGCTGGCCCAGGCCACCACCCGGCTGCCCAGTTTTTCCAGCGCCTTCTTGATCGGCGAAAAATGTTCAATCTCGCCAATCGGCCGCTCACCCACCACAATATCGGCCCGCCCCGCCAGAATGGGCGCCACCAGCTTGGGGATGTCGGCCCCGCAGTACTGGTTATCGCCATCGGTGTTGACGATGATATCCGCCCCGCGGTCCAGGCAGGCGTCGATGCCGGTCATAAAGGCCCGCGCCAGCCCCAGGTTGCGCAGATGGCGCACCACATGGTGCACCCCCAGGGCGCGCGCCACCTCCACCGTGCGGTCGCGGCTGCCGTCGTCGATGATCAGCCACTCCACCACATCCACACCGGGGATCTCACGCGGCAGGTCGGCCAGGGTGATCGGCAGGGTCTCTTCTTCGTTGTAACATGGGATTTGAATGATTAATTTCATAAGCGCCTTTACTTCTGGTGGACAAAAAAGAATGACTTACGATCTTCGGGTTGGGTCAGCCGGTCTGGCGCGCAGCACAGACAGCAGCAAAGCATACAGTTTCAGCGGCGTCAGCAGCAGCCGCAGCACATAGCCCGCAAAGATGAACACGGTCAGCCCAAAGGGCAGATAAAACGCCAGTGCGTCAAAGTGATAATGGCAACCCATATGGTTCTGGAAGATCACGATCCAGGCAAAGCTGCACACCAGCGACCAGACCGCCGCGGCCGCCAGCGCGCGCAGCGCCGCCGCCCAGCCCGCCGGCAGCAGGGGCACAGCCTGCCAGCGCTCAGAAAACGTGCCCGCTCCGGTTGCAATGCGCAGCCGCTCGCCGGGCACAAAGATCAACAGCGCGGCGCCAATCACCAGCCCCACCGCCAGCAGCGCAAACAGATGCCAGATCATGCTGTGTGGGGCGTTGCCCGCCACCTGATAAGCCTCGTATGAGACGTTGAAAATAAAATCATACACGATCTTAAGCAGCCCCGAATTCTTGCACAGGTTGCTCGATTCGCCCACTGTGCGCAGCACAGCCTTGCCGGTCATATAATCCACCGCCTGGGCCAGGCCGCCCAGGTTTAACGCGGCCTGCAAAAAATTGGCGCCCAGCGCCGCGGCAAGCCCCGCCCCACCGGCCAGGCCGGTGAATATCACCCGCCGCAAAAAGGCCTTCAGGCTGTCTTGCCGCTCGCGCAACCAGAAGAAAAGCATCGCCACGGTTGGGCTGAGGATGATATTGGGGATGTATTCATAGCCGTTGAGGGCCTTGAGGAACACCGTCAGCCCCACCCAGAACAAAAAGCGCCCCAGGGGGGTTGTGCCGCGCAGCACCCGCGGGTAGACCACCCAGCCCACCGCAAAGGGCAAAACATGCAAAAAGAAGACAAACATCAGCGACTTGGAGACCGCCGCGATCCACACCGAGCCGCTCACCAGCGCCACCAGCGCCAGCGCCGTCACCAGCCCCAGCTCGCGCAGCACACTGAGCGCCAGCCGGTAGAAGATGGCGCACAACGCCAGCACAAACACCAGCCGACTGACCGCCAGAAACACATGCCGGTCCAGGTTAAACAGCTTGGGAATTGCCCCCAGGATCATACCCTGCAGCCCCACCTGCGAACGGTAGGGGATTTCAGGGTTTTTATAAAAGAACCCCCCGAACTGCGCAAAGTCTTCGGCTGCCGTGTAGGGCGAGATGACCTTGTTATAGATGTAGGTGTTGGAATCAAACTGAAACAAACCTTCGCCGGCAAAACCCTGATAAAGGTAGAAGGTGGCGAATAACACAAACTGCACCACCGCGGCGGCCGCCAGCAGCAGCTCGCGCCAGTGCGCCGCGCTCCAATCGGCTGCCCGGCGCGCACCCGCCCGGCTGAAGAAGAACAGCGCCAGCCCCACCAGCAGCAGGGCCACCAGCGCCGCGTCACATACCCACAAAAAGACCTGAAAGCGGGCCAGCGGCAGGGCAAGGGTCAGTGTCTTGCCAAACAGCGGATGCTGCGCCCGGCCCACCACTTGATCATCGAGGATGACCTCGATTGAAAGAACTTTTGAAGGGGCAAGAATAACCCGGACGTTGTTCAGGCCGGTGAAGGTCACCGCAGTGACGGTTTCTTCACCCCAGCCGCTGAGAATGCCGTCATTAAGCTCCCAACTGCCATGCAAAGACGTAAAACTGCTCAGCGGGAGCGGTTTCGCATCCACATGAAAAGCCTGAATTCGCACGGCTGATTCTCCGGCTGCATAAGGCCCGCGCCGGGTGACCAGTTTAAGCTCGTGCTGTGCCGTCGAACCCAGCCGCTCCAGCGGGAACAGCGGCGCGGGCAGCGCTCGGGCGAGCAACCCGCCGACCAACAGGGCAAATAAGAATGAAAGCAGCACCGCCGCCAGAGCGCGGTTTTGAAGCGCGCGCCGCAGCAGCCGCGCAAACAGAAAATACAGTCCCCCCAGAACCGGCAGCCCCAGCGCGGCAAAAATCAGCCCCGCACGCTGCGGCCCATCCCAGAGATGAAAGAAACGCCCCCCCACTGCCGCCCAGGC
>CAZQLE010000273.1:0-4116 GCA_964593905.1 uncultured Anaerolineaceae bacterium | reverse complement strand
GCCCATACGCGCATGATTTTGCTCACCGCGGCCGAAAACCGCAACTTCCGGGAAGAAAACTTGCAACTAGGTTTTGCAGCGTATCTGGCAAAACCCGTTAAGCGCTTTAGCCTGCTCCAAACGGTGGAACATGCCATTTATCCGGGAGGACGTGAGGTCATGCAATCGATGCTGATTAGTCCTGAAACATCGCCGGTGCCCACCAATACCACCCGGCCGCCGCATCGGGGTGGTTTGATTTTGCTGGCCGAAGATAACCCGGCCAATCAGAAGCTGGCGGTTGTGCAGCTTAACCGCCTGGGTTATCAGGTGGAGGCGGTTACGAACGGCCTGGAGGCGGTGGAATCGGTGCGCAACGACCCCAGCCGGTTTATTCTGGTTCTGATGGATTGCCAGATGCCCGAAATGGATGGTTTTGCGGCTACGGTTAAGATTCGCGAATTTGAAGAAGGCACCAGCCAGCGGCTGCCGATTATTGCCATGACCGCCAACGCGCTGGCCGGCGACCGCGAGGTGTGCATTGCGGCCGGGATGGATGATTATGTCAGCAAACCGGTCTCGCTGGACTCGTTGCAGCAGGTGATCACTGCCTGGGTGGGGCGGCCGGCGCGCAAGGGCAAACCCACCGGTTCGCTGAAGACCCGGCAAGATTATTCGCCGGTGGATGAAAATACCATCGCCAGCATTCGCGGGTTGCAGGCGCCCGGTGAGCCAGATTTTCTCACCGAGTTGATCGATATGTATCTGGTGGATTCGCGCGCCACCATGCAGGAGATTCAAAACAGCCTGGATGCGATGGATGCCGAAAAACTGCGCAGGGCACTGCATACCCTGCGCGGGGTGAGCGGCAACCTGGGCGCGCGCGGGTTGGCCGGGTATCTGGGTGAGATGGAGAAGATGGCCGACAGCGGTGAGCTGGAACTGTTGGCAGTGTGGATTCCCAAGATTCAGCAGGAATATCAGCGGGTGGTGGCAACGCTGGAAGAGCTGCGCAAAGTTTAATTGAATTTTCCAGACCAATTTTCAAAAAAGCCCCCCCAATTATCTTGACCGCCTGAGGGTCCTCTGTTAGAATAGGCGTCGTTGAGCCTCCATCGTCTAGGGGACCAGGACGAAGCCCTTTCAAGGCTTAGACGGGAGTTCGAATCTCCCTGGAGGCACAGAAAAACCCCCGCCGTAATCACGGCGGGGGTTTTGGTTTGGACAAGATGAAAATGACTTTGTATTGGGCGTAATCGAATGGCCTGTCTGCGACCCGTAAAACCATGGGAACCACAGCTCTCTGATCGGCGTTCTAAACTCAGGTATGCACGATGAGGATAAATTCGGCTTTGCGCGCGCCGATTTGTTTGCGCACCCCGGCGACTCCGCCGCGCAGGATGGTCTCGCCGGGCAGGGTGAGGTCACAGGCCAGGGTGACGGGCGTGCCGCCGCCAAAGGCGCGGTCGATGTCTTCGAGCAGGGCGCCCAGGCGGTAGGGTGTATCCATCAGGATGATGGGCATGTGCAGGGTGCGCAGCCGGCGCAGTTCGGCCTCACGTTGGGCGGGCACGCGCGGCAGAAAGCCGCCAAAGACAAAGCGCTCCAGCTTGAAATCCAGAATGGAGAGCGCGGCCATGAGTGACGAGGGGCCGGGGATGGGAATGACCGGGAACCCGGCGCTGGCGATTTCGCGGATCAGGGTGTGGCCGGGGTCCGAAAAGACGGGTGTACCGCAGTCGGAGATGAGAGCCAGTTTTTGCCCCTGGGCCAGCCGGATGAGGATTTCCTGGCTGCGTTCCTTCTCGTTGTGCTCGTTGAGTTCAACTAGCTCTTTGACCGGGATGGACAGGCGTTTGAGCAGGGTGGAGCCTTCGCGGTACTGCTCGCAAATGACCGCATCTGCCTGGCGAAGGACATCCAGAGCGCGCAGGGTGATATCCTGCAGGTCGCCGATCGGGGTAGCCACGATATATAAACCGTTTTTCAGTTCCATTTTGATGTCCTTGTGCAGAGAGATGACCCGATTATATGCTAAGATTAAGCGGTTGACAGCAGGCAATTCATGACACGATTGACGCGAATCTCTTTTCTTCTGGCGGGCTTTTTTGCCCTTGATAAAGGCGTTGCCATTTTGCGGCAAATTATCATTGCGCGGCAGTTTGGCCTTTCGGCCGAGTTGGATGCGTTTAATGTAGCCAATAATGTGCCCGACCTGTTGTTTGCGCTGATCTCGGGTGGTGCGCTGGCGATGGCGATCATCCCGGTGTTGAGTGAAACGTTAACCCGCGCCGGGCGCGAGACAGCCTGGCGTTTGTTTTCCAATATTGGCAACCTGGCTTTTGTGGCCACTGCTTTGCTGGCGGTGGTGATTGCGCTGTTTGCCGGGCCGCTGGTGCGCGCCGAGGTGGGCATTGCGCCCGGTTTTGGTCCCCAACAGCAGAGCCTGGTGATTACGCTGATGCGCATCAACCTGATCGCGACGCTGATCTTCTCGCTCAGCGGGCTGGTGATGGCCGGGTTGCAGGCCAACCAACATTTTCTGCTGCCGGCGCTGGCGCCGTTGCTGTATAACCTGGGGCAGATCTTTGGCGCGCTGGTGCTGGCGCCCGAGAAGGGCTATACCCTGGCCGGGGTGACCCTGCCGGCGTTTAATCTGGGTGTCTACGGGCTGGTCTATGGCGTGATTCTGGGCGCGGCGCTGCACCTGACAATTCAACTTCCAGGGCTGTTGAAGTATAAATTCCGCTGGACGCCCGAAATTCATCTACGTGATGCGGCTGTGCGGCAGGTGTTGCGGGTGTTGGGCCCACGTCTGATCACCGTTTTCACCGTGCAATTGATTTTTATTGTGCGCGATAATCTGGCTTCACGTCTTACCGAAGGCTCGGTGACGGCGCTGACGCTGGGCTGGATGATTCAGCAGGTACCCGAGACGCTGATCGGCACCGCAATTGCTACGGCTATTCTGCCCACGCTTTCTGAGCTGGTCACCCGCGGCGAGGCCGATGCTTTTCGGCAGACAATTGAACGGGCGGTGCGTATCGATCTGGGTCTGGCGCTGCCGGTTGGCGCGGCGCTGGCGGTGGGAGTGGGTCCGTTGGTGCAGTTGGCCTTCGGGTTTGATGTCGGCGCTACCGACCTGGTGGTGTGGACGGTGCGCGGGTATCTGGCTGGGTTAATTGGTCACTGTTTGCTTGAGGTGGCCTCACGCTCGTTTTATGCCCAGCAAGATGCCATCACACCCCTGTTTGGCAGCCTGGTTAATCTTGCCCTGTATATTGGGGTGGGCAGCCTGCTTTACCGCCCGCTGGGTGCGCCGGGCGTCAGCCTGACCGATTCGCTGGCTTTCACAGCCCAGGCGCTGTTCTTGCTGGCCTTGTTGCGCGTTAGTCCCGCACGATTAAGCGGCTTTTATGGGCGGTTCTTCCGTCCTGCGGCGCGGCCCGGTTTCTGGGGCAGGGTGATGGCCTGGCTGGTGGATCAGGAAGCGATGGAAAAGCGCCGTCTGTCTGCGCGGTTCCAACCGGGGGGCACGCTGCTGCGCGCAGTTCTGGCCGCACTGTTGACGGGGCTGGTGACAACCGGCATAATGCGCTTTTCGGCGAATCTGCTGCCAGACTGGATGGGGGCTGTGCTGGCAATGGCGGCGGGCGGTGCTGCTGCGCTGCCGCTGATCTGGAAGGAAATTCGCATCTTGCTCAAATTTTGAGCCTTGAAACTGGGGTATAATGGAACCTATGTCTGACCAGAATTTTGATGAAACTACACCTGTAAAAATTGAACACGATACCCAGCCAGTTCAGCTAAAGCCTGGCCAGGTTTCTGAGGAAAAACCCGAGAAACCCCGCCGTTGGCCCTGGGTGCTGCTTGGGGTTGTCGTAATGCTGCTGGTAATTGCAGCGGGCGGTTATTCCGGTTATCGTGCGGCGGTCAACGACCGTACGCAGCAAATGGACAGCCAGAAAAACCTGATCACCACCGAACAATTTGCCCTGGGTATACAAGACATGGAGGCCGGGCGTTTGGAATCGGCGCAGCAGCGCTTTGAATATGTGATCAAGGTGGACCCGCAATTCCCTGGTGCGCCCGAAAAACTGACCGAAGTGATGATTCTGGCTGCTAATCGGGCCACCC
>CAZQLE010000272.1:0-4119 GCA_964593905.1 uncultured Anaerolineaceae bacterium | reverse complement strand
AAGAAATTATACGATTTTGAACTCATGCTCGGCAGCGGCCACCTGAAGGGTTATTCTGCGGCCGATGTCGCTCTGGAAACCCGGGTCATCGCGGCTTTAACCGCCCTGGCAGACCCGCAGGCTTTTGTCAACAAATATGGCGTCTCGGCAGATCTGGGCGTACTGCTCTTCGCAATGGGCGATGGCAACCACTCACTGGCGACCGCCAAGGCGATCTGGGAGAAAATTAAGGGCCAGGTTGGCATGGATCACCCGGCGCGCTACGCTCTGGTGGAAATTGAAAACATTCACGATGAAGGCCTGGCATTTGAACCCATTCACCGTGTTTTGTTCAACGTCAAAAAAGACTTCAAAACCGCTTTTGCCGCTTACTACCCCGGTAAAGTGCGCTTTGAGCAGGTATCTGACCAGAAAGAAATGGTTCGCCGGGTAGATGAACAGACCGGCCCCGAACAGTGCTTTGGTCTGATCACCCCCGCCGGGTTCGAAGTGGTCACCATTACCGATCCCAAAACCAACCTGCCGGTGGGCACACTGCAACTCTTCCTGGATGTGTGGGGCAAGGAAGATGGCTTTGAGAAGATCGACTATGTTCACGGTGAAGACGTAACCGTGCGCCTGGGCAGCCAGGCGGGTCATCTGGGGTGTTATGTGCCCGCCATCGACAAATTCAACTTCTTCAAGACCGTCATTGTTGATGGTGCCCTGCCGCGCAAGACCTTCTCGATGGGCGAAGCCAAAGAAAAGCGCTTCTATCTGGAATCGCGCCGCATTACTGCCGAATAATTGGACCCTGCTTTGTGTTGCCACAGCCGCGATCATGCATCGCGGCTGTTTTCTTACCCACGCCAATTTATTTTTAACACGGTATAATCGCCCTTACACAGCGATTAATTCACAAAGGTAGGCTCACATGCCACATTCATTTTTTCAACCCGCTGAAGACGCAGTTCCGCCCGAACAGGTGCGCTTTGACCAGGTCAGCGCACAGGCCTGGGGCGACGGCCGCCGGGTGCGGGTGCAGTTTTCACTGACTCCGTTCCAGAAGCTGCCCAATATCACCCTGTCGGTGATCGACACGGCAGAAGAAGAAGTATCGCGCGCAGTCATCATCGAAGCCATTGATGTGGAACAATCCTTCACGCTGCATATCCGCAAAGGCCCAATTGGCGGCGCCTACCGGCTGGAAATCTCGGTCGATTACCCCGAAATCGGTGAAGTGGACCATCGCTCTGTTCCATTTGAGCTGCCCCACGAGGCAGCGCCCCCGGTCGGCATCTAAAAAATTCATGTCCAATCTCCGTCTTTTCTTTCACAGGGTGATGCTGCTCCTGTTTGTGTTGGCCGGGTTAACCGGCTGCACAGGTTTAACCGCCAGCGCCGAAACCTCTACGCCCATTCCAACAGCCAGCCAGACTCCCTTCCCCACCGCCACCGCAACCCACACACCAACCGCGCCGCCCACCGCCACAGCCGAGCCCCGCATAAACGTCTGTTCCCCCCTGGAAGGATTAACCCTCGCCGATCTGAGTACCATCATCACCAATCCGCTCGCCACGCCGCATCCGGGGCTGGATGACGGCCACCACGGGGTTGATTTTGCTTTTTGGAGCCGCCCGGATCGGCCTTCCATGCACGGGCTTCCAATTTTATCTGCCCTGCCGGGGGTGGTTGCAGCTTCATATAAAGATCGTCCGCCATATGGCAATGCAGTCATCATCGAGACTCCGCTGGACCAGTTTCCCCGCTCGCTGCTCAGCCAGTTGCAGCTTCCCACACCCGCGCCAACCCTGCCCGCCGCGCCGGCAATGACCTGCCCCACCCCCGAAGCCGCTCAGCCCGCGCTGAATGCCGCCCGACAGTCCATTTATCTGCTCTACGCCCACATGGCCGAACCCTCTGCGCTAAAAGCCGGCGACAGGGTGGAATGCGGCCAGGCTCTGGGCAGTGTTGGAACCACCGGGATGTCGGTTAATGACCACCTGCACCTTGAGGCCCGCGTGGGGCCTGCCAACGCGCGTTTTGAGAGCCTGGCTTTTTATATCGCCAATGCCTCCAATCAAGAGATGGTCGATTATTGCGCCTGGCGGGTCAGCCAGCAGTATCAGATCCTCGATCCACTGCCAATTCTGCAATCTGCCACCCAACCTTAGACTTAAGCAGAAACTTTACAGGTGCTTTTCAAAACCCCCTTGAGGGGGTTCTTTTATTAATGCTCATGCTACAATCTCAGAAAATCAACCCTTGGGTAAAGATCGACCTGCATGGAAAATCAGTCCAATCGCGCAACCCGGATCATCTTCTTGCTGATCCTCAATCTTCTGGCCATCATCCTGGCATTGAATGTGCTGGTGGTGCGGCCCTTGCTTGAAGCCGAACCGGTAAAAGCCGAGGCCCAGCCGCTGCAAGCCATGGGCGAGGTAGCGCCGGTTCAATTCGATCTTTCAATTACCCCCACCAATGCACCGCTGCCCACCGAGACCGCGCCTTTTCCCACCGAAGACCCAAACCAGAACAAAACCCCGGCAGACCAGCTTTCAGACGGGTTGTTTCTGCTTTCAATGAAAAGCGGCGAAAAGAGCCATCTATACCTTTTCCACCCGGTCAATTTTCCGCTGACGCCCTTAACTGCCGGACCCTGGGATGACGAAACCCCGGCCATCAGCCCCGATGGCAGCAAAGTGGCCTTCAGTTCCAACCGCAACGGATATTGGGATATCTATCTGCTCGATTTGAAATCACGTCAAATCAGCCGCATTACCGACACGCCCCAGTTTGATGGTTCACCCACCTGGTCGCCCGATGGATTGTGGATCGCCTTCACAACGTATCTGGACGGGAACCTGGAAATTGCCATTCAATCGACCGCAAACCCAGCGAGCGCCCCCATCCGGCTCACCCAGGATCCTTCCGCAGACTATGCGCCGGCCTGGTCTCCGGCCGGACGTGAACTGGCCTTTGTTTCAACCCGCAGCGGCGAAGAAGATATCTGGATTGCGCGACTGGATCAGGTGGACAACCGTTTTCAAAATATCAGCCACAACCCCGATGTGCAGGAACACAACCCGGCCTGGGCGCACGACGGGAATTTTCTGGCCTGGTCGGCCAACACCAGCGGCGCTTCAATGATCCAGATCTGGAATCCGCAAAAACCGGAACGCCCGGTGATGCCGGTGGATGTTGGCAATCAATTGGTCTGGAACGCAAAATCCAATTCCATTGCTGCGGTCATCAACAGCCCCACCGATGTGACCTTAACCGCTTATTCATTAAGCGAAAATCGGCTCTCACTGCCACCGGTACGTATGGCCGGCAAGATCAACGGGCTTTTGTGGACCACGCCCGAAACCGCCGCGCTGCTCAAGCAGGCTCTGGATACCACGCTTCAAGTTACACCTGAAAATCGAACCTGGAGTGCCGGGTTAAACAACGGCGCACTGGCTGCCGGCGGGCGCTTCAGCATCGTCCCGCTGGAAGATGTGACCGCACCGTTTGGTTACCTGCACGACGCCGTGGATGAATCTTTCAACGCCATGCGCGCCCAGGTGGCGAGCGAAGCCGGTTGGGATTTTCTCGCATCGCTTGAGAACGCTTATATTCCTTTCAACGAACCTGCCTCACCCGGATTGGAAGAGAACTGGCTTTATACCGGCCGCGCTGTGGCCGTGAACCCAATTGCCATCAACGCCGGATGGATGACCCTGGAGCGGGAGAACTTTAACGGCCAGGCCTACTGGCGCATCTACCTGCGCGCCCGCTATCAGGATGGTTCGCAGGGCAAGCCCCTTACCGCCACCGCCTGGGATATGAACGCCCGGTTTTTAGGGAATGCCAATGAATATGAGCAGGGCGGCCGCGCCAGCGGCATTCCCAACGGTTACTGGATCGATTTCACCGAAATTGCCCAGCGCTTCGGTTGGCTGCGTTTGCCGGCTTTACCCAACTGGCGCAGTTACCTTCCGGCGGCACGCTTTAACCTGTATCTCGCCAGCGAGGGGCTCGATTGGCGTTCGGCAATGGCCGAGGTCTACCCGCCCGAAGCGCTGATCACACCCACCTTCCGCCCGACCGCTGCACCAACTTCAACGGCGCTGCCCGAAACCAGCCGCTCAGATCGGG
>CAZQLE010000271.1:0-4147 GCA_964593905.1 uncultured Anaerolineaceae bacterium | reverse complement strand
GCCGCGGGGTGACGGGGTGGCAGTCCTTTTTTGCCTCGCAGCGGTGCAGAGGACGGTGCTTACCCGTCAGATATGCACCCTGTCGGACGGGGGGCGGGAAAAATTACCCGGATGCCGCATCGTGTGGTCTCTGGTAAAATGAAGTGTATTGAGGTTTTTCAAAGTCCACTTTCAGAGAAAGAACCCTATGGAAAATCAAATTTTTAACACGTTGATGCATCGTTTGCAGGATAAATCCGCCGTGGTTGCGATCCTTGGACTGGGCTATGTGGGGCTGCCGCTGGCGTCTGTGTTTGCTGAGGCCGGTTTTAAGGTGATCGGGGTGGATCCGGTTGCTGGGAAAGTTGAAGCAATCAACCGGGGAGAAAGCTATGTTCTGGATATTTCATCTGAACAGGTAAAACGGCTGGTGGATGCCGGGCGGCTCTCGGCCACCACCGATTTTGCGGTATTGAAAGACGCAGAGGCAGTGAGCATTTGTGTGCCCACCCCGCTGCGCAAAACCGGCGACCCGGACCTTTCGTTTATCGTTTCGGCCACCGAATCGCTGGCCCCGTATCTGCACCCCGGAATGGTGGTGGTGCTTGAATCGAGCACCTACCCCGGCACGACCCGCGAACTGGTGTTGACCCGTCTGGAAGAAGCCAGCGGCCTTAAAGCCGGGCAGGATTTCTTCCTGGCTTTCTCGCCCGAACGGGTGGATCCCGGCCGCACCGACTGGACGACCAAAAACACCCCCAAAGTGGTGGGCGGCATTACCGAGCTGTGCTCGGATGTGGCTGCGGCGTGGTATGACCAGGCGCTGGATACGGTGGTGCGGGTTTCATCGACCGAAGTGGCCGAGATGGCCAAACTGCTTGAAAACACCTTTCGCATGATTAATATCGGGCTGGTGAATGAACTGGCCATCATGTGCGACCGGCTGGGGGTGGATGTGTGGGAAGTGATCGACGCCGCTGCCACCAAGCCGTTCGGCTTTATGAAATTCACCCCCGGCCCCGGCCTGGGCGGGCACTGCATTCCCATTGACCCGCTTTACCTGTCGTGGAAGCTGCGTTCGCTGAATTACACGGCGCGCTTTATCGAACTGGCCTCCGAAATTAACACCGGCATGCCGCGTTTTGCGGTGGGCAAGGTGCAGGATGCACTGAACGAGCACGGCAAACCGGTTAAGGGCAGCCGTGTGCTGGTGTTAGGCGTGGCCTACAAACCCGATATCGACGACCTGCGCGAATCGCCGGCGCTGGATGTGATTGGTCTGCTGCAAAACAAGGGCGCCGATGTGGTTTATCACGATCCTTTTATCCCTTGCATCGATCATGAGGGCTGGGAGATGAATTCGGTTGAAGATATGATGGCCGAAGTGCGCCGGGCCGACTGTGTGTGCATTGTGACCAACCATTCGGAATATGATTACAGCGCGATTTTGAACGAGGCGAAGTTGATCGTCGATACCCGCAACGCACTCAAAAAAGCGGGCAAGAACAACCCGAAAGTTGTGAGGCTCTAATGGCGCGCTATCTGGTCACCGGTGCGGCGGGGTTTATTGGCTCGCGGGTTGCTGAATTTCTGACGGCTGCCGGTCATACTGTGATCGGGGCAGACAACCTTAACACGGCTTATGATGTGCGTCTCAAGGAATATCGTCTGAAGCGGCTGCAAACCCTGCCCGGTTTCCATTTTCGGCGGGTGGATATTTCGCAGATGGAGCAGGTGGAACCGCTGTTTGCCGAACCGGTGGATGGGGTGATTAACCTGGCGGCCCGCGCCGGGGTGCGTGCCAGCGTGGAAGACCCGTGGGTGTTTTTAAGCACCAACACCACCGGCACGCTGAACCTGTTGGAAGGCTGCCGTCGCAACGGGGTAAAGAAATTCGTGCTGGCTTCCACGTCCAGCATTTATGGGGCCGATGCTCCCTACCCCACCCCCGAAACCGCCGACAGCAGCCGCCCGTTGCAGCCTTATTCGGCCTCCAAAAAGGGCGCCGAGGCCATGTGCCATGCCTACCACTATCTCTACGACCTGGATGTGACCGTCTTCCGCTATTTCACCGTTTACGGCCCGGCCGGACGCCCGGATATGGTCATGTTCCGCTTTTGCCAGTGGATTGCCGAGGGCAAACCGGTGCGCTTGAACGGCGATGGTGAGCAGTCGCGCGGTTTTACCTATGTGGATGATATCGCCCGCGGGACGATCCTCGGGTTGAAACCGGTGGGCTATGAAATTATTAACCTCGGCGGACATGAAACCATTACGATCAATGAAATGATCCGCAGCATGGAGCGCATGATCGGTAAACCGGCATTGGTGGAGCATTTGCCTTTTCATAAGGCTGATATGCTCGCCAACTGGGCCGATGTGAGCAAAGCCCGGCAGCTTTTGGGCTGGGATTCTCAGGTAGACCTGACCGAGGGGATGCAGAACCTGGTGGACTGGTACATGCAGGAAAGGTCGTGGGCGAGTCAAGTCGACACGCCATGAGCCGTCTTTCTGCCCTGGTTCAGCGCTGGCGACAGGATCCCCTGCTGGGACGGGTGATCCGTAATTCCAGTTATCTGTTCAGCAGCAATTCGATTAGCATGGGGCTGGGGTATATCATCGGTCTGCTCGTGCCGATTATGCTCGGCCCGGCCATGTATGGTGTGCTGGGCATGGTGACCACCTATGTTTCAACGGTCAACCGGCTGCTTTCCTTTCGCATGAACGAAGTGGTCATCAAGCACGGCGGGCAGCATCTGGCGCTGGGTGAAAAGGTGCAGGCGGCGGCGCTGGTTAAAGCGGCCGCGCTGGCCGAATTGATCACCTCGCTGCTGTCTTACCTGCTCTTGCTGGTCACTGCCGCGCTGGCGGCCCGCTTTTTGATTAAAGATGTTACCGTAACAAACTGGATTGCCTTTTACGGGTTGACCCTGGTGGCCAATCTGGTATCTGAGACTTCGGTGGCGGTGTTGCAGTTGGGCAATCGCTACCGCGGTCAGGCGGCGCTGACGCTGGCCCAAAACATCGTCACCACCCTGATTGTGGTCGGCGGTTACCTGTTTTTTGGCGGTTTCTTTGTCATCTTGCTGGCCTATCTGGCCGGAAAAGTGTTGTATGGCGTGGGGATTGCTATTCTGGCGCTGCGTTCGATGAAAGACACCTTTGGCCAAGACTGGCGCCGTGCGCCGCTCAATGCCATTTCCGACTGGCGCGGGGTGGGGCGGTTTGCCATCAGCACCAACCTGAGCGGAACGCTGAACATGGTCCTGCGTGACAGTGAGGTGTTGTGGATCGGGTTCTTCCTGAACAATACCGCAGCCGGATATTATAAATTTGCCCAGGCGTTGGTCGGGCTGGTGATCATGCCTGTGCAGCCGTTGATCAATACCACTGCGCCCGAGATTAACCAGGCCGTGGCGCGCAAAGAATGGAACGCGCTGGGGCGTTTGCTGCGCCGCACCTCAACAATGGCCTTTGGCTGGACGGCCGCGGCCGCGGTCGGGGCAGCGCTGATCGGCTACCCGGTGTTAAGCCTGATTAAAAACGGGGCTTACCTGCCGGCGCTGCCGGTTTTGTTGATTCTGCTGATTGGATACAGTGCGGCCAACGCGCTGTTCTGGAACCGGCCGTTGATTCTGGCGTTAAACCGGCCCAATTTGCCGCTGCGGGTCACGTTGATCACCGGGGCAGTGCGCCTGGCGCTGATGTTCTGGCTGGTGCCGCTGTGGGGTGCGCCCGCGCAGGCCGGGTTGATGTCGGCCTACCTGGTCAGCTCAATTGGCTGGGTAGCCTGGCGCGGGGTGCGTGAGATGCGCGCCCACGCCCGGCAGGCTGCTGCTGTTGTGGAGAATCTCGCATGAAAATTGCCTGTGTTACCACCTCTCAAATTCCATCCAGCACGGCCAACAGCATCCAGGTGATGAAGGTCTGTCAGGCGCTGGCCGGAGTGCATGGAACGGTGCGGTTGTGGGCGCCGGGCAGCGCTGTTCAGGCCGACTGGAGCGTGCTGGCGGCGCAATATGGGCTGCCCGATGCGCCGGGTTTTGAAATTAGCTGGCTACCCTCACAGCGCATGTTTCGGCGCTATGATTTTATCTTGCAGGCGTTTGAAGAACTGCGCGCCTGGGAGCCGGATGTGATCGTCGTGGCAAATAGACCCGGCCCGCGT
>CAZQLE010000270.1:0-4197 GCA_964593905.1 uncultured Anaerolineaceae bacterium | reverse complement strand
CCCCCGACCCGCGCCACCCCGATTCCACCTTTGTGGAAGATGCGGCCGTGCTCACCCCCCGCTGCGCCGTGCTCACCCGTCCGGGCGCTGCCTCGCGCGCCGGCGAAGTCGAAGACATGCTGCCCGTGCTGCAGCGCTTTTACCAGAAGATCCACACCATCACCGCCCCCGGCACCCTGGATGGCGGCGATATCTGTGAGGCCGGCACACACTTCTTCATCGGCCTCTCCGAGCGCACCAATGAAGCCGGCGCACAGCAGTTGGCCGCCTTCCTGGCCGAAGAAGGTTTCACCAGCAGCGTGGTGCCGGTCAAGGGCATCCCCGGCATTTTGCACCTCAAAAGCGGCATCGCCTTTCTAGGTGACAATCTGCTGGTGCTCATCGACGCCTTTGCCGGTCTGCCCCAGTTTGCGGGGTACAACATCCTGCGCGTCGACCCGGCCGAAAACTACGCCGCCAACTGCGTGCGCGTCAACGACCGCGTTCTGCTCCCCGCCGGCCACCCGCGCCTGCAACAGGCGCTGCAAGACCTGGGTTGTCACGTTCTGCCCCTCGAGATGAGCGAGTTTCAAAAAATGGACGGCGGCCTCAGCTGCCTCTCGCTGCGGTTTTAACCCCGTGGCAAAACCCGGCCCAGAGGGACCTTACCCGAGCAGTTCCTCAACTTTTTTGCGAATCAGCGGAACCGAGATTTTTCCGCCGCTGCTGATCACGCAATCACCCACCATCACCACCGGCAGTTGGCTGGCAGACGGCAGGGGCGGGCACTGGGGATGAAACAAATCAAAATATTGCACCTCCACCCGATCGCCAAAGCGGTTCTGCAACTGCCCCGCGGCCCACGCCGCAACCTCGCGCCAGGTTTCTTTAACGCCCTCTGCACAGGCAACCGGTGCGCCAATAATGGTGACCACGATAACCCCCGCCATCAGCCGCTCCGTCCGGGTTCGGCTGCCAGATCAGGCTGATAAATTTCTTCGCCCAGCCTGGCCAGCATTTCCAATCCCTTAATTTCGTGTGAAAGGAGCGGGATCTGCGCAATGGGCAGTTTGAACCGCTCAGAAATTTCGGCAAGATACTTCATCTGCATGGCGCGCCGGGCATGAGCAAAGGTGGTATTGGCCTGTTGGGCCGGAATAACCATATTCGCCACCACGAGGCCCGCTTGAACACCCACCGTCTCCAGTTCTCTGGCCGCACGCCAGGCTTCGATCATGGGGGTCGCTTCGGGGTACATCACAAAAGCAAACGTGCTCTGCTGCCGATCGCGCATCATCTCAATCACTTTTCCAAAGCGCTGCTTGGCCACATCATCTGCGGCGGCGGCATCCACCGAGGCAAAGATCTTCACGTCAATCTGGCGGCTCCAGTCCACCGGCAGTTCAAGCAGGCGCAGCGTATGCCCGGTCGGGGCGGTATCAAAGATCACCGACGCCCATTCTCCCTGCGAAGCGTATTCAATGAACTTATCAAAAGCCGCCATCTCTTCGGTGCAGGGTGAGTTCAGTTCTTCTTCCATCACCTCAATTGCTTTTTCGGGCCGGCCGCGCCGCCGGGCGTCATCCAAAATGCGCGCCTTATAGGTCTCTGCTGCGGCTTTCGGGTCAATCTTAACCGCCCACAAATTCGGCTGCCCGCTGACAGGCGCAATTTCATCGCCCACCGGCGCATCCAACACATCGCCCAGATGCGCGGCCGGATCGGTGGTTAAGAGCAGGGTTCTGTGCCCCTGGCGCGCCAGCCAGACGGCGGTAATGCACGAGGCAATCGTCTTGCCCACCCCGCCTTTCCCGGCAAAGAAGACGGTCCGCGGCTGCTCTCCGGGCTGCAAGCGCGCCCGAATCTCCTCCAACGCGGTTGCGGCCAGCTCGAGCTGTGCAGGAACTGCTTCGGCTTCAAAGGTTGCAGCCGCTGAACTGCCATCAAAGAAGATCTTCGCCACCTGGCGCAGCCGCTGCACACCTTTAATTTCACCGGTCAGCAGGGTCATCCGCCGGGTTGGGTATGGCAGGCCGTCAATTTGCGCCAGATACCGCGTCTGCATTGCGGCGCGGGCGGCAAAGAGCTCATTCTGTGCGCCCTCAGGCGGGATAATGCTGTTGACAATCAGCCGGTAATTTTGAATACCCAGTCTGGTCAACTCGGCAATTGCGCGCAGGGTCTCTTTAATTGAAATGGCCTCGGGGTGCAGCACAAAAACGAACGCGGTCTGATCAGTGCTGCGCATGGCCGCCAGAGCCCGTTCATACTTGTATCGGGCATCTTGAATGGCGGCGGCCGGCCCAAGACAGGTCTGCCCGCTGCCCGCGCTGGCCGCTTCGATGGACTGGCTCCACTCGGCGGGCAGCTCAAGCAGCCGAATCGTATGGCCGGTCGGGGCGGTGTCAAAAATCACCACGTCAAAGGCTTCGTCCTTCACCGTCTGCGGTTCCAAAAAATCGGTAAAGCGGTCAAACGCAGCCACTTCGGCCGTGCAGGGGCCGCTCATCTGTTCTTCCATCACCTGCACAATTTGCGCAGGGAAGGCCGCGCGAATGGGTTCCATCGCACGGTCGATATACTCTTGCGTGGCCTTATCGGGGTCAATTTCCATCGCCCACAAACCGGGCTGCCCCTGAATTTTGGTAATTTTGTGGCCAATCGGCTGTTCAAAGACATCTGCCAGATTCGAAGCCGGATCGGTGGTGACGATGAGGGTCTTTTTGCCCTCCTCTGCCATGCGCACCGCGTGGGTGCAGGCCATTGAGGTCTTGCCCACCCCGCCCTTGCCCGAGAAAAAGATATACTGGGTGGTCATTTTATGGCTGCCCCTGAAGTTTTTGTTGAATTTCACCCAGCGCCGGGTAACGGCCCACAGCCAGAATCTCGCCGCGCACAATCACAATCGGCAGCGCCTCCAGTTGCTTCTCGCGCACCAGGCGCATCACCTCGGGTTGGTTCAGAAAGATCTGCGGGCTGCTGGCCATTTGATACCGCTCCACCTGGTAGCCGTCTTTTTGCAAACTCAAGATCATATCATTTACATCCAGCAGCGTCTGGTCCAAAGCCGGGCCGCACAGGCCGGTCGGGCAGCACATCGGCGGATCAAAGATCTCTACATCCAAAAATACCATCGGGCCCTTGCGGCCGGTTTCTTGCGGGGTGAACGGGTTCGTTGCAGTCACGATAATTCAATCTCCTTTGAAGTGTTGGGGTAAAAAATTATTCCTGAATGATCGGTAAATCGCTGTCCATGCGCATCCCCAGGCGCGGACCGCAGGTCAGGCGGCGCGGCTTAATCCGCTGCGGATCAAAAAAAGATCCCAACACCTGGTTAAGCGCATCCAGAGCGGTGCGATTGATCGAGTAATAAACCCAGCGAGCATCCACCGGGTCGCGTTCGACATCGACCAGACCCGACTCGCGCAAAATTTTGAGGTGATGAGAGATTAAATTGGGGGCAATTTGCAGTGCATCGCCCAGTTCACAATTGCATTGCACACCCGCGATGATTTTTTCCAACAACAACAGCCGGTTTGGCTCAGAAATCACCTTCAGCCATCGCGCCAGCTCAGAGAGCCGGTCATTTGAAAAACTGGAGCTGTCCATGATATGCCTCGAATATACTTCAATATTCATTGAATTATATCATACATCACTGCAAACGTACTGGCCGCTTTTGTCATCCTGCCCCCCGCTGCGGGTTTCACCCCGTGGCAAAACCCGACCAACACCAAATAAAACAGAGCAGCCCCAAAGGCTGCTCTGCTCTAAATTATGGCCGGCGAAAAACGCCTGCTTTCCACTGAATAACAGTCCCTAATCCGTTTCCTTCCAGATCGGGTCGCGCAAGAGCAGCAGCACAACCAGCCCGCACAAAACCAGCGCGGGCACGCCAATGCCAAACGACATGACCATGCTCACCGGCGTCACCACCGCAGCCAGAAAAAAGGACATGGCCTGATTGTTAAGCGCGTGCAGATAGGCTGCCGTCCACACACCCTTCGATTTAAACACCGCATAGGCCAGAAAATACGACAGCACCACCGTGTAGGCCGTCATCAGCAGCGAGCCAAGCACCGGCTGACCGGGGTAGTTATAGCCCATCCAGATGATCGGCCAGTGCCAGACCCCCCAGATGATCCCCAGCAGCCCCACCCCGCGGATGCGCCCCAGGTGGACCAGTTCGCCCTGCAAATAACCCCGCCAGCCGTATTC
>CAZQLE010000269.1:0-4233 GCA_964593905.1 uncultured Anaerolineaceae bacterium | reverse complement strand
GAATAGAATAGCCAATGCTTTTCAACGAAGAAACATCCACGGTCACGCGTTCCGGCAGATCCTGCGGGAAGGACTCAACTTCGATCTGGCTCATGCCCGTCACCACAACGCCGCCAAAGGTCTTGATCGCGGGGGCAACGCCCACCAGTTCCACACCGACATTGGCGCGGATTTTTTCGGTGAGTGAAACAACCTGAAAATCAACATGCAGAAGTTCACCGGTGATGTAATTGCGCTGCTTTTCGCGCACCAGTGTGGCATGTTCTTTTCCATCGAGAACAACGGTTACCAGGCTTGAAGAGGTCAAACCGGCCAATTTCATGCTCACTTCATGGCGTTCCATGATGATGGCGGTGGAGGTGAAATTGTGACCATAGAGAACCCCGGGGAGTTTTCCCTGACGGCGCAAAGCGCCAACCTGTTTGCCGGTTACGGTCCGGCGAGTTGCTGCTACTACTGCTTTTTTCATGATATTCCCTTCGAGCGCCTCTCACCCATCTTTGCGGGTTACCTTCGCTCTATGATGAAGTTCGGCTTTTCAGCCGCCAATGAATAGGATTGAGGGGGCAAACAGCCACCACAATCGCGACCATGAATTTTATCAAACCTGCCCTTAAGCGTCAAGAAAGCCGTGACGGCGTTTTTTTTGCTTATGCTGTCTTACAACCCAAAAACCTTGCAAGGGGCACGCAAGCCTGTGAAAACCATGTGACGGCAAAACACAATTCGAAGTAAAATAATTAAAAGTGGTATCAGTTCAAAATGCAGTTTTTTTGCTGATGCGGCGCTTCTATTTCGTATGAAGATGAAGCGTTTTTAAAAAATCGGCAATCTGCTTATTCAAAAAAACGGGAGGTTTTATGAAACGGGTATTGGTCACCGGCGGGGCGGGATTTATCGGTTCAAATTTTGTTCGTTACCTCCTGGGTCATGAACCTGATGTGCATATTACCAATCTGGATGTTTTGACCTATGCCGGACGGTTGGAAAACCTGGATGACCTGCCGGGTGCTGACCGGCATGAGTTTATTAAGGGGGATATTTACGATGCGGCTCTGGTTAACCGGGTGATCTGTGAACAGCAGATTGACACGATTGTGCATTTTGCTGCCGAATCACATGTAGACCGGTCGATTCATGGGCCGGCCCAATTTATTCAGACCAATATTCTGGGAACCTTTAATTTGTTGGAAGCGGTTCGGAAATACTGGTTAAATGAAAAAACTTTCCCATTGGACGATGTCCATTTTCATCATGTTTCAACTGATGAGGTTTTTGGTGCATTGACCCCTGAAGAACCGCCGTTTTCTGAAGCCACACCCTATGCACCCCGTTCTCCCTATTCGGCCTCCAAAGCCGCCTCCGATCATCTGGTGCGCGCCTATCACACCACTTATGGGCTTCCCATTACAATTACAAACTGCTCCAACAACTACGGCCCCTATCAATTTCCCGAGAAGTTGATTCCGTTGATTATTTTAAATGCATTCTCTGGCAAACCGCTGCCCATTTACGGCGATGGCAAGCAGGTGCGTGACTGGTTGTATGTTGAGGATCACTGCGAGGCCATTCATCTGGTGCTGCGCGAAGGACGGATTGGCGAGACTTATCTGGTCGGTGGAGATAACCAGCCCTATAATATTGATATTGTGCGCCAAATCTGCAAAATTATCGATCAGGTGCTGCCCGATGCTCCCTACTGCCCGCATGAATCTTTGATTCAGCATGTGACCGATCGCCCCGGACACGACCGTCGTTATGATATTGACATATCAAAAATTTCAGCCGAACTGGGCTGGCAGCCGCGCGAATCGTTGGAGAGCGGGTTGGAAAAGACCGTCCGCTGGTATCTTGAACGTCAGGACTGGGTCAATAATCTGAAAGAGCAAACCGATTATGAGAGCTGGCTGAACAAAAATTACGGCAGCCGGCAGGTGAATGAGGAGAAAACATAATTCTTATGGCAAAAAAAATATTGGCAGTCATCCCGGCTTATAATGAGGCCGCTCACATCGAAAAAGTGGTCCGCCTTGCGGCTCAATATCTTCCGGTATTGGTCGTGGATGATGGCTCCCGTGATCAAACAGCCGCGCTGGCAAAGAATTGCGGCGCAGAAGTCTGGGTGCAAAACCCCAATCAGGGCAAAGGTGCTGCGCTAAAAGCCGGGTTCCGCTGGGCGATCGAAAATAATTACGATGCCGTTGTGACGCTGGACGCGGATGGACAGCACGACCCGGATGAGATTCCGCTGTTTCTGGGGGCTTTTGAATCTTGTGATTGTGACCTGGTCATTGGGACGCGCGATTATTCAAAAATGCCCATTGTGCGGCGCACCAGCAATACGATTGGCCGCTGGGCATTCAGCCGGGCGTTGGGGCGTTATGTGGCCGATAATCAGTCTGGCTACCGGCTGGTCAGCCGCCGGTTGGCAGCAGTGATGGTAGAGAGCAGTGAAGCCGGCTTTGAGCTTGAGGTTGAGATGATCACCGAGTGCGTGCGCCGCGGCTGGGGGTCTACCGATGTGCCGATCTCGACGATTTATGCAGATGAAAAAAGCCATATTAAACCGCTCCATCACATCATCAATTTCTTTCGTGTCGTGGATCAGACCCGCCGAAAAATGCAGCAGTGACCCATCAACGTAGTTGGGAAAAGAGGAACCATGGAAGCAACCCCCACAAAGAAGAACCTCATTTTTGAGGGCATCGAAATTGGTCTGGGCACCTGGGCCTGGGGTGACCGTTTGTTGTGGAATTATGGCAAAGATTATCGGGATGAGGATTTACGCCAGGTCTTTCTGGCCGCGGTGGAGAACCCGGCCGTGTTTCTGGATACGGCTGAGGTTTACGGGCAGGGAAAATCTGAAACGTTGATCGGGCGTTTTATTCAAGAAAGCGGCACCCAGCCTCTGGTGGCGACAAAATTTATGCCTTTTCCCTGGCGGTTGTCACGCAAGTCGCTTGAAAGGGCGCTGCGCGGCAGCCTGAAACGCCTGGGGCTGCCTCAGGCGGGGCTGTATCAGATCCATTGGCCGATTCCGCCGGTGACCATTGAAACCTGGATGGGGGCCATGGTGGATGTTTTTCAGCAGGGGCTGATTGGCGGTGTGGGGGTATCCAACTATTCAATTGAACAGATGATGCGCGCTCATAATGCGCTGGTAAAAGAGGGGGTTTCACTGGCCTCGAACCAGGTGGAATACCATCTTTTGGACCGGCGTATTGAAAAAAACGGTCTGTTGCAGCGCTGCGCAGATCTGGGGGTTACCGTAATTGCGTATAGCCCTCTGGCAATGGGGCTGTTAACCGGAAAATACACTCCCGAGAACCCACCCGTTGGGGTGCGCGGCAGTCGGACTTCGAAGAAGCTGCTGCAAAATATTCAACCGCTGATTCATCAGATGAACCAGATTGGGGGTGAACATGGCGGAAAAACGGCGGCTCAGGTGGCGTTGAACTGGGTGATTTGCAAGGGCGCTTTGCCGATTCCGGGCGCAAAAACGGTCAGGCAGTTTGATCAAAATGTTGGCGCAATTGGTTGGCGGCTTTCAGCAGAAGAGATTGCGCGGCTGGATGAGCTTTCGGACCGCTGCACCCGCTAATCAATTTTGAAATTTTTGAAACGCTGACAATGCATTTCCGTATACAAAATAGAATAAAAAATGATGCTCAGGCAATTGGGGTAAAGTCCGAATTTGAGGTCTTCACCGAGTGTTTGAGCAGTTATCCATAAAAAGCCCGATCTTTAAACGGTTGGAAAGGAATTTTTGACATGGAAAAACAAAAAAATGCATTGCGGCGTTCGCGGTCGAATCGATGGGTGGCCGGTGTTTGTGGCGGTCTGGGCGAATTCTTTGGAATCAGCTCTTTCTGGTTCCGGTTGGCCATCATTCTGATGCTGCTACCGGGCGGCATTCCGGGCCTGTTTATCTATGCCCTGCTGTGGATCATTATCCCTTCTGAATAGCCTGGTGAGGTTCATAAAAAGCAGGTGGGCGATTTTGCCCACCTGTTTCAATTATTGCCCGCTGCGCCGCTGGAGCATGTGGGCCAATCTGGTGAATTTCTCGGGATGATTAATCAGCAGCCATTTCATTTGATATAATTTGATACATGAGCGAACAAAAAGCCAAATTCTTGCCCTTTCATGCATTAAATGAGTTTATGTTGCCAGATTATCGCCTGGCGATTCTCACCCGCGTTTTTACACAGTGGGACCAACTAAAACCAGAAG
>CAZQLE010000268.1:0-4266 GCA_964593905.1 uncultured Anaerolineaceae bacterium | reverse complement strand
CAGACGCGCTACGTTCAGGGCGTAGTGGGATTATCCTCGTGAGGGTTCAAATCCCACCTTCGGCACCACAAAATCCCTGAAAAAAAGACCCCGGTTATGGGGTCTTTTTCTTTCCCTGTCTTGCAATCGACCTTTTCCTGCGGTAAACTACGCTTTATGAAGAAATTACCCTTCGGGCTGACAACCAAACGAATTGCCCTGATCGCTGCGATTGTCTTGGTGGGCTACATGTTGATGGACTTGAACACCCGCCTGATGGAACTTTCGCGGATCACTGAGCAGCGGGAGCTGGTTCAGACGGATGTGAGCGGTCTGGTGGCAACCCGCGCAGCGCTTGAAACCGATATGGCTTATGCCGAATCGGATAACGCAGTTGAAGAATGGGCGCGGCAAGATGCGCATATGGCCCGGCCGGGCGATAATGTCATCATCCCGCTGCCGCCCCAGGGGGTTACCCCGGTTCCGCCGCCTGCGCCCACGCTGACGGTGAAACAGTGGAAGAATTGGGAAGTCTGGTATATGCTCTTTTTTGGGGAAGATTAAGCCGATGGGTTAACTTCCCGGCTCGCGGCGCACGGCCAGTATGGTCAGGTCATCAAATTGCGCTTCATCCTGACGGAAATCCGTTAAATAACGATCAAGATGGCTCAAGAGGTCGTCTGCGCTAAAACCGGCGCAGGCGCGCAACGCTTCGACCAGGCGGGTTTCACCAAAAGCCTCACCGTTGGGTGCAAAGGTATCGGTTAACCCATCGGTATAAAACAACAGGTAATCGCCCGGCCGCAGGCTGACTTCGTGGTCTTCCAGTTCAATTTCTTCCAGAACGGCCAGGGCAATTCCGCCGCGCGGCAGGGGGGTGACCAGGTCTCGCGCCGAATGTAACAGCAGGGGCAAATTATGGCCGGCATTGGCATAGATCATCTTGCCGGTTTTCAAGTTCAAAATCCCCATGGCCGTGGTGATAAACATCCCATTTTGAGAATCCAAAGCCAGCCGGCGGTTGACGCGTTCCAAAACGGTGGCCGGAGAGTGAAAGTCTTGCAGCGTGGCGCGGATCAGCGTGCGGGTCACGGTCATGTATAAGGCGGCCGGCATGCCTTTATCTGAGACATCGGCAATGACCAGCGCCAGCCGGTCGTCATCCAGTTGGAAGATGTCGTAAAAGTCGCCGCCCACCTGACGCGCCGTTTGCCAGCGGGCCGCAATTTGCCAGCCCGGAAAATCGTTTTGTTCGGAGGGCAAAAAGGCCTGTTGAATCTGCCGCGCCAGTTGAACTTCGCGTTCCATTCGTTCGCGGTCTACCATTTCTTCGGTTAGTTCTTCATTTTGCAGGGCCAGCGCAATTTGCTGGGCAATTCCGTTCAAAATTTCAATGCGCCGCTCGCGCGATTCGGGCCGGGTGGTTGTCTCTTGCACCACCATCGCTCCGAAGACCTCTCCCTTAACCGCCAGCGGCAGCCCCAGCAGCCAGGTCTGGCCAGGGTAAGCGTTTGGAGAAGGCAGTTCTGCCAGCGCAATTGCGCCCAGCTCGGGCCATTCTTCTGGCAGCATATCGGCGTGGCTCATCGGGCAAAAATACAGCCGGTTGTTACGAAAGGCCTCATCGATCAGGTCAAACTCGCCGGGTGCATACGAGATGCTCAACAGTTCGTCTTCTTTGACATGGCTGCCAGTAAACGCCTGAGCCGGGTGGAAAAGCTTTTGGCGTTCATCCCAAAGATAGATTGAACAGGCATCAACGCCCACCAGGATGGGCAGCAGATGAATGATGGTATCCAACACGTCGCTCAGGCTGTTCTGGCTGGCCACTGCCTGGGCAACTTGCAGCAAAACGGCAGTGACATACCCTTCCTCCAGCCGGGCTTCGGTGAGGCGAATAGATTCGAGCGCAACCCCGGTTTGCTGGGCAATGCCCTGCAAAATGGATAAGGTCTGCTCTTGAAAGGAGTTTTTTACCCCGGTGGTATCGCTGGCAATATGATTGACCAGCAGCGCCCCCAGCAGTTCGCCGCGCACCAGCAGCGGCAGCAAGACCAGGGTCTCGTTTTGCTCGCCGTTGGGCAAGTTCAACCCCAACTCGTGCTCAGGTTCGCAGATAAAGACCGGGCGGTTTTCGTGACGGAGCTGCACCCAACCCGGATGATCGTCTTCGTGGAATAAAAGGCCACCTGCGGCATGGTCCAGCCCATAGGCTGCCTGCATGGAATAGACCCGCCGGTTTTCTTCCCACAGGAAGATGGCGCAACGCTGCACCCCAACCAGCAAGGGGGTGATGCGCACAATGGTCTCAGCCAGATCTTCGACGGTGTGAATGGTCTGAGTGGCTTCGGAAATCTGCAATAAAACGGTGGATGTCCAGGCTTCTTCCTGCGCTTGAGAATACAAGCGGGCATTTTGAATTGCCAGAGCGGCGTAATTGGCAAAAGTGGTGACCATATCGCGCGCTTCGCTGCCGTAGCGGTCGGGGGTTGGGTGTGCCAGTGCCAAAATTCCCAGCGGTTCAGCGCCAGAGCGCATGGGCGCGGCGATGGAGGAGTAATTTGCCGGGTAGTTTTTGGCAACCCCCAGCGGCCCAAAAGCCGAACCGGCATTGCGAATGATCGGTCCGGGGTGGTCCAGCACTTCTACCATGGAGAGCACCGTTTCGTTGTTTTGGGCGGCGGTCAGCGTGTCGGCATCGGTGCCCTGCACGGCGGCCAGGCGCAGCGCGGGCAGACGCCCGTCGCCGGGGGTTTCATCCAGCAGCCAGATGGCAGAAACTTCGCAGGGCAGATTTTTCTTCAAACGATCGAGAATGATTTTCAGCAGTTCAGCAGGGCTGATATTGGCCGAGATCAGGGCGGCAACATCGCGAAAGCTGTCGGCCACCTGCCGCCGCCAGCGTTCTGTGCGGAAAAGGTTGGCGTTGCGCATGGCAACACTGATGCTGGCGGCGATGCTTTCAAGCAGCGAGACGTCGTTGTCATCAAAATCATTGGGCTGGTCTGATTGCACATCCAACACCCCTTGAACTTCCTCGCCAAAAACCAGCGGTATCGCCAGCTCCGACCGGGTCCGTTCGGGTTGGAATTCTGAATCGCGATAAATTGCCACACTGCGCACATCATTGGCCAGGAGGGTCTTCCCGGTGCGAGCCACATAGGGAATGATGCCGCTGGGTGCGTTGAGGTTGTAGCTGGTTCCTTCCTGCTGCATCTTTTGGCTGCGCGGACCGCTGCCGGAGCGATATTTGATCTCGCGGCGAATGGGGTGGACGGTAAAGATATGCACAAAGGGATATTCAAAACGATCATGGATCAGGTGAACCACCTGCTCAAACAGCTCATCCAGATCGAGAATTGAATTGATTTTGTGGCTGATTTCAAGCACCACCGAGATCTGGTCTGCGCGGAATTGTTGTTCATTAAAAAGATTGGCGCCTTCCACGGCCAGTGCAATGCTATCGGCCAGTGAACGCAGCACCAGCAAATCGACCTCATGAAATGAGTCGCTTTTATCGCTTTGCACATCCAGAACGCCCAAAACCCGGTCTTCGACCTTTAAGGGAATTGAGAACTCTGCGTGGGTTTCTGGCAAGGATTCAACATGGCGATAACGCGGGTCGTTTTGCGTGTTGCGTGCCAGAGCTTCGCTGCCCGTCTCGGCGGCTGTGCCCACCATGCCCTCGCCCACCCGAATGCTGGTGACCGGGGTGAGATTCAAACCGGCGCTGTCGCGCAGTGAGTTGCCCTGCAATTTTAGAAGCTGGGTGTTTTCATCCAGCGTAAAAATGGCAACGTAATAATATCGAAAGGTCTCCTGGATCAGATGCGTGACCCGCGCGCTGAGATCCTCCAGATTGGTGACATTGGCAATTTGCGAGGTGACAGACCGCACCAAAGCAAGCTGTTCATACCGCCAGTTTTTCAGGGCCGTATTGCGCATTACCTGCATGGCAACGGCGGCATAGTTGGCCAGCCCGTTCAGAATATTCAGCTCTTCTGGCGAAAATGCCCGGTTGGCGCGGTTGACGTATAACACGCCAAGCAACAACCCCTGGGTGACAATTGGAATGGCGGCTGCAAACGGATCACCTGCGCTGCAATCGTCACACTGCTGGTGATTGAGCGCTATCGAGCAGCATAGCTGACGCAGTTGACTGGCTTCTTGCACCAGGCCGGGTGCAGCGCTGTCGGGCAGCACTTCGTAAGGGGGCTCACCGGGGAGGGGGTAAAAAGGAGCCGAAAGCCAGATTTCGGCTTCGGCCTGAAGTAATTTCTTTACATA
>CAZQLE010000267.1:0-4341 GCA_964593905.1 uncultured Anaerolineaceae bacterium | reverse complement strand
CTGGGGATCAATAATTTTGAAGACCCCGGAGCGGTTTTGCGGGAATGTTGGCGGGTGGCCCGGCCGGGCGCGAAACTGTTTTTGACGACCAATTTGACCGGGCATATGGTTGAGTTTTATGAAATTTTTAGCGCCACGCTGGAAGAATTGGGTCTGACGGATTGGCTGCCCGCATTAAATGCGCATATCCAGCACCGGGGTACTGTGGAAAGTGTGACTTTAATGCTGGAACAGAGCGGCTTTAAACCGCTGCACACGACCACAGACTCTTTCAGACTGCGCTTTGCCAGTGGATCGGCGCTGCTGCGCCACCATTTTATCCGGCTGGGGTTTATGAGCGCCTGGAAGGCCCTGGTGCCAGCGGATGCGCTGGTGCAAACCTTTACGGCGTTGGAGCGCAATTTGAACGCCCGGGCGGCTGAACAGGGTGAGCTTTCGCTGACCATTCCACTGGCCTGTTTTGAGGTTCAAAAAATGATCACGGCAGCGGGAGAATAGCAATGAAACCTGCGTTGATTGTGATTGACGTTCAGAAAGCGTTTTTTAAGCACCCGATTAAGGCGCAGTCGCTGAACGATGCGATTGTTTCTATTAATGCCGCCATTGATCTGTTTCGCAAAAAAAATCTGCCGGTGATCTGCGTGCAGCATATCGATGAAGAAGACCAGTTGATGCCTGGCACAGCAGGTTTTGACCTGCCGGAACATCTGGATATTCTGCCCGACGATATCCATATTTATAAGACCTATGGCAATGCCTTCAACAAGACCCCGCTGTTGGAAAAACTGCGCGCGCTGGAGGTGGACACCGTGATTTTGAGCGGTTATTGCGCCGAGAACTGTGTGCTTTCCACCTGTCGCGGTGCAGAAGATGTGGATTTAACCCCCATCCTGCTGCGCGGGTCGTTGGCCAGCGGAAATTTGGAGCGGATTCGCTTTGTTGAGGGCATTAATGAGGTGATTTCTTACGGTGCGTTGGAGCGGGTGTTGGCCTAGGCTGTGCTGGATTGGAAGTGGATAAAGCCATGGACCTGGATAACCCGGTGGTCAAGCTGTGTGTGCTGGGGACGCAGGCCGAATTTGCGGGCCGCCCCGCAGATGCCCGCGCATTGTACTGGCAGGCCTGGGAACTGGCCGGGGATGATTTTGAAGCCTGCGTGGCGGCCCATTATGTGGCCCGTTTTCAGCCCACCGCTGAACAAACCCTGCACTGGAACCGGGAGGCGTTGAAATATGCCGACGCCGCCGCCGCTGAACGGGTGAAGGACTTTTACCCGTCGCTGTATCTGAATTTGGGACGTTCGTATGAGCAGTTGGGTGATCAGGCCGCGGCGCAGTGTTTTTATGCGCTGGCGCAAAGCCTGGGGGCAGTTGGCATGATGCAGGTGAAGATGGACCCGCAGCTTAAAAAAGAAAGAATTCAGGCCTCCACCCCGGCCGAGACCCTGGCCGGAGCGGGATTGTTTGTTTTGTGGGGGATTGTGATGATTGGGGCTGAGCTTCCGTCGAGCTGGTTGGACAGGTTCTGGCCGAATCTTTTGGTGCGAGCCGGTTTTTACGGGGTTCTGCTGCTGGCGCCGCTGGGCATGTGTATTGGCTGGATTCAACATTTCCCGCGCTGGAGCTATCCGCTGGTGGTGCATACGCTGATCTTCAGTCTGTTCATGCGAAATGCTGGGACACCGGGGTTTCTATTTAATGGGGAGGAATGGGGCTGGCGCGCCTGGCTGCTGCCGGCCGGCGCTGCCCTCATCGCGCTGCTGGTCACCCGTTCGTACCGGCCGCTGGTGAGTTTTTTTACCCATATCCGCGACGATTGGACCCTGTTGACTTTTGGCCTGTTCAGTGGGATGCCGCTGCTGGTGGAAATTCAGTTTGATGAAATGGAGCATGGATTTTCTGTGAGGTGGATGGTTTTTCTGGCGCTGGTGATGGTGGGCAGCGTGCTGATCTACCTGCGCAGCAGGCGGGCAGCGCTGCGCATCATCAGCTTGCTGGTGGGAACCGGGGTGACAGCCGCGGTGGCGGCGTTCATCCCGCCCTGGTACTGGCGGCAGGCGGGTGAACTGTTTTCGGCCCAGTCGTTTGTGGATGTGCTGGCGCTGGTGGGGTTTCTGCTGTTACCGGCCGTGGTCGGGCTGGGGCTGCAAAAGTCAAAAGAGAAATAACGGCAAACATAACGCACAAGCAGATTTTTGGGACTGGCCTGAATGTCTGGTCCATCCCAAAAATCTGCTGACCGAAAAGCATTGCACCCCCGGGCGCACATTTGCGCAGCCGGGGGAAAATCTTAAAGATGTTTGCGGCGCTTGAAGAATGCAATCAACGAGGCGGCCTGGCTCTGAACATCTTTGTCGAGGCCGGTGGGTTTGGTGAGCGTGTACCAGTCACCCAGGCTGACGTTGACCAGTTCCCATCCCAGTGCGCCCAGCGAGTTCAATTCTTTCTGAATGCCGTCAAAAGGCTTGATGCTGACCACCCTTACCCAGTATTCCCATTCCACTTTTTCGTCTGCCGATTTCGCCGGCGGGTTGGAACCCACCAGATCGGCGATGTGGCCGTCAATTCTTTTGAGGACGGACCCGATATTGGTGCCGTACAGGGTAGTCAGCGTTTCTCCATTGCTGTCAGTGGAAGTGCGCTTGTCATAGAAAACATCGACCAGATGTTCCAGTTTTTCATCAATTTCTGACAATAAATCTTCAACAGATGACGCGCGGTCGTCTTGCTGTTCTTCACTCATGATGGCTTCTCCCTCAGATTGCGATTAATAAAGCAGGTTGTGCCGCAATGATAACCCCGATGGCCGCATATGGCAATTTATTGCCGCGAGTACGGGTAAAAGCTGCGTCGACCGCCAGCGGAAAGGGCCCCCGAACAGGCATTGGCTGGTTTTTTTGGGGCGGGGGAAAATCAGGCAAGCCGCAGCACGCGGGCGGCATTGGCCGAATAGACCTTAAGCAGTACGTCATCGGGCAGCGCCAGGCCGTAAGCGCCCCAACGTCCCTGGCGCGGGGTGGGGGTGGTGTTGTAATTGAAATATTCGTCTTCGGTTTCGAGCAGACGAAAGGTCAGGCGGTAATTGGGCAGGTCGATGCCGGTATCCAGCCCGAAGAGGATGCGGTCGGCATAGCGCAAAAAGAACCGCCGCGCGCTGAACGGCTGACGGCCCAGCTCGCCGATGCGCTCGGAAATATCGATGAAGTAATTGGGGCAGTCATCCAACATCTGGCTTACCCAGGCCAGGTTTTCGGCGTAACAGCCCACATGGGCGCCGATGAAGGTGACGCCGGGGTGGCGTTTGACCAGCCGGTGAAAGCCGTTCAGAATCTCCATAAAAGGCGGGTAGGGCGGGCTGGGGAAGGCCCAGTCGGGGTGTTGGCCCAGCTCTTCCCAGCGTTCGTTGCGGGCGTCGATGGGGTCAAAAAAGGCGGCCGGGTCGGCCACGTGCACCAGCACGGGCAGGTTCAGTTCGCCGGCGGCCTGCCAGATGGGGTCAAGGCGCGGGTCGTCCACCGCGGCCAGGCGGCCCTGCGGGTCGGTGACGCTCAACCCGAAGGGCTTCCAGATCTTAAGCCCGCGCGCGCCCCAGGCTTTTTGCTGCTCCAGCCGCCGGGCGGCAAATTCGGGGAAGGCCCCGCCCAGGCGCGGCCACTGCGACCAATCGACCCCGCCAAAGACCGAAAAGCGGCCGCTGGGGGCCAGCAGGTCGAGATGGCGCTGCAAAATCTCCTCGCCCCAGCCGCCGTCCAGGTCCACCAGGTGGGTGACGTGCACGCTGTCCAGCGCATCCAGCATCTCGGCGGTGGGGCGGAAGATCCACCCGCCGCCAAAGGTGGTGTCGAGGTGGTTGTGCGCATCGATGACCGGAAAGCGCGGGGTGAGCACTTCGTGCCGGGGGACGACCAGTTTGGGTTGGGGGTTAAAGTCAGCGAGGAGCATTTTCGATTCTCCATTCATCCCCGGCCGGGTGCGGGTGCATGACCGGTTTTTCTACAGCGGCGGCCTGTGAGGGCTTAACCCCTTACTGGCGCAGAATCTTCTCCAGCGCTTTGCCTCTGGCCAGTTCATCGATCAGCTTGTCCAGGTAGCGTATTTTTTGCATCAGCGGATCTTCGATTTCTTCCACGCGCACCCCGCACACCACGCCTTTGATCAGCGACCGGTTGGGGTTGAGGGCCGGCGCCTGCGCGAAGAAGGTTTCAAAATCGTTGCCCTGGGCAATTTGCTGCTGCAGTTCCGCCTGGCTGTAGCCCGTCAACCAGCGGATGATCTGGTCAACCTCTGCTCGGGTGCGTTGTTTGCGTTCTGCTTTTTGAACGTATAACGGGTAGATATTGGC
>CAZQLE010000266.1:0-4364 GCA_964593905.1 uncultured Anaerolineaceae bacterium | reverse complement strand
ACCTGGGTGAAGACGCCATCCAGCGCATCGCCCGGCCGGGCGCGCCGCTGCCCCCAATTATCGGCGTGGTTTATGCCGCGCTGGGCGCCATCCTGTATGAATGGAACCGCCTGGATAAGGCCAGAGAATTTTTTGACCGGGCGCTGTATCTGGGTTCATTTTCAGGGCACAATGCTTCACTGGTGAATGTCTATATCAACATTGCCCGCCTTGAATTTGTGCAAGGCAACACAGAAGCCGCCGAGAAAAACACCCGGCAGACTCTGGAGATGTTGCCCGGCGCGCCAAACTGGTTTAAGCCGCAGGTCTGCGCCCAGTTGGTGGCGATGCTGCTCCTGCTGGATAACCTGCCCGCAGCAGAGGCGGTCTTGCTGCAAAATGGTCTGGCACTGCACTCATTTGAGTCAACCCCGCCGCCCCCGGTTTTCTTTAGCCTGGCCCTGCTGCGGTTGGCGCTGCACCGCGCCCGTCAGACCAGAGCATATGACGAACTGCCCGCAGCCGTGGCGCAACTGCGCCAGATGCTGCCGGGCGCAATACCCGGCGCAGCCCTGAAACTCCTCCTGCTGCTGGCGCAGATTCAGATGACCCTGGGGCAGACCCAGGACAGCCTCGAAACCCTGGAGCAGGCCCTGGCCCTGGCCGAGCCAGAAGATTATCAGCGCGCCTTTATAGATGAAGGGCCCGAGATGGCTGCTTTACTGCGGCTCTGCCTGGGCAGCACAGCGCGGCCCGCTTACGCCAAAAAAATACTGGCCGCTTTCCCTGCGCAGCCAGAGCCGCCCGCTGCCGGCGCGGGTCTTATCGAACCGCTCACCGAACGCGAATTGGAAGTGATCGGTTGGATGGCGCAAGGGTTAAAGTATGAAGAGATCGCCGCCAGGATGTTCATTTCGGTCAACACCGTGCGGTTTTATGTAAAAGAAATTTACGGCAAGCTGGGGGTCAACAACCGCACCCGTGCCATTGAAATTGCCCATCAACTGAACCTGTTGTAGAGTCATTGGTTTGAAGTTTTTGTAATCTGAAGAATCTTCCCGATCCTCCTGAAGATCCTTCATACCAGAACAACCTCGATGGCAGATGCAAAGCCCGCGGGCTGATAACGCCCCGCTTATTTTGAGTGGGCCGTCATAAGATGCCTTTGTCCCCTTTTTCTCCATCTTTTTAAAAACCACATCTTTTTTACCCGCAGACTACATATTGATGTAGTCTGTAAGTTTTTCTGTTCTGCTATTCTATGAATGTGATCAAATACAGAACGGAGAAACAAACCATGACCGAAAAAATCTTAGTCGCATATGCCACCCGCGCCGGGTCAACCCGAGAAATTGCCCGGGAAATTGGGCGGGTGCTCTCAGAACAGGGAAAAACCGTTGCGGTGCTGCCCATCAAGGAAGTCGACTCTCTGGCCGGCTATACCGGCGCAGTGATCGGCAGCGGCATTCGCGTCGGCGGATGGATGCCCGAAGCCATTAAATTTGTCGAGACGCAGCGAGCCGGGTTGGAACGCATCCCCACCGCGTTCTTCCTCGTCAGTTTGTTCCTGCACGAAAACACCCCCGAGATCCGCCAGACCGTTTCTGCCTATCTGGACCCCGTGCGAAAGATCTACGAGCCAGATACCATTGGCCTGTTCGCCGGCAAGATGGATTTTAAAGCCCTTTCCTGGCCCGAGCGCCAGATTGCCAAAATGGTCAAATCGCCCGAAGGTGATTTCCGCGACTGGCAGGCTGTGCGCAACTGGGCAGCCGATTTACAACAGACCATTTTCGCACCGGCCTGGAGCTAACCGAATGGAAGATATTTTCACCTATCAGATCTTAATCCGTGGAAGCCTGGGGTGTGAAGATGTGGCTGCCTTCGGCCCCAGAGAAATGCATCTCGAGGCAACCGCCGAGCATAACACCCTGCTTGTGGCCCGCACCGATCAAGCCGGGCTGATCGGTCTGTTGCGCCACCTGCACGGCTCAGGGCGCATTCTGCTTTCAATTCACACCACCCCACCCCCGCAAGCATAACACCATGAAACAATCCTCAAATCTCATTCGCATCTCCTGGTTGATCTTCTTTCTGGCCGCTGCCGTAGCTCTGGCCGGTCTGTTCTGGCCTGCCAACGGGGTTTCATTCTCTGCCGCCACATTGCACGGCGAGACCGTTCAAATCAGCGGGCAGGGACTGTATCACTTTGACACCCTGCTGGGCGCAGCCACCTTCCGCAGCACCGACGCAGTCACCCTCTTATTCGCCCTGCCGCTGCTGTTTGTTGCCCTGCGCCGCTATCAGCAAAAATCACTGCGCGGCGGGTTCCTGCTGCTGGGCGCGTTGATGTACTTTCTATATAACTCGGCCTCACTGGCACTGAGCGCCGCCTATAACCCGCTCTTTCTGGCCTATATCGTCTACTTCTCGCTCAGCCTGTTTGCCTTCATCCTGGCCTTTATGCAGTTCGACCTGGCCCGGCTGCCTGCGCTTGTCCGGCCAGAGATGCCCCACCGGGGTATATCTGCGTTTTTATTGATCGTCGGGGTGGTCCTCTTCTTCATCTGGGCCATTGACCCCATCCTTGCGCTGACCCAGGGCGGTGTCCCCGGAATGTTGGACTCCTACACCACTGTGGTGACCTATGTGCTGGATATGGGACTCATCGCTCCGGCCGTCATTCTGACCGGCATTCTGCTGCGCCGTCACGAACCGCTTGCCTACCCATTGGCCGCCGCACTGCTGATCTTAAATTCGCTGATCGGGCTGGTGGTGATCGGGCAAACCATACTGCAAATGTGGATGGGCGTCTTTCTTACACCCGCGCAAATTGCCGCCTTTGTCGTGTCATTCATTCTGATGAGCCTGTTTGCCGCCCGAATGGTCAGCCTGCTGCTGAAAAATATTGCAGAACCCGCGTAAAAAATAAGGGGCGCACAGGTTCAAAGCATGGCGTAAGTTCACAAAACATTTGCGCCGCGCCCCCGATAGTTGAAGAAAGAAAAAAAGAAAGAAACCATGACTACTACACAAGTTTCGCGACGTAAATTTCTGAAAACTGGCTGTCTAACCGCCGCCGCAGTGGGCATTACCCTGTGCGGCGCGGGCACACTGGCCGCAACCATTAAACCCGCAATCGACCAGCCTTCCACATCCTTTGGCGACACAGCCCTCAACAAGCGTGTGCTGGTAGCATACGCCACCAAAGCCGGCTCCACCGCCGAAATTGCTGCCCGCATCGGCCAGGTTCTTTCCACCCGCCAGGCAACAGTGGATGTTAAACCGATCGATCAAATCACTGATCTCAGCCCCTACAGCGCCGTCCTGCTGGGCAGCGCCATCCGCGGCGGCAATGTGCTCCCCGAGGTCACCAGCCTGATCGAGAAAAACCAGGCGGTGTTGAACAGCAAGCCGTTCAGCGCCTTTATTGTCTGCCTGACCCTCAAAGATGACACAGCCGAAAACCGCGCCGCCGTCAGCGCCTACCTCAACCCGCTACGCGCCCTGGCACAGCCTGCCAGCGAAGGGCTCTTCGCCGGGGTGATGGACCCGAAAAAATTAAGTTTGATCGAGCGTTTGATGATGAAGGCGATGAAAACACCCGCCGGTGATTATCGCAACTGGGCGTTAATTGATGCCTGGGCCAACCAGGTGGCACTGCAATAAGCACACTTCGCCGGCCGCAGATTCATTGGCCGGTTTCGTCTTCTTTCTGGCTCAACACAATTTGCCCCTGGCGGCCGATGACATATTTTCGGCCCCGCCAGACCAGGCTGCGCTTAAACAGCCCGATGCCAAACAGAAGCGGGACAATGAACAGCTCATACCCGATCACCGCCAGCATAAAACGCATACGGCCCAGACCCCGGTAAACCGACCGATTCAAAGCCAGCACACTGCCGACCCGCGTCAAAATGCCCGCCGCAACCAAGATCAGGCCAAACAAACGCAGCCCGGCCGGGGCGGCCCACCAGCCCACCCCGGCGGCCAGCAGCGCCACCCCCACAAAGTGCCAGCTCAAAGCGATGGAGAAGTACCGCCCCGCCCCTTCGGCGCGCAGCATGGCAACCCATTTTTGCAAATGGCAAAAACCGCCCGCGAAATCCAGCGGTTCAAAAGCCAGTTTAACCGGCAGCGGGCTGAGCACATTGCGCATCCCTGCCGCTGCCACCGCTTTGCCAATTGCGGCATCATCACTGACCGTATCCGTAAACGACTCAAAGCCCCCGATCTTATCCAACGCCGGGCGGGTAATCCACCACAGCGAGCCGATGGTCAGCGGGGTAAGCTCCCCGGCCGCCAGCGCGCCGATATACAGTGAAAAAAAGTAATTGGTATACAGCGCCACCAACACCCCGCCCGGCCGCCCCCCTCCATAATAA
>CAZQLE010000265.1:0-4403 GCA_964593905.1 uncultured Anaerolineaceae bacterium | reverse complement strand
CATCATTCACCAGCGCCAGCAGCGTAACCGCCCCCGGCTGCACCCCCAGAATCGCTTGCAGGCTTTCAGCGCTGGCAAAATGCAGCTTGGGCGCATGAATCAACCGTCCAAGCTGTTTCATATCCACCGCGCGGTTACACTCAGTGACCACCAGATAATGGTTCTTTTTTTCATCCTGCAAGAAAAGATTCTTCACCGATGCGCCATCCAGTTTTGGACGGTACCGGTCGGCCTCTTCACAGGTATATACCGGCGGATGGGTGCAATACGAATAAGCCACCGGCAGAGCATCCAGATAGGCCAACATTTCCTGCTCGGTTACAATCATCGCTTATCCGCTCGCAAACAAAATCGGGTAATTGCTCAAACTGCACGGGGAAACCCCACCCGGCCAACCGGGTAAGACAAAACTAAAAATTGCGCAGCAACACACTTTCGGGGCCGCGGTTAATCTCCCACGGGTAAACGATGTGTGCATCGGTAATGGCGGCGTAATAATCGGGCCGCACAGTGCCAAACAGGCTGCGATATGGGTTGAAATGCATCACACAGGTATATGGAATCGCAGCTGCGCCTGAAATGCGGTTTTTTACCGCTGTAATCGTACGCCCCGACCCCCAGACATCATCCACAATCAACACCCGCCGTCCACGCAGGGTGGATTCTTCAGGGAATTGAATAAACTTGGGCCAGGCCAGCAGACGGGCTTTCTCGCGCTGCTTTTCCATATCCATCTCTGCCGGAAAATCAACCGACGCCGTTAAGATTGCATCCAACTGCAGGGCCTCGGCAATCATCCCGCCGGGGATCACTCCACCGCGGGTAATCATTACCATGGCTTCAAATTCAGTTTCAAATTGAGGGATCAAATGGTCGATAAGTTTATCAACCTCATTCCAGGTAAGCACTTCTCGCCGCATGTCTCACAACCTTTGTTCCTGGCCGATTCAAGGTCATCATCTGCCGGTGATGGATGATTCCATCGAACAATGCCAGATCAATTGGCATACCGGGCATTCTTCGATCACAATAATTATAGCAGATGGCTTTCAGATTAGAGAAAATCCAACCATGTTGTGCAAACTTTATCCGCTTTTTTGAGATACCATTAACCTCACCACGGAGGCCGCATGAAAATTACCGACGCTGAATTTCTATCAAAAATCCTCAACCACCCCTTGCCCGAAATTGCCCCACTGACCGGGCTGGTCTTTCCGGATTATCACGGCCGGACGATTGCCAATCTTCCTGCTTCGATCTGCGGGTGGCTCAACACAGCGCCGCTGGGCAAACCCCTGCACCCCGAATATGACCGTCATTTTGCCACGCAATACCGCCAGGTGGTCCTAATTGTAGTGGACGGTCTGGGCTGGGAGATGTTTAACCGCATGACGGCTGAACAAACCCGCCTGCGCTCCCTTTACCAACAAAGCGAAATCCTGCCTCTGGGCAGCGTTGCACCCAGCACCACCTCAGCAGCCCTGACCTCGTTGTGGACAGGCGCCTCACCGGGCCAACACGGCATTGTGGGCTATGAGCTCTGGCTCAAAGAATACAACCTGATCGCCAATCTCATCCAGTTTTCGCCCACAGCATACAGCGAGCCGGGCATATTGCAGCGGTTGGGGTTGAAACCCGAGACATTTGTCGATCTGCCCCGCATGGGCGATCATCTGACCGCACAGGGCGTTGCCGCCACCGCCTATTTGCCCGCCGCAATCAGCCGCTCGACCCTGACCCAGATGCACACCAGCGGGGCAAAGCTCTATGGCTACCGCTCCAGCGCAGATCTGTGGGTGACGCTGCGCGAGAGGGTGATACACCCGGCAACAGACCGGGCCTACCACTGGGCTTACATCCCCGAGATGGATACCCTCGCCCATTTTCACGGGCCGCATGACGAGCGTATTCTCGTTGAATTTGAGGCTTTCAGCCAGCAGTTATTCCGGCTGGCGGCCAGTTTGCCATCGGATGTTTTGCTGCTGGTCACGGCCGATCATGGGCAAATTGCCACGCCGCAAGACCCGCGTTTCGAGCTTAAACACCACCCCGCATTGCTCGACCAGTTAATGATGTCGCCGTTTGGAGAAAGCCGCCTGGCTTATTTGCTGCCGCACGGCAGACAGACAGAGAAACTCATCGATCTCTTTCAGCGCAACTGGCCGGGGCTGTTCGATCTGCGCCCTTCGGCCGAGTGGGCCGCCGCAGGGTTATTTGGCCCGCCCGAAAACTGGCATCCGGCCCTATTGAACCGCATTGGTGAGTGGACGGCCGCCGCCCTGGGCAGCGCCTATTTGTGGTGGGCGCCCAAAGAAAACCATCTTCTCGGCCGGCACGGCGGCCTGAGCCGCGAAGAAATGCTGGTTCCGTTGATTCGTGTTTTCACCGGTCAATAAGCCAGCCCGCAGTGTGAAATTCAAAGAAGTCTCCACAATAGCCGAGTAGTACCAAATCCGGTATACTAAGATCGTGGCAAAAACTGACCGCAAGACCTCATCCTCATCCCGACCCTCCATGGCAAAAACGATGCGCAAACCTGCGCCGGTGCGCGAACGCGCCAAGAAACCCGCCGAAAAATCTGCGGCGGCGCGGCCCAAACTGCGCAAGGCGCCCTTAAAAGCCGTTGAGAAGACCCGCGGGGCGCGGTTTTCGTTTGGCGGTCTTTCCAACGAACGCAAACTGGACCTGCTGGGCATCTTTTTGGCTGTGATCGGTCTGCTGACCGTACTCAGCCTGGTTTCGCGTGAGCGCAGCGTGCTCACCGGGGCATGGGTGCTGTTTTTGCTGCGCCTGACCGGTTGGGGAACCTTCATTCTGCCGCTGGCTTTGATCACCGGCGGCTTATGGCTGGTTTTTCGCAATATCGAGCGCCTGCCCGGCGTAACCCCTGAACGGGTGATCGGCCTGCTGCTGCTGTATCTCAACCTGCTGGCCTGGATTCACTATATCATTGGCGGCGGGTGGGCCAGCGCGGCAGCCGGCCGGGGCGGCGGATATGTGGGGGCCGTGTTCGAACGCACCCTGGTCACAGCCCTGGGTGATGGCGGCACGGTGGTGTTTTTGCTCGCCTGGCTGATCATCAGCCTGATGCTCGGTTTTGACCTTTCACTGCATGAGTTTTGGGTCAAAGCCAGAACCGCCGCTGCCAACCGTCAGACTGCCCAGACTTCTGCTCAGGCGCCGGCCGGTGATGCCGGCTTCACCCCGCTTCGGCCGTCGCACCAGCCCGAACCCGCGCGCGGACTGCCCGCCGCGTTTCGCCCGCTGACCAACCTGGCCGGGGCGAAAGCTTCTGCATCCAAAACAGCAGCCACAGAACCCATCACGCAGCCCCCCGCAACCGCTGTCGAAACACCCCGCGCCGAACCGGCCCTGGTTTCTGGCGCAGCGCCTTCAAAAATGACCCCCGCGGCGCCTTCGGCCACCGCGTTAAGCGCACCCGACTGGCACCTGCCTGCCATCGAAACCATCCTCGACCCACCCATCCCGGCCGCCGTTCAGGCCGGCAGCGATGCAGACCGCGCTCGGTTGATCGAAGACACGCTCAAATCTTTTGGCGCGCCCGCCCATGTGGTCGAAATTCACCGCGGCCCAACAGTGACCCAGTTTGGCGTTGAACCCGATTTTGTCGAAAACCGCAGCAGCCGGATGCGCGTGCGGGTAAGCAAAATTGTCGCCCTGGCCGATGACCTGGCCCTGGCGTTGGCCGCCCAGCGCATTCGCATTCAGGCCCCGGTGCCCGGCCGCGGCTATGTTGGCATCGAGGTTCCCAATGCCGAGGTCAGCCGGGTGACACTGCGCGAAGTTTTGGAAAGTGAATCGTTTCAGCACTTAAAAACCTCGCTGGGGTTTGCGCTGGGCAAAAACGTCTCCGGCCATCCCATCTCGGTGGATATCCCCAACCTGCCTCATCTGCTCATTGCCGGTACGACCGGCTCGGGTAAATCGGTCTGTGTCAATGCCATTCTGTGCTGTCTGCTGCTTAACAACACCCCGGCCGACTTGCGTCTGATTCTGGTGGACCCCAAACGGGTCGAGCTGACCGGCTACAACGGCATTCCTCACCTGCTGGCCCCGGTGGTGGTTGATGCCGAGCGGGTGGTGGGCGCGCTGCAATGGGTGATGCGTGAAATGGACGCCCGCTATCACAAATTCTCCGAGCTGGGTGTGCGCAATATTCAAGAGTTCAATACCCGCTTTCAAGAAATGCACCTGCCCTACCTGGTGGTGGTGATTGATGAGCTGGCCGATCTGATGATGCTGGCCCCCGAAGAGACCGAGCGCAGCATCACCCGCCTGGCCCAATTGGCCCGCGCCACCGGGATTCATCTGATTCTGGCCACCCAGCGCCCCTCGGTGGATGTTGTCACCTGGTTGATTAAAGCCAATTTCCCGGCGCGCAA
>CAZQLE010000264.1:0-4452 GCA_964593905.1 uncultured Anaerolineaceae bacterium | reverse complement strand
TCCTCGCCCTGCTGGACCCCCACCCGGTGTTGACCCCTGCCCAGCTCGCTCTTGCGCCGCTGCTGGCCCGGCAAACACTTGCGCCGCTTTCTGCCGTGGTCGAGCTTATGCTCCCGCCCGGCGTCAATCAGATGGCCGATATCGAATACCGCGCCGCCTCCACCCAGCCCCCCGATAAATCTCCTTTATCACCCATGCAAGAAAGTGTGTTGCTGCGCCTGCGTGACACCGGTGCGCTGCGTGGACGGCAGTTGGATGCCGCCTTCCCACACCAAAACTGGAAAACCGCCGCGGCCGGCTTAATCAAGCGCGGCTTGGTCTGTTCGCGCCCGGTGCTGCCGCCCCCGGCCGTGCGGCCGCGCACCGTGCGCACTGTGGAACTGCGCGCCACCCCTGAAGAAATTGCGGCCCGCTGGGAAACGCTGGGCCGTAAAGAATCGCTCACCCGCCGCCAGGCCGTGTTGTCTTTTTTGATGAAAGAGCCCTGGCAGGTGGAAGCCGCGTGGGTTTATGCCAACAGCGGGGCCAACCTGGCCGATTTGCAACGCCTGGCCGAAATGGACCTGATTCAACTGGGTGAAACCGAGATCTGGCGCGACCCGTTGGATCAACTGGAGGTTGTGCCTTCTGGCACGCTGCCTTTCACCCCCCAGCAGTCTGCCGTCTGGGAGCGGCTGACCCCCGCGCTGAAGGCAGCCAACCGCCGCCAGGATTCAGCGCCCCAACTGCTGATCGGGGTGACCGGTTCAGGAAAAACCGAGCTGTATTTACAGGCCGTCGAAAAGGTGCTGGCCGCCGGCCGCCAGGCGATCATCCTGGTGCCCGAAATTGCGCTCACCCCTCAGACCGTGCGCCGCTTTGCTGCGCGCTTTCCGGGGCAGGTGGGGCTGGTACATTCGCGCCTTTCACCCGGCGAACGTTACGACACCTGGCGCCGCGCCCGGCAGGGGCTGCTCTCGGTCATCATCGGCCCGCGCAGCGCACTGTTTACCCCCCTGCCCGACCCCGGTCTGATCATTCTGGACGAATGTCACGATGATTCGTTTTACCAGACCGAATCACCGCCCTACTATTCAACCAGCGAAGCGGCCCGCCAGTATGCCCGGCTGAACCATAGCGCGCTCATTCTGGGCAGCGCCACGCCGCCCGTCACACTGCAATATCAGGCACACATGGCACACTGGCCGGTGCTCCACCTGACCACGCGCGTCAACCCCTCCGATGGCAGCGAACTTCCCCTGCCGCCGGTGAGCATCGTTGATATGCGCCAGGAGTTGAAGGCCCACAACCGCACCATCTTCAGCCGCACGCTGCAACAGGCGCTGCAAGATACCCTGAACGCCGGAGAACAGGCCATTTTGCTGCTCAACCGGCGCGGCAGCGCCACTTATGTTTTCTGCCGCAACTGCGGGGCCAGCATCAACTGCCCCCGCTGCGATTTACCGCTCACCTACCACGCCGGCAGCGACCGGCTGCACTGCCACATCTGCCGCTACGAACGCCAGCTTCCCAAACGCTGCCCCCAGTGCGCCAGCCCACAGATCAAACAGTTCGGCGCCGGCACCGAGACCGTGGAAGCCGAGTTGAACAAAACGCTGCCAGAGGCGCGCGTGCTGCGCTATGACGCCGAAACCACCCAGGGCCGCGGCGCACATGATATCCTCCTCGGGCACTTCATCCGCGGTCAGGCCGATATTCTGGTTGGGACGCAAATGCTGGCAAAAGGGCTTGACCTGCCGCGCGTCACCCTGGTCGGGGTGGTGCTGGCCGAGGTGGGTTTGAATTTCCCCGATTACCGCGCCCCCGAGCGGGTTTTTCAATTGCTCACCCAGGTGGCCGGGCGCGCCGGGCGCACTTCACTGGGGGGCCGGGTCATCTTTCAGACGTTTGTCCCCGAGCTTTACCCCATTCAGTGCGCCGCCCGGCACGATCTGCAAGCGTTTACCGGCCTTGAGCTGGACAAACGCCGCCGCATGGTCTATCCTCCGTTCAGCCAGTTAATCCGTCTGGAAGTGCGCAGCATGCAAAACCAGACGGCCGAAGAACGCATGACCCATCTGGCCGGTCAGGTTCAACACTGGATCGATCTGACCGGGGCGCCCGATACCCGCATCATCGGCCCCGCGCCGTGTTATTTCGGCAAAATCAATGGCGAATACCGCTGGCAGATCATTCTCAGCGGGCCCGACCCCGCGCAAATCATTCGCGGCCATGATCTGCGCGAAGTGCGGGTTGAGGTAAACCCGCCCAGTCTCTTGTAGAAACAAAGGAGTTCTACGGTGGACAACGAACGAACGATTAACCCTGTAATCCGTGAGCGAATTTATGCCGTTGTGCGTCAGGTTCCGGCGGGAAAGGTCGTCACCTATGGTCAGGTGGCAGCCCTGGCGGGCGGCTGCACAGCGCGAATGGTCGGTTATGCAATGGCTGCCACACCCACAGGCAGCGGCGTGCCCTGGCAGCGGGTGATCAACGCCCAGGGGAAGATCAGCCCGCACGGGGCCGGGTTCGGCAGCGCAGTTCAACGCCAGATTCTTGAAGAAGAAGGCGTTGAATTTGACCCGCGCGGAGTGATTGACCTGGACCGTTTTGGCTGGCTGCCTTCCAATAAACCCCGCAACCTGACCCTGTTTTAAGCGCTTGCCCCCTCAACCCACGTTAAAGCAACAGGGCGCCGGTTTTCACCGGCGCCCTGCAAGTTATAGCTGAAAATGCTAGCGCAGCACCTGCCAGGGGTTGACAAACCCGCCGTTCTGACGCACTTCAAAGTGAAGGTGCGCACCCGTAGAGTTGCCCGTGCTGCCAGAAAAACCGATCAGCGAACCCTGACCCACGCTCTGGCCGCAGCTCACACCCACTGCGCTCAAGTGAGCATACAGGGTATGATAGCCATTGCCATGATCGATCATGATCATGTTACCGTAGCCGCCGCCAATGGGGCCGGCATAGACCACCGTGCCGCTGTCTGAAGCATAAATGGGGGCGCCTTCTCCGGCAGCAATATCGATGGCGAGATGACCCGACCAGTAATCATTCCCCGAAAGGAAATGATTGCCCGCCGGCCACGCAAAATAGCCCGAACCAACCGCACCGCCGGCCGAAATTTCACAACCGCCCGGGCCGCTGATACCTTTGTTGACGCCCGATTTCGGCGCATAAGCCACAGCCACCACCCACGGCCGCAGCGGACGGGAACCGCCGGGGATCATGACATAGGTACCGGGTTCGATCACCGGGTTTGAAATATCCAGGTTGTTTTCGGGATACTCAACGATATCCTGTACATTCGCGTTATATTTCTCCGCGATCTTCTCCAGAACATCGCCTTCCTTCCATTCGTAATAGATGCCGTTGACCGGCGGAATTTTTAATTCCTGACCGATCGAAATCATGTGCGGATCATCATTGAGGATTGAATAATTTGCCCACAGAATCGTCTCAGGATCCACCTTATACTCATTGGCAATTCCAAAAATGGAATCGCCCTTGGAAATCGTATAGGTTTCCACTTCTGTGCGCCCACGGGTGGGAATGACTGTTTTGGGGTTGGTCTCGCGCACCAGGGCCTCAAGACCGGGGGCCGTCTCTAACTGGGGCATAATCCCGGCCGGGTCAGACCCGGTCGTTTCGGCTTCAACCGGCGCTGCCGTCGCAACCTCATTTGTTCCGATATTCTCAGTGGCTGCCCGCACCGCGGGAACCCGCTGCCAGATCACCAGTAACATCAACGCCACCATAAGGATGGCTGCCCCCCACGCCACATTTGAGATCCAGGCTGGAACACGGTTCTTCTTGGCCTTTTTCCCCTGCGACAGGGTGTTGCTATCTTTCACATATCCTCCGTCAAACTTTCCAGAAATTCCATATTATTCCTGGATTTTACCATACGCTGCAAGATCGCTTCGGTGGCAACAGAAGGATCCATATTCGCGCCCTGCGGGGCCTGAGCCGTCATCTGCAAATACATGCGGCGCATTAACCAGGCGCGCTGCAAGATATCGGGTCCAAGCAGCAGGTCTTCGCGGCGGGTGGAGGAACGTTCGATATCGATGGCCGGGAAGATGCGCCGTTCTTGCAAGCGGCGTGAAAGATGCAATTCCATGTTGCCGGTGCCCTTGAACTCTTCGTAAACCACATCGTCCAGGCGCGAGCCCGTATCAACCAGGGCTGTGGCAATAATCGTCAGCGAACCGCCTTCTTCCAAATTGCGCGCAGCGCCAAAGAAGCGCTTGGGCGGATAAAGCGCCGAGGGGTCCATACCACCCGACAGGGTGCGGCCCGAGGGGTTCACCACCAGGTTATAGGCGCGCGCCAGACGGGTCAACGAATCCATCAAAATCACGACATCATGCCCAATTTCAACCAGGCGTTTGGCGCGTTCCAGGGTGATTTCTGCCGTGCGAACATGCGAGCTGACCGGTTCATCAAAGGTCGATGCAACCACTTCGGCAT
>CAZQLE010000263.1:0-4465 GCA_964593905.1 uncultured Anaerolineaceae bacterium | reverse complement strand
CCATTAACCCGCTGACCCCCACCCCGCTGTATGTCACCAGCACCTTCACGGTCAGCCCCACCATCACCCTGACCTTTACACCTTCACTTACATTTACCCCGTTTATTCCACCCTCTTCGACCCCTTCACCGACCCCGGTGATTGTTGAACCCACTCAAACCAATACCCCCGAATTCGCGACGCCGATCATCGTAACCACCACATCGGAACCGTCCCCTGGACCGTAAGGAAAAGGAACCCCAAATTGATGCCTGAGCTTACCCCGTTTTTGAAGAAGTTGATCTCTTTGCCGGGTCTATCCGGCTATGAAGGTCCGGTTCGCGAAGCCATTGCCGAAACATGGCGCCCCCTGACCGATGCACTTAGCGTTAGCAAGGTGGGCAGCCTGCATGGCTTAAAACGCGGTGGGGGTGAAGAGCCCCGCCGCAGCATTTTGCTGGCCGCCCATATGGATGGCATTGGCCTGATGGTCACCCAGATCAGCGCCGGTTTTCTGCATTTCACCCAGATCGGCGGTGTAGACCCGCGCATCCTGCCCGGCCAGCGGGTGACCGTATATGGCCGCAAAGAGCTGCCCGGCATCGTGGTGCAGCCGTCCGAAGCCATTCTTCCGCCGCGTGAATCGGGCCGCCCGGTCGAGATGGAGCACTTGCTGATCGACACCGGTTTAACCCCCGAAGAGGTGGCCCTGCTGGTGCGCCCCGGCGATCTGATCGCCTTTGCCAGCCAGCCCATCGATCTGCCGGCCGATTGTGTGGCCGGTCACAGCCTGGATAACCGCGCTTCAGTTGCAGCCGTCACCCAGTGTCTGATGGAGTTGCAGCATATGCGCCACACCTGGGATGTCTGGGCAGTGGCGACCGTGCAGGAAGAGACCGCCTTTCTTGGCTCTTACACCTCGCCGTTTGAACTGCGCCCGGACCTTTCCATTGTGATCGATGTCACCTTTGCCAAAGGCCCCGGAGCCAGCGATTATCGCACCTTCCCGCTGGGTAAGGGTCTGGCATTGGGCCTGGGGCCCAATATCCACCCGGCAATGTACAGCGAGCTTAAAAAACTGGCCGATGAAATCGAAATCCCCTATGGCATCGACCCCATGCCGCAGCACTCCGGCACCGATGCTTACGCTGTTCAGGTCACGGCTGAAGGCATTCCCACCGGGGTGATCAGCATTCCCCTGCGCTATATGCACACCCCCGTGGAAGTGATCAGCATCAAAGATGTGATCCGCTGCGGCCATTTGATGGCCGAGTTCATCGCCCGCATGACGCCCAATTTCATGACCAAAATCAACTGGGAGGACGAACGATGAGCCCCAAAACCAATACTTCCATCCAGTTGCCAGAAATTGGCGAAAAACAGATTCAACTGCTAAAGCGCCTCAGCGAGGCGGTGGCGGTTTCGGGAGATGAGGGCGAAGTACGCAAAATTGTACTGGCCGAAATCAAAGATCATGCCGACGAAATCACCCTGGATGCAATGGGAAATGTGCTGGCCATACGCAAGGCAAAAACAGAAAACCCGCTGCGGGTGATGATCGCCGCCCATATGGATGAAATCGGCTTTATGGTGGTCGATAAGGATGAAGGCGGTTTGTTCCGCTTTGCGGTGGTAGGCGGGGTGGACCCGCGCCAACTGCCCGGCAAACCCGTGTGGGTGGGCAAGGAGCATCATCCCGGCGTCATCGGCGCCCGGCCGATCCACCTGACCACGGCCGAAGAACGCACCCACGCCATTCCGTTGGATGTGATGCGGCTGGATCTGGGACCGGGCGGAAGTGAAAAGGCCCGCGTGGGAGACCGCGCCAGCTTTGCGACCACCTTTGAACGGTCGGGCCCCAGCCTGATGGGAAAAGCCTTTGATGACCGGCTGGGGGTTGCCGGCCTGATCGAACTGCTAAAAAATGCCCCGGAACATATCGAACTGCTGGCCGCTTTTACCGTGCAGGAAGAAGTTGGTCTGCGGGGTGCAAAGGTGGCCGGTTACACACTGGCGCCCGACCTGGCCATTGCGCTGGATGTAACCCCCGCCCATGATCTGCCCACCTGGAACGGCGAACCCAACGAACGCTATAACTGCCGTCTGGGCGGCGGGCCGGCATTATACATCGCCGACGGCGCCACCATCTCAGATCCGCGTCTGGTGGCCCATGCCGTTGCCACCGCAGAACGACACGGCCTGCCCTACCAGTTCCGCCAACCCGGCGCGGGTGGCACCGATGCCGGGGCCATTCACCGCACCGGCAGCGGCGTGCCCAGCATGTCCATTTCAACACCCGGCCGCTACGCCCACTCGGCGGTGATGCTGTGTCGGGTGGAAGACTGGCAGCACACGCTGCAACTGGTGTATGCCATGTTGGCCGACCTGAACCGCAGTATTTTTGACCAGGACCGATAAAAACCGACCATGAGCGAAGCAGACGTTATCGCACAGACAACCACACCCAGTACCGTCGCCAGTCTGACAGATGATTTTCGGCGCCTGGGGGTTATCCCCGGTTCCACGTTGTTGGTGCATTCAGCGATGAGCAAAATTGGCTTTGTATGCGGCGGGGCCCCGGCGGTTATCCTTGCCCTTGAAGCCGCGCTGGAACCCGGCGGCACGCTGGTGATGCCGGCTCATTCGGGCGATCTCTCCGATCCGGCCGAATGGTGCAACCCGCCGGTGCCCGAAAGCTGGCAGCAGATCTTGCGAGATCATATGCCGGCCTTCGAACCCGATCTCACCCCCACCCGCGGGATGGGGGTAATTGCAGAAACCTTTCGCAAACAGGCAGGCGTGCTGCGCAGCAATCATCCCCAGGATTCTTTTTGTGCCCGCGGCCCACAGGCCGGGTTTATCACCGCCGGGCATATTCTGGAAAGCGGGTTGGGAGACCAATCGCCGCTCGCGCGTCTGTACGATTTGGACGCCGCGGTGCTGCTGCTGGGGGTGGGCCATGCAAACAACACCTCGCTCCACCTGGCCGAACACCGCGCCCAATATCCGGGCAAAAAACTGGCCCGCCGTGGCACACCGATCTTGGTCGATGGAAAAAGACAGTGGGTCTCGTTTGAAGACCTCGACTGGGATACGGATGATTTTGAAATTGCAGGTAAAGCTTTTGAGCAGGAAACCGGCGCAGCCATCATTGGCCGGGTGGGTCAGGCCGAAGTGAGATTATTCGCACAGCGCCGCCTGGTCGATTTTGCGGCAGCCTGGATGAGCAGCCACAGGCAGTAAATCCATTCATTGGCGCCTAACTTGTGACAGGAGAATTCCGGATGAAAACTTTGATCCAAAAGCTGGTGGAAAGCGTTGGCCCTTCGGGTTATGAAAAACCGGTGCGCGATTTGATCCGCTCCGAAATAGACGGTTTTGCAGATGAAATTCGAGTGGATGCCCTGGGGAACCTGATTGCCCGTAAGGGAACTGGCGGCCAGGGTGGTTTAAAAATTCTGCTTTCAGCCCATATGGATGAAATTGGCGTCATTGCCACCCATATCGATGACAATGGCTTTGTGCGTTTCACCGGTGTGGGCGGCGTTTACCCACACACCTGCTATGGCGGGCGGGTAAAGTTCGTCAACGGCACACAGGGCGTCATTGGCATTGAAAAAATGGATGGGCTTGAAAAAATGCCTGGCCTGGCCAAAATGTTTATCGATGTCGGTGCCGCCAGCCGCGCCGACTGCCCGGTTAAAGTGGGTGATATGGCCGTTTTTGACCGCCCGTTTACCCAGATCGGCAGCCGCCTGGTATCCAAAGCGATGGATGACCGCATTGCCTGCGCAATTCAGGTGGAAACGCTGCGCCGCATGAAAGAATATGGCGGTCCCAATGAGCTGTATTTTGTCTTTAGCGTGCAGGAAGAAGTAGGCCCGCGCGGCGCGGGTCCGGCCACATTTGGCATTGACCCCGACATGGGCCTTTCGGTGGATGTCACGCTCACCGGCGATACGCCGCAGGGCGCAAAAATGGAAGTGGCGCTGGGCAAAGGCCCGGCCATCAAAGTGAAAGACAGCGGCATGATCGCCGATCCGCGGGTCATTGCGGCCATGACCGCCGCCGCCCAGCGCGCCGGGTTGCCCTATCAATATGAAGTGCTGGTCGGTGGCACAACCGATGCCATTGCCATTCAGGTATCACGCGCCGGGGTTCCGGCCGGCTGTTTATCGGTGCCCTGCCGTTATGTTCACTCACCTTCCGAGATGGTGGATTTGAACGATGTGGAGCAATCGGTGGAGCTCTTGGTTGAGCTGTTATCCAAACCAGTCAGTCTGGAAGGATAATTAAATTTGAGAATCGGGAATGTTGAAGGCGGTCAGAAAAAACGCCGGGCGCTGTCGCGGTTATGGATCAGCGCCCTGGCCGTGCTGTTAATCACCTGGCTGACCGGTTGCAGCCTCACCTGGGATACGCTGAGTTCTTATATCCCCGCCGGGATTCTTCGCACGCCCACCCCGGTGGTCATTTCAACCACCGC
>CAZQLE010000262.1:0-4496 GCA_964593905.1 uncultured Anaerolineaceae bacterium | reverse complement strand
GTCAAATATTCAACCATGATCCTCGATCTGGCCGACGAAATCAGCGAATCGGATGCAAACCCGGTCCTCGTTTATGAAGAAGGCAAGGGCCTCAAGGTTGTAGACGCCCGCATCATCCTGAAGAAAAAATAAACGCTACTGCTAATCAACAATCCCCCACCCGGCAACCGGGTGGGGGATTGTTTTATCTCAGCACATCGCCAAAATCTCTTCTGTTCCCTTCTGCAAGGGGGCAGCGGTATAATAACTCTTATTCTTGCTGTTCCTACTGGATACCGGCCGATGCAAATCACCACTGATTGGATTGCCCTGTGGCAGACCCTGGTTGCGATCAACAACCACCGTCGAAGTCGAAGCTTCCATAAACACCAGCGCGCGCTTGAATTTGACCGTAGCGTTCGCAATCGCTGGCAAAAACCAGATTCAAGCCGCAATTTTTTTCAAAGCCTCCTCCAACCCCAGTTCACCGTGCTGGATATCGGCGCGGGAACCGGGGCCTGGTCCATTCTAGCTGCCGGGGCGGTCAAACAGGTCACCGCGGTGGAACCGGATGAAGAAATGAGGATGGTCTTTCAAGAGAACCTGCGCCGGGCCCAGATCACCAATGTCGATCTTGTTGATGGACACTGGCCGGCTGTGGATGTTGCCCCTCATGATGTAACCCTGTGTTCCCATTCGATGTATGGCATTCATGATATCGTCTCTTTCATCCATAAAATGGACCTGGTGACACAACAATGGGTCTTATTACTGGTCCGCCAACCTACTCTGGATGGCATCATGGCCGAAGCCGCTCAGATCGTCTGGGGGCACCCCTACGACAGCCCCAATTTTGTCATTTTATATAATATTCTTCTGCAGATGGGAATTTACCCCAATGTTTTAATGGAAGACACCGGCTTATGGAGGCCCTGGCGGCACACGTCGATTGAAGACGCCCTGGAAGAGGTAAAAAGCCGGTTGGATCTCACAGATCAGCGCTACGATGAAGCGCTGCAAAATATTCTGCAAAAGCGGCTGACGGAAGAAAATGGAGAACTGGTCTGGCCGGCCTCCGTCCGTTCAGCGCTAATCTACTGGAAACCGGGCCTGGCCCGCAAAGCATGGTAAAATGGCAAATTATGCCCAAGATTCGTTTTAGCCAAAAATCCGTCCCCTGGTTGCTGCTTGGTTTATGTGTCGCAGCCTTTGGCCTGTTAATTCCCACGCTGGGTTTTTACTGGGATGATTTTCCGATGATGTGGTTGGCTGAGGTTTTCGGCCCGCTGGGTTTTCCGGCTGTTTTTGCCGGCGACCGGCCATTTCTTTCCTTAATCTACATCCTGACCACCGCCGTGCTCGATACGGTGCCCTGGCAATGGCAGGTATTTGCTCTGCTCACCCGCTGGTTGACCGCGCTGTCGTTCTGGTGGATGCTGCGCGAATTGTGGCCGAACCGTCCGACCATGACCATCTGGATGACGGTTTTGCTGGCAATTTATCCGGGCTTTAAGCAAATGCCCATCTCTGTGGTTTATGGCAACGGCCTGGTGCTGGTCATCACCTATTTTCTTTCCTTTGCACTGATGCTGAAAGCGGTGCGCACACCCCGCAGATACTGGCACTACACGCTGCCGGCGTTGGTGCTCTATGCTTTTACCATCTTTTCAACCGAATATTATGTCGGCACTGATCTTATGCGCGGTGTCTTTCTCTGGCTGGTCGTATCTGAGAGCATCTCCAACTGGCGCAAACGATTGTGGCCCACGCTTAAATTATGGCTGCCCTATCTGGCATTGATGTTTATCTTTCTGTTCTGGCGGGTGTTTATCTTTGAATTTCCGACCTACCAACCCGAGTTAATCGACTCGGCCGCTGTTGGGCTGGGAACCACTCTGCTTAAACTGGTAAATCGCATTTTCCAGGATATTCATACCGCCGGTTGGCTGACCTGGTCTTCAACTTTCCAGTTTCCGCATCTCGAAGATTTTAAAAGCACCAGCGGTTTGTTGTTCTGGGCGCTCACTCTGGCCGGAATTGGAATCACCTGGTTTTATCTTTCGCGGTTAAACACCGCAGACGCCGAAAAACCACCGGCAGAGGCAAAGGGCGCAGACCATTGGCCGGTAACGGCGCTGCTCACCGGCCTGATCGGGCTGGTTGTCTCGGGGCTGCCCTACTGGGTCACCAATTTGCCGCTTACGCTTAGTTTTCCATATGACCGCTTTCACCTGGCATTTATGATGCCGGCCTGCATATTCGCGGTCGGGCTGCTCACCTGGTTGATCCAGGGACGACGCCAGCGCATCCTGGTGCTCAGCCTGGTGGTCGGCATGTCGCTGGGTGCCAATCTGGTCAACGCCAACACATACCGGCGTGAATGGTCCAACCTGACCGATCTATTCTGGCAGCTTTCCTGGCGGGTGCCGGGATTAAAACCGGGCACTTACCTGCTCACAAACGAATTATCGGCTTTTAACTATTACAGCGATAACTCGCTCACCGGACCCGTGAACTGGATCTACGCGCCCGACATGAAAAATGACACCAGACTACCGTACTTTCTGGGGTTCAGTCAGGTGCGTCTGGGCGCTGCCATTCCGGAGCTCAAACCCGATCTACCCATTTCACAGGGTTACCGCAACACCAAATTCCTGGGCAGCACCAGCCAGATGCTGGTTTTTTACCACTCCGGCGATAGCTGCCTGCATATTCTGGATTCTGAAAGAGACGCCAGCTCTCCACTCTATCCAGCCGATCTCCAGGCAGCCGCTGCCCTTTCCCGGCTGGATCGCATCGAAACCAATCCACAAAAAGCAGCCACCCCGCCGCAAAAAGTATTCGGAAACGAACCGGAACATACCTGGTGTTATTATTATGAGAAAGCAGAGCTGGCGCGCCAGCAGGGTGACTGGCAAACCGCAGCCCGCCTGGGTGATGAAGGCCTGAGCCTGTTTTCACCCGAAGAGCCGCTGGAGCTAAGCGTCTTGATCGAAGCCTATGCGCATACCGGACGCTGGGAAGATGCAGAACAGACCGCGCAAGAGATCATCAACCGTGCCCCGCAGGTACATGATTTTGTATGCTCGGTCATTAAACAGACCCATCAAGATGTGAAACCCGAAAAAGCTGTCACCCGTCGCTTAAATCAGCTGTTGATCTCTTTTGGCTGCCCGGGAGATTTAAAATGAACCCTCCGGCAAATACGCTCTCGCTTTCGATCGTCATCCCCGTCTACAATGGCGCCGAATCGCTGCTGCCGTTGGTGGAACGTTTGGAGCAGGTTTTGCCCGGAATCAGCCGCCAGTATGAAATTATTCTGGTTAATGATGGCAGCCAGGATCATAGCTGGCAGGTCATCGAAGCATTGATCGCAGATCACCCCGCCCTGCGTGGCCTGAACCTGATGCGCAATTATGGGCAGCACAACGCGCTGTTGTGCGGCGTGCGCGCCGCCCGCGGCGAGGTCATCATCACCATGGATGACGATCTTCAGCACCCCCCCGAAGAAATTCCGGTCTTGCTGGCGAAATTAAACGAAGGCTACGATGTCGTTTACGGTTCACCCCGCAAAATGCCGCATTCCCTTTGGCGCAATCTGGCGTCGCGCATCAGCAAAAAAACCCTCTCCTGGGTGATGGGTGTTAAAACCGTACGTGAAATCAGCGCCTTCCGCTGTTTTCGCACCCAATTGCGCGGTGCTTTTGAGAATTATCAGAGCCCGGGGGTCATTTTGGATGTGCTGCTGTCGTGGGGCACCACACAATTTACCCACGTAGTGGTGGAGGAAACTCCACGCGAATACGGCCAATCCAATTACACCTTCAGCAAGCTGGCCAAACAAGTCTTCCTGATCTTAACCGGGTTCAGCACACTGCCGCTTCGCTTTGCCAGTTGGCTGGGTTTCTTCTTTGTTTTGTTTGGTATCGGAATTTTCCTTTACGTTTTGTATATTTACTTTATTCACGGCAGCATCCCCGGTTTTCCATTCCTGGCTTCGATCATTTCACTCTTTAGCGGGGTGCAATTGTTTGCCCTGGGCCTGATCGGCGAATATCTGGCGCGGGTCTTCGATCGCTCCACTGACCGCCCGCCCTATGTCATCCGTGATCGGGTCGAAAATAAAATTCAAGAGATATCATGAACGTGGTCATTTTACAGCCATCCTACATTCCCTGGCGCGGGTTCTTCCATCAAATTGCCAGAGCAGATCTCTTTGTGTTTTATGACGATGTGCAGTACGACAAACGCGGCTGGCGCAACCGCAACCGTATCAAGACCCCCTCGGGGCCGCGCTGGCTAACCATACCCGTGCACAGCAAGGGCGCGCAAATCGAATCCATTCCAATTTGCGACATCAAAACTTCAACCGATAACAACTGGGCGCAAGATCACTGGCGCACCATTCAAACCAGCTATGCCCGTGCGCCCTTTTTCGCCGCCTATCGGGCAGAGATCGAGGGTTTTTACCGCCAAAAAGTGGATTTCGCCATTATCGAAGTCGGTTTAGGTGGCAG
>CAZQLE010000261.1:0-4534 GCA_964593905.1 uncultured Anaerolineaceae bacterium | reverse complement strand
TCATCACCGGCAAAAGAAACGAGAAATTTCTGGGCGTGTTGCTCACCTACCCCCAGACAGCACCCGACAGACTGCCTGAACGCAAAATCAACATTCCGGGGTCGCTTGCCATATCGAAGACAGACCGCCCCGTGGTGGGTGTGCTCGGGGCGGGCAATTATGCCACCGCCACCTTTCTGCCGGTCATGCAAAAAACTGGCCGGGCCGAACTGCGCACCATTGCTTCGGCTTCAGGGGTCACTGCCCGGCATGCTGCTCAAAAATTCGGGTTCCAGTCCGCTGCATCCTCTGCAGATGAGGTGCTGAATGACCCCAAGATCAACACCCTGGTGCTGCTCACCCGCCATAATTTGCACGCCCGCCAGGCCCACCTGGCCCTGCAAAACGGGAAGAATGTATATTGTGAAAAACCCCTCGCGCTGCACGCGGCCGAGCTGGAGCCCCTGGCCGAGGCGCTTCTGCAGGCTGGGGCGCCGCGGCTGATGGTGGGGTTTAACCGCCGGTTTGCGCCGCTGGCATTGCAGATGAAACAGTTTCTGGCCGGTTCAACCGAACCGCTGGCAATGCAGTATCGCATCAACGCCGGGTTTATCCCGTCTCAACACTGGGTGCACGACCCGCTGGTCGGCGGCGGCCGCATTCTGGGCGAGGCCTGTCACTTTATCGATTTTCTGACCTTTCTGGTCGGCGCTCCGCCGGTTTCGGTCACCGCTGCCGCCCTGCCCGATCTCGGACGTTACCATCAAGACAATGTCTTAATGACCTTCACCTTCCCCGATGGTTCAATCGGCAATATCAGTTACCTGGCCAATGGCGATAAAAGCTTTCCCAAAGAACAGATCGAGGTCTTTCGCGGCGGCTTGATCGCCGTGTTAAATGATTTCCGCAGCCTGCAAATGATCAAAAACGGCTCGCGCAAAAATGCCCAATCCACACTCCGTCAAGACAAAGGTCACGCATCCTCTTGGGCGGCCTTTCTGGGTGCGGTTGCGCAAACCCAGCAACCGCCCATCGCATATGAGCATTTATGGGGTGTCACCCTGGCGTCATTTGCGGCGCTTGAAGCCATCACCAGCGGTCAGCGGGTTGCCGTTGCCGACTCGATATTTAAATCGCGCTGATACATGGCCAATATTTTTCAACGGGTTTCAGGGCTGATCCAAACCGCTGCCGAAACAGGTCCGGCGCAGTTGGTAGATTACGCCCTGTACCAGTTTCAACTGCATTCAGGCTGGTTAAAAAAACGCACCCCCGGCGCTGATCTGCCAGAGATCGATCCGCAGCTTGCGGCCGGCCTGCGCCTCCTCCCACTGCCCAACCCCGCACAATTACAAAAAATTCTTTCTGCCGCTGAAGTCGCCACCCTGCTTGCAGAGGCAGAACAGGTCAGACAGCGCCAATTTTCAGCATTTGGGGGAGCGATGCGCGCGCTGGATTTTTCTCTCCCCGCAGCGTCAAAACACTGGACTGAAATCAGTGACCACCCTGCCGACGGCAGCGATATCAAAGATATCTGGGAGCCTGCCCGATTCGGCTGGGTCACACCGCTTCTGCGCGCCTATCTGCTTACCAGAGGTGAAGAATATGCAGAGACCTTCTGGCAGCTTTTTGAAGAATTTTCAAGTCACAACCCGCCCAACTACGGCGCCAACTGGTCTTCGGCGCAGGAAGTGGCGCTGCGGTTAACCACCTTGATTGTGGCGCAGTCGGTGTTGAACAACGCCGATGCTTCTACGCCTACACGCAAGATCAACCTGGCGCGTTCAGTAGTAGCCCATGCCGCACGCATTCCCCCCAGTCTCACCTATGCCCGCGCACAGCGCAATAATCATTTGCTCAGCGAAGCGCTGGGATTATACGCCGCGGGAACCGCGCTGGCCGGGCATCGCTCTGCCCCAGAATGGCGCCGGCTCGGGAAAACCTGGTTTGAGCGCGCAGTGATGGATCAAATTGATGAACACGGCGAATACATTCAACACAGTCTGATCTATCACCGCCTGATGCTCCAGCTTGCGCTGTGGATGGATGCCTTCTTGAAGCTGAATCAAGAAACCTGGTCGCCGCCTGCCCGGTCAGGGTTGGCCCTGGCGGCCGCCTGGCTTCACAACCATATGGACCCCGGCAGCGGTTGCGGCCCCAACCTGGGTCATAACGATGGTTCCAACTTTCTTCCGCTTCACCCCGGTCATTACGGCGATCTGCGTCCCGTGGTCCGGGCGGCCTGTCTGGCTTTTGGCCATACCGCCTCCCTGCCCGGAGGAGGCTGGGACGAGTTAAGCCATTGGCTGTGCCTTAACCCATCCCCTCCATCCGCAGCGGCAGTACAGCCGCATACAGCACGCCTCAATCACCCAAACTGCCCATCCTGGGGGATCCTGCGCGCGGTGGAATATCACGCCCGGCCGGCACATGCCGACCAACTGCATGTCGACCTGTGGTTCGCAGGACAAAATATCGCCATCGATCCCGGCACTTACCGTTACACGGCGCCCCTGCCCTGGGAGAACAGTCTCGCCAGCGCATTCGTGCATAACACCATCACCATCAACCGGCAAGAACCCATGCAGCGAAGCGGCCGGTTTCGCTGGAGCCGCTGGGATCAGGCCAGGGTTCTGCGCTGCACGCCAGAGGAAATTTGCGCCGAGCGCTATGGCTATGCGCCGCTGGGGGTGTTGCACCGCCGCACGCTGACCGCCACCGCCGCCGGCTGGACCGTTGTGGATGAACTCTTGCCCACTGCACAATTCACAGCCAACCGGTACAACCTTCGGCTTCACTGGCTCACATTCGATCAACCCGTCCAGGTGGATCAAACCCCTGCAAAGATCCGGTTGCAACTGGCAAACTGTGCATTGGAGATCACCCTTCCCGAGGGTGAAAACAAACTCAGCCTTTGCCGGGCCGGAGAGGCACTTCAGCCGGGCAGCCAGATTCAACCCCACTGGGGCTGGCATTCAAAGACCTATGCGCTCAAACAGCCCGCGCTTTCAATTGCCGTTGAGAGCAATACCCCTTTGCCTGCCCAATTGATTACGCACTGGATTTTGAAAAATCCATCTTCTGAAAGATAACCAAAACGCAGATCTTTCTTTGCCCCCTGTTGTTAACAATTCAGGTAAAATCAAATTATGCATTTATTGCTGATCCACCAGGCTTTTGCCGGGCTTGACGAAGCCGGCGGCACACGACACATGGAACTCGCCCGGCTGCTGGTCCGGCGGGGGCATCGGGTGACGATTATTGCCAGCCCGATCAGTTACCTGAGCGGGGCAGCCAAAAATAAAAAAACAGCCTGGGATCAGGTCGAACAACCTGAACCGGGCATCATCATTCACCGCACGTACACCTACCCGGCTTTACATCGCAGCTTCTTTCACCGCATCCTCAGCTTTTTAAGCTTTATGGTCTCTTCTTTTCTGGTTGGCATGGCTGTCAGAAAAGTGGATCTGGTATGGGGCACTTCTCCCCCAATTTTTCAGGGCATCACCGCGTGGCTGGTTGCCCGGCTGAAAGGCGCGCCATTTCTATTTGAGGTGCGTGATCTGTGGCCAGCCTTTGCCATTTCAATTGGCGTGCTGCGCAACCCAATTCTGATAACGCTCTCGAAAGGGCTCGAAAAATTTCTTTACCGCCGCGCCGACCGGGTAATGGTCAACTCGCCCGGCTATCTCGATCATGTCAGTTTGCGGGGGGCCAGATGGGTAGAACTGGTACCCAATGGCGCTGACCCGGCCATGTTCGATCCGCTCTCAAACGGCGCCTCCTTTCGCGAAAAATGGCATCTGGATGGCAAATTTGTCGCATTGTATGCCGGAGCGCACGGCATATCCAATGATCTGCCGGTTGTGCTGGCCGCCGCAAACCAGTTGCGCGAACACCGGCAAATTATCTTTGCCTTTGTCGGTGATGGCAAAGAAAAAAATCATCTCATGCAGCAGGCAAAAGAGATGGAATTGGAAAACGTGGTTTTTATCCCGCCTGCCCCCAAAAATGAGATGTGCGAAGTGCTGGCCGCGGCCGATGCCTGTATTGCCATCTTAAAACCCCTTGAAATGTATAAAACCACCTACCCCAACAAAGTGTTCGATTACATGGCAGCCGGGCGTCCGGTGGTTTTAGCAATCGATGGGGTCATTCGTGAGGTTGTAGAAAAAGCCGGCGGGGGCATCTTTTGCCCACCCGGAGATTCAGCCATACTGGCCAGGGTCATCCTAGAGTTGTCGCAAAACCCGGAACGGGCGCGCAGGATGGGAGACGCTGGCTGTGCTTATGTGATACAAAATTTCGATCGCAATAAACTGGCCGATCAACTGGCAATGCTTCTTGAAGATCTTTGGAGGAAGAATGGCTGAAAAAATATTGATTGTTGAAGATGAAAAGACCCTGCTGGAAACATTGGCCTATAACATGAAGCGCCAGGGTTACGAAGTGGAAACCGCTGGCGACGGATTGGCCGCTCTGGAAATCGCACGCAAAACACACCCGGATCTGATTATTCTGGATATCATGCTGCCCGGCATGGATGGTTTTGAGG
>CAZQLE010000260.1:0-4535 GCA_964593905.1 uncultured Anaerolineaceae bacterium | reverse complement strand
CCACCAGAATCCCCTGCGGAGAATCAGTCCCGGCGATGCTGTCCATCAGACGCGGTGCAATTTGTTCTACCTCGGCGCCGGCGGCGCGAAAACGGGGCAACAATTCCAACCCGCGGGTAGAAAGACTGTCGCTGTAAAACACCAGCCGGGCCGGAAGTTGTTTTGCCGCCGCTTCTTCGGCCAGACGCACCCCTTCAATCAGGCAGACGCGTTCTTTTTCGCGTTCCTGGCGGCGGTTCATTAATTCGCGAATCCACTGAATTTTGGGGTTTTGGGCTGAGGTAATCATGGGTGGTTGAGCCGGGTGTTGACCGAGGATGACTGGTTTCATTTTATCATGCCCACCAGGGTTTTGCCCTCATGAGAGGAGAAAAAATTCTTTTTGGCGGGTTCGGGGTGATGTGGCCCGTGCCTTCTGCGGGTTTGCCGGCCTGACATTCACACAGCAGATATGTGCATACCGGCCGGGCCGCGTTTTGCAGGGTGGCAAATGCTATAATCAACCTATCTGTGTTCATCCCATTGTCCCAAGCGAGAAACCATGCCTCCAATCACACTGATTGAATTTCCGGCTGCATCCAGTCAAACTCTTACTCCGGCAGAACTGCTTGCGCGGGTGGGCGGTAAAGGCGCCAATCTGATCCGTCTATCCGCGGCGAATTTTCCGGTTCCGCGCGGGTTCATCCTCACCACGGCAGCATATGACCGGTTTGTTGCCCAGACCGGCTTAGCCGGTTTTATTCAGTCTGAACTTGAGCAGCTTCCGCCGCAGGCAGCGATCGAAACCCTCGAAGCGCTCTCGCAGCGGATTCGGGCAAAATTCTCGGCGGCCGCCATCACAGACGAGCTGCGCCAGCCCGTGGTTGAAATGTATGCGCACCTGGGTGCGCCGCCGGTGGCGGTGCGGTCCTCGGCTACGGCAGAAGATCTCCCCGATCTTTCTTTTGCCGGGCAGCAAGATACCTTTCTGGGCATTTTGGGGAGCGAAGATTTACTCACTGCGGTGCGCAACTGTTGGAGCAGCCTGTGGACGGCGAGGGCTATGGCCTACCGCCTGCGCAACGGGATCTCACAGGCCGATATCTCTCTGGCGGTGGTTGTGCAAGCGATGGTGCCCAGCGAGGCGTCGGGGGTGATGTTTACGGCCAACCCGCTGACCGGTTTGCGCAGTCAGGTGGTGATCGACGCTTCGTTTGGCCTGGGTGAGGCAATCGTCTCGGGCAAGGTTGAGCCTGATCATTATGTGGTGGACCAATCGGCCGGAAAGATCCTTGAAAAAACAGCGGGCAAGAAACAGTATGCGCTTTATGGCCGCAGGGAAGGGGGCACCTTTGAAGCCACCGGAGAGCGGAGCGGCGATTGGGCGTTGAATGATGAACTGATCTTGCGCCTGGCTAACCTGGGCGCAAAAATCGCGCAGGAATACCAATCGCCGCAGGATATTGAGTGGGCGCTGGCAGATGGGCAGCTTTATCTGCTGCAAACGCGGGCCATCACCTCGTTGTTTCCGACGCCAGACCGCCGGGATGACCAGTTGCGGGCCTATTTTTCGTTTGGAGCGGTGCAGGGCTATCTGGAGCCCGTCACGCCCTTTGGGCGGGATCTCTTGCGGCAGATCTTTGCCACGGGGGCCTCAATGTATGGGCTTAAACACACCTCCGAAAACCAGCCCGCACTGGTTCCGGCGGGTGAACGGTTGTGGGTCGATATTACCAGTCTGATGAGAAATACGGTGGGGCGCAAGGTTTTAAAGGGCGCGCTGCGGTTTGTCGAACCGACGGTAAGTCAGGCGCTGGAGATGGTCTGGGATGACCTGCAATTTTTGCCAGGCAGGAAAGGATTGCGTCCGCTTACCCTATTGCGCATTCTGCGTTTCTATCTTCCAGTGGGCTGGCATATGCTGCAAAACATCCTTCAACCGGCGGCAAGGCGGGCAAAAATAGTTCATAATGGAATGCGCGTTTTAAGCCAGTTTGAGCAGCGTTTGATCGATTTGCCGGCGGACCCCTATTTGCGATTGGAGCAGTCTTCGCAGCTTTTTCGGATCTTCACAGCCGATTATTTGCCGCGGGCCTTTCGCCTGTATCTTTCAGGGGTGGCTTCGGGCATGGCCAGTTGGAATCTGCTGCGTTTGGTGGCCGAAAAAGCACCTGCTCGGACGGATGGAAAGAAGTGGTCGGATGTGGTTCTGGAGGTTACCCGTGGCTTGCCCAATAACCCGACCACCGAAATGGATTTGCAGTTATGGAAGATTGCAGCGCAGTTGCGGGGTGAACCCGAAATAAAGGAGCTGTTTGAAACTACAGACTCTGACGTTCTGGCCGCACAATATCTGGCCGGCACACTGCCACCTTTAATGCAAAACAGGGTGACTGAATTTCTTGAGCAGTATGGCAGCCGTGGGCTGGGCGAAATTGACGGTGGCACCCCGCGCTGGCGCGAAAACCCCACCCCGGTGTTGGAAGCAATTGGCAGCTTTTTGCAGATTGATCTGGAACAAGCGCCGGATGTGTTATTCAAACGCAGCGCCGCCAGCGCCGGGGCGGCTGTGGAGCAAATTTGCACTGCTTTACGGTCAACGCAGGGCGGCTGGTTTAAGGCGCGTCGGGCGCGTTTTTGGGCGGTGCGGATGCGTAATTTGATGGGACTGCGTGAGCAACCGAAATTCTTTGCAGTGCGTTTGATCGGGCTGCTGCGCGCCGAGATGTTAAAAGCCGGGGCGCAGTTTGTTGCGCTGGGTGTTCTGGAGCAGGTCGATGATTTGATGTTCTTGACCCAGCGGGAGCAAACCAGCCTGGCCCGGCGTGAAGCACAGGATTGGAAAAAGTTGATTGCCGGACGGCGAGCAGTATTTTTAAAGGAAAAACGGCGGCGGTTGATCCCCCGGCTGCTTTTAAGCGATGGCCGCGCGTTTTATGAAGGGATGCGCACCGCCTATGAACATGGGGTGGTCAGCGGCAGCCCGGTTTCGCCGGGGGTGGTGAGAGGTAAAGTGCGCGTAGTCTTCAATCCTCACCAGGCTGGTTTGCTGCCCGGTGAAGTTCTGGTTTGCCAGGGTACCGATCCATCTTGGACGCCATTGTTTATGACCGCGGCCGCGCTGGTGATGGAGGTGGGCGGGATGATGACGCATGGAGCGGTGGTGGCCCGTGAATATGGTATTCCGGCGGTGGTGGGGGTGGACCGGGCGACCGAACAGTTTAAAACCGGGCAGTGGGTTGAGGTGGACGGGTCAACGGGCAAGATCGCCTGGCTGGATACGGTGGAAGAGATCACAACCGCGAGTTTGATCGGCGAAGCGTGAGGATGTGATGGATTATTTGCCCCTGCATTTTATTGACGAACCGATTGAGGTTGAGTTTGACCGCCCGCCCGTGTTGGAAAAGAAACCGACCTGCCCGGACCGGTTTATCTGGCAGGGGAAGCGCTATGCGGTGATTGAGATGGCCGCTGAATGGCAGGATTTTCACCGGCGGGGACGGATGGCGCGCAATATGCAGGATGGACATGCGCGCACGGCTTCGCTGCGCGGGTCGCGCGGGGTGGGGCGCTTTTTCTTTCGGGTGCGGGTGGACAGCCAGCAGGTGTTTGATCTGTATTATGATCGGGCGGTGGTATCTGCCGGAGACCAGAAAGGGCACTGGTTTTTGCACAGCGAACGTAAGCCGGTGTAAGGCACTGTCATTAAAAAAAACGGGATGGAAGTATAACTTCCATCCCGAAGAGAAATTCCGCTGCCAGATCAGGACTGATTGGCTTTGGCTACAACGGCTGCAAAAGCCTGTGGGTCGCGGACGGCCAGATCGGCCAGCATTTTCCGGTTGAGGAGGATGTTGGCTTTTTTCATCGAGCTGACGAGCCGGCTGTAGGTGGTGCCATTCATGCGGGCGCCAGCGTTGATGCGGGTGATCCACAGCTTGCGCAGATCGCGTTTGCGGGTGCGGCGGTCGCGGAAGGCATACCATAAGCTTTTGAGCATAGCCTCATTGGCGCGGCGAAACAGACGATGCCGTGAACCAAAGTAGCCCTGATTCATCTTTAAAACTTTTTTGTGGCGGAGGTGACCCTGCGGTCCTCCCTTTACACGTGCCATGTGCTTTTCTCCTTTGCAAACCCCTGGGCGCCGGTGGTTTAAGCCACCCGTTACGTGCACCCAACAGTTGCACTAAACAATGAATATGACGATAGCCGAATTACTGTTCCATGTTGGGGGCAAGACGCTTGACGCGTTTGATAATACCTTTGCCTTCAACGGGGATCATTTCGGATAACAGGGCCTTGGCGCGGTCCGAAGTACGGCGGCGGAGATGGCTCTTGCCGCCCTTGGTGCGCACCAGGACGCCCGACCCGGTCAGGCGGAACCGTTTGGAGGTTGCCTTATGGGTCTTCAGCTTAAATTTACCTGCTTTTACCTTGCGTGGCACTGCGAAACTCCTCTTTACTAAATTTAGCGGTTGTTTTTAAGATTGCCCAACCGCACTTTCAACCAGTTCGGCATCGAAGGGCTCTACTCGCCGTCGCTCTCAGTGCCTTCA
>CAZQLE010000259.1:0-4559 GCA_964593905.1 uncultured Anaerolineaceae bacterium | reverse complement strand
GGGCTTAAGGCCCCGCTCACGGTGCTGCCCAATATCGGCCCCCATAATGCGCAGGCGTTTGAAAACCAGGGTGTAAAAACGCTGGGCGATCTGCTGTTTTATTTCCCCCGCCGCTACGATGATTATTCCCACCTCAAGCCGATTCGCGACCTGAAATATGGTGAAGTCGTCACGGTGATCGGCATGATCAGCAGCATCGATGTGCGCCAGATCCACGGCGGCAAGCGCCAGGTTACCGAGGCAGTCATTACCGATTCCACCGGTTTCATGCGCCTCACCTGGTTCAATCAACCCTGGTTGGCGCGTCAGATCCACAAAGATATGCAAATTGTGGTATCCGGCAAAATCGATATGTATCTTGGCCGGCTGGTGATGAACGGCCCCGACTGGGAAGCTGCCGATCAGGAACGGCTGCATACCAATCGCATTGTGCCGGTATACCCGTTAAACGCTCAACTAAAACAGGGCAACGTTCGCCGCCTGCTATACAACACAGTCTCTTACTGGGCTGCGCGCATGACCGACCCGTTGCCTTCTGCTTTGCGGCAAAACGCGGGTTTAATGGATTTCACCACCGCGCTGCTGCAAATTCACTTTCCCGATTCAATGGAAACCCTCGCCGCGGCCCGCGACCGGTTGGCCTTTGATGAAATTCTTTACCTGCAACTGGGCGTGTTGCGTCAAAAACAAAGCTGGCAATCAGCCGCAGCCCAGGTGATCACCTTTGCAGACGACTGGCTGGAAGAAAGGCTGGCTGCGCTTCCCTATCAGCTCACCCAGGCCCAGCACCGCGCACTGGCAGATATTCGCACCGATCTGGCAGCCGGAAAACCCATGAACCGCTTGATTCAGGGCGATGTCGGCTCGGGAAAAACCATTGTCGCCGCGCTAACCATTGCCGCCCTCGCACAGACAGGCGCGCAAGCGGCCATGATGGCACCCACCAGCATCCTGGCCGAGCAGCATCACAAAAGCTTGTTGCAAACCCTGGCATCCGAAGACCTGGCGCAGCGGCTACAACCCGAACAAATCCGCCTCCTGACCGGCAGCACACCCGACCACGAAAAAGAAGCCATTCGTCAGGCCGTTGCCGAGGGCGAAGTTTTGCTCCTGGTCGGCACCCATGCCCTGATCGAAGATAATGTCCAGTTCAAAAACCTGCAACTCGTGATCGTGGATGAGCAGCACCGCTTCGGCGTGGAGCAGCGCGCTGCACTGCGCGGCAAGGGGACCAACCCGCATTTGCTGGTGATGACGGCCACGCCCATCCCGCGTTCGCTGGCGCTGACCGTTTATGGAGACCTGGATTTGACGGTAATGGATGAATTACCGGCGGGCCGCCAGCCGGTTGAGACACATGTAATGCACCCGCTCGAACGGGAACGGGTCTATAAGTTAATTCGCAAACAGGTTCAGCAAGGACATCAGGCGTTTGTCATTTACCCGTTGGTCGAACAGGGAGAACGTGATGACGATAGTGTTGCCGCGGTCGAAGAGAGTGAACGCTTGCAGCGCGAGATCTTCCCCGATCTGCGCGTGGCCTTGCTGCATGGGCGCATGAAACCCGAAGAAAAAGAAGCGGTGATGGTTGCCTTCCGCGCCGGTGAATATGACATTCTGGTTTCCACTTCGGTCATTGAAGTGGGCGTCGATGTGCCCAACGCAACCGTAATGGTCATTGAAGGCGCAAATTGCTTTGGCCTGGCCCAACTCCATCAATTCCGCGGCCGGGTCGGCCGGGGTACGGCCGCATCGTACTGTTTGCTCATCCCCGATCATGAAGATGCGGTGGAAAATGAACGCCTGCTGGTGATGGCCGAAACCAACGATGGTTTTGTGCTGGCAGAAAAAGATCTGGAACAGCGCGGCCCGGGTGATTTTTTGGGAACGCGGCAGTCTGGTTTTGCCGAGCTTCGCCTGGCTTCGTTGATGAATGTACGTCTTATTGAAAAGGCCCGCCACCATGCCGAAGAGCTGTTCGCTGCTGACCCTCAACTGTCTCACCCAGACCATGCTGAGTTAAACAAGGCTGTGTCGCATTTTTGGTCGAACATCAAAGGAGATATCAGCTAATGGTACGCGCGGTTTTTCCGGGTACTTTTGATCCGATCCACTACGGGCATATTGATATCGCCCGCAGGGCTTCTCTGTTATTTGATGAAATTATTGTTGCCGTATACGACAAACCTTTAAAAACCCTGCTGTTTTCTCCCGAAGAGCGTATGCGTCTTACCAGAGATGCCTTTGCAAACGATGAGAAAATCTCGGTCACCGGATATTCAGGGCTGACCATACAGTTTTGCCGGGATATGGACGCAAAGGTGATGGTGCGCGGGCTGCGGGTGTTTTCAGATTTCGAGCATGAGTTCCGAATTGCGCTGGCAAACAAACGGCTCGCTCCGGATATTGAAATTGTAGCCCTGATCACCAACCAGGATCATATGTTTATTTCATCGACAACGGTGCGAGAAGTGGCTTCGTTGGGGGGAGATGTGAGCAGCATGGTGCCCCCACAGGTGGAAATTGCCCTAAAAAAACACTTTTTGGGATTAGGAGAGGGGCAAGCCAATCTTTCGATGACGTCGCTTCGCGATTGAATTGACGCCTTTGAAATTGGCTCGATCCTTGCAACTGAGGATAGGAACAAAAGCGGAGGATGGTATGGATATTCTGCATCTCGTAGATCGATTAGAAGAGCTGTTCAATGAAAGCCGTTCCATTCCCTTAACGCACAGCGTGGTGGTCGATGAAGACCGTATGCTGGATATCATCGATCAAATGCGCGTCTCAATCCCCGAAGAGATCAAAAAGGCGCAGCAGCTCCTCGCCCAAAAAGACCGGCTTCTGGCACAGGCAAAAGAAGAGGCTGAGCGAACCCTGGCAATTGCGCGCGAGAAAAGTGAACAGGTTGTTGAACGAGATGCAATCGTTGCCGCTGCCAATGCGCGTGCAGAGCAGATCATTGCCCAGGCCCGTCACGAATTGGAAATCACCAAACGTGAGGCCGATGAATATGTGCTCGAGACTCTGACCCGGCTGGAAATTGAGATGGATCGCTCTCTGGCGCAGATTCGCAATGGAATTCGCACAATTCAGGTCGAAAGGCAATTGCCCCGTCCACAGGGAACACCGGTCAACCTGAATTCTCAAGATTAATCATGCACAAAAAAACGGCTGCCACAAAATTGGCAGCCGTTTTTATTCTTTATTCCGCGTTCCTATTTTTCAACATGCGCGGTTTCCGGTTCATCTATCTGGGGCTTATCGGCCGGCGGGGTTTTCTCTTTGGCGGCCGCCTTTCGGGTGGCCCGCGCCGGTTTTTCAACCGCCGGCTGCAGCGCCAGATCGATCACCTGATCCATATGGCTCACCGGCATAATCTTCAAATCCACCCGCACTTTTTTGGGCACTTCAACCAGGTCTTTCATATTGCGTTCTGGCAGAAGCACCACTTTTAAGCCGGAGCGGTGCGCAGCCAGCACTTTTTCTCGCACCCCACCAATGGGCAGCACCCGTCCACGCAGGGTAATTTCGCCCGTCATGCCCACTTCTTTTCTCGCCGGCCGGTCGGTAAAGGCCGAGATCAGGGCCGTGGCAATGGTGATGCCCGCGCTGGGACCATCTTTCGGGATGGCCCCTTCAGGGATATGAATATGAATATCCAGCCGCTCAAAGATTTCCGGGTCCAGTTTAAAATCGCGCGCGCGGCTTTTCAGATAAGAAAGCGCCGCCTGGGCCGATTCCTGCATGACATCCCCAATTTGACCGGTGATCTGCAAATTGCCTTTTCCTTCAAGAATCAGCACCTCAACCGGCATGATTTCGCCGCCAGTTTCTGTCCAGGCAATGGCTGTCGCCACCCCCACTTCATCCTGACGTTCAGCTTCGGTGGCAAAAAACTGGGGCGGCCCAAGAAACTTCTCAACAATAGAGGGTTGAATCCGGGTGGGAAATTTCCGGTGTTCGGCTTTCAAGCGTGCAACCTTGCGGCATAACCGCCCAATTTCCCGCTCCAAATTGCGCACCCCGGCTTCATAGGTATATTCGCGCACCAAACGCGAAACCGTGGCATCGACCACGCTCACCTCGTTTACCTCCAGCCCACTCTCATCCAACTGACGCGGTATCAGAAAACGCCGTGCAATTTCCAGCTTTTCTTCCTCAATATAACCGGGGAATTCAATCACTTCCATCCGGTCCATCAAGGCCGGTGGAATGCTGGCAAGCGAATTGGCCGTGGTAATAAACATCACCTTTGATAGGTCGTAAGAGACTTCGAGGTAATGATCTGAAAATGCATAATTCTGTTCAGGGTCCAACACTTCGAGCAGCGCCGAAGATGGGTCGCCGCGGAAATCTGCGCCCAGCTTGTCGATCTCATCCAACATAAACAACGGGTTCACCGAACCCGCCCGGCGCATCGTTTGAATAATCCGGCCCGGCAGCGCCCCAATGTAGGTGCGCCGGTGCCCGCGAATTTCGGCTTCATCCCGCACCCCACCCAGCGACAGGCGCACAAACTTCCGGCCCAGCGCTTCGGCAATGGAACGCCCCAGTGA
>CAZQLE010000258.1:0-4561 GCA_964593905.1 uncultured Anaerolineaceae bacterium | reverse complement strand
GGTGAATGATGTGGGGCGGCGGGTGCGGCTGGTGGTGGATGTTGATATCTGGGGGGAAGAGCGCTTTCTGTTTCATCCGCTGGTGAATACGGCAACCCTGGTGATTGAACGCGCTGAATTGCTGCGCTTTCTGGCTGCGGTGCAGTGTGAGCCGCTGGTGGCACCGCTGCCGCTGCGCTGATCTGCAAGACCTTTGCCGCAGCCTGCATGGGTAGGGATTCTTCGCGCTCTGCGCGCCTGCGGTGCGGCTCAAAATGACCCGTCCCCCGCCATTTTGCCAGCTCCCGAATATGACACTCTTCCTATTGACAGCCACAAACAGGAATTGTATGATAATACCGATTAAATTATTAAACCGTCGGTCGGTTTAATAAAGGAGCTGTATGGCGCGATTGCTCAAACTTGAAGATTACACAGACAAACGAAATGAGATTCTGGATGTAGTGCAGCGTCTGATCTATACCAAAGGGTATGAACAGATGACGGTTCAGGATATTCTGACCGAGTTGAAGATTTCAAAGGGCGCGTTTTATCATTACTTTGATTCGAAACCGGCGCTGCTGGAGGCATTGATTCAACGCATCCAGGTTCAAATGGAGCAGGTATTAATGCCGGTGATTGAAGATGAGCAGCTCTCGGCGCTTGAAAAACTGGATCATTATTTTTCTGTTGCGTTTCAGTGGAAAATTGCGCGCAAAGAGCTGATGATGGAGCTGTTGGCCGGCTGGTATGTGGATGACAATGCAATTGTGCGCCAAAAAATGGTCGAGTCGAGCCTGCGTGATATCAGTGTGATGATCAGCAAGGTGATTCGTCAGGGGGTGGCCGAAGGAACGCTGCTGGCGGACCCCCGCCCGGAGCAGATGGCCGAGATCTTTCTCTCTCTGGTGGTGAGCCTGGGAGAGATCATTGCCCGCCTGGTGCTGAGCCATGAGACCTGCGCCGATGATGCCGAACGCGAGGCGATCTTTCAGCGGATTCTGGTCACCAGCGCGGCGTATAATGTTTCGATTGAGCGCCTTCTGGGCATTCCGGCCGGGTCGATGAAGGTGTTTGACGTTGAAAAAATTACACAGTGGCTGACGCCCGTAACCGGGTGAAGCCTGCCGGGTGGCAAATGACCGGTTTTTTTGCCGCTCCACATTCTAATGGCGCTGTCTGGGTAGGCGGGGTCAATTCACACTCTCCGTGAAATCTGGCCGGCAAGGGCATTTATTTTGAATGGAGTATGGAAAGGATATGCAGTTATGAGGCTATATTTACGTCTGGCGTGGCGGAATATCTGGCGTCATCGTCGTCGTACACTGGTTGTGGTCTTATCCATTGCGATGGGAATGGCGCTGATGATGTTCTACGATGGCTTTGTGGCCGGGTTTGAAGACGCCATTTATGCCAATGCCGTTAAGGTGTTGGGCGGCAATATCCAGGTCCATGCTGAAGGGTATAACGACAAGCTGGATCAAAAACCGCTTTTGCCGCTGGAAAATGACCGGGCCATCATGGACGTGGCGCAGAGCCAGTCTCAGGTGGTGGCGGCCAGCCGGCGGATTAACACCGGCGGGCTGGCTACCAGCAAAGAGGGGGCCTTTGCGGTGACGATTGTGGCCATTGAGCCCGAGCTGGAGCAGAGCATTAACCTGGCGGCCCAGAATGTTGTGGCTGGGCGTTATCTGACGGCTGAAGACCTGGACGTGGTGTTTATTGGCAAGGGTCTGGCCGACGCAATGGATACTGCGGTCGGAGACCGCTTTACCCTGAGCGGTCAGGCCACGCATAACCAGATGCGCAACCGCACCATGACGGTGGCCGGGATTTATGACCTGGGGCTGACCGATATTGAAAAACGCACGGTCTATATTTCGCTCAAAGAAGCGCAAGACCTGTATGGTCTAACCGGGCAGGCGACCGAGGTGGCAATTTCGCTCAAGCAGCTTGGCACAGAAGGGCCGGTGATGCGTGCGCTAAAGTCTGAACTGCCGGGTTATGAAATTGGCTCCTGGGAGACCAACTTTCCTGAGATGCAACAGGCCATCAACGCCAAGGGCGGGGTGATGAATATATTTAGCGTCATCATTCTGATCATCGCCGGAATCGGCATTCTCAACCTGTTATTGATGGTGGTCTATGAGCGCACGCGCGAGATCGGTTTGATGGGTGCGCTGGGGATGAAACCACGTCAGATCATGGGTTTGTTTGTTCTGGAAGGCACGATGATGGGGTTGGTGGGGCTGGCTTTTGGCATTGCCCTGGGGCTGCTGCTTAACATCACCATCGGCCAGGTTGGCTTTGATTACAGCCAATTTTCAAGCCTGACCGACTATACTGCGCTGATCAACGGACGAATCTACCCGACGCTCGGTCTGGATCACCTTGTGCAGCGAAGCGTAACTGTGATCATTATCGCTGTTCTGGCGTCTCTCTACCCCGCGCGTGAAGCGGCCAAGAGCGAACCCGCAACGGCATTGCATTACGTGTGAGGCCGAAATGATTCAACTTTACAAACTGGCAATTCGGAATCTGGGCCGCAACCGCCGCCGTTCGTTTTTTTCGGCGCTGGCGTTGGGCCTGGGTCTGGCGCTGTTGCTGTTAATGGCGGCAGTTATTCAGGGCCAACTGCGCGGCGCAATGGATTCATCGATCCGGCTGCAAAGCGGGCACCTTCAAGTGCGGGCAAAATCGTATGAAGAAGACCGCACCAGCCTGGCCTGGGAGGACCTGATTCAAGACCCCGACCAGGTAGCGGCGCAGGTCGCTGCGCTGGAACCGGTGAAGGCGGCCACGCCGCGTCTGTTCGCCAGCGGTATTCTGGCGGTGGGCGAAGACTCGGTTGGCGTGCGTGTGGTTGGCATTGACCCGGCCTCTGAGGCCAGCCTGCCTTTTCGAGAAGGGGTGGTCAGCGGTGCGTTCTTACAGGCCGATGACCGCGACGGTCTGTTGATGGGTCAGCCGCTGGCTGAAAAACTGAATGTGAAAACCGGTGATTCGATCAGCCTGCTGGTGAACACTGCCAATGGCGATGTCGATGAGCAGCGTTTTACCATCCGGGGCATCTACAGCACCCACACCCCGGCTTATGACGAGAGCAATGTTTTCTTGCCGCTGGGCAAGGCGCAGACGATTGCGCGCGCCGAGAACCACGCCAGCACGATTTTTGTGCTGCTCAAAGACCGCGAACAAACTGCGCCGGTCGCGGCGGCACTGCAATCGGATCAATATCAGATTGTGACCTGGGAAGAGCTGAATTCTCTGCTGACCCAGACCGAAGAGATGTCGGGCGCGTATATGTTTGTGCTTTATCTGATCGTTCTGGCGATTACAGCCACCGTCATCATCAACACCCTGGTGATGGCCGTATTTGAGCGCACGCGCGAGATTGGCATTCTGGCGGCTATGGGAACAAAAAGCTCGCGGATTATGGCGATGTTCTTTGCCGAATCGAGCCTTTTGGCGGTGGGGGGAATTGTCATGGGGCTGGTGCTGGGCGGGATCATGGTGTATTACGCCACCGTGGTCGGTTTTTATATTGGCAATTATGGCGTCTCTGTAATCATGCTTGGCGAGCGCATTTATGCCCATTTGATTCTTAAAGATGCAATTTCTTTAACATTAGCCACTTTTGTGGTTACTTTATTGGCGGCGCTATACCCGGCGCTGCTGGCTGCCCGCATGGAACCCGTTGTTGCGCTGCGCGGCGGAAAAATGGTGTAAGGAGAATAATCATGGAAGTCGCAAAGATTGAAAATGTTACCCGGGTGTATCAAGTTGGAAATGTGGAAACACAGGCGCTGCGCGGCGTCAATCTGACGATTGAACAGGGCGAGTTTACGGCGCTGGTCGGGCCTTCGGGCTCGGGCAAGACAACCCTGCTGCAACTGATTGGCTGTCTTGACCAGCCCACCAGCGGGCGGGTTTTCATTAATGGCACCGATGTCAGCCGGTTGAATCGCAATCAGCGCGCTGATATGCGCCGGGGGACGATTGGCTTTATCTTCCAGTTCTTTGCCCTCATTCCCACCCTGACGGCTTATGAAAACATTGAAATGCCGTTGTTTCTGATCGGGCAGAGTGCGTCCGAACGACAGCAGCGGGTGGCGCAGCTTTTGGAATGGGTAGATTTGACCGACCGCGCTCATCACCGCCCCGACCAGTTGAGCGGCGGCCAGCAGCAGCGGGTGGCGATTGCCCGCGCGCTGGCGACCAACCCGACTTTGATCCTGGCCGATGAGCCGACCGCCAATCTGGATACGGCCAACGGCAAACAGGTGATGGAAATTATGACCCGGCTTAACCAGGAAACCGGGGTGACCTTTGTGTTTGCCACCCATGATCCACGGGTGTTCAATTATGCCCATCGGGTCGTAACCATGCAAGACGGCCTTATTGTTGAAAACCATGCCGCAGAAAAGGTGCTGGCAGGAGCGTAACATGAAATTCAAAGTGATGTTCGTTCTGCTGTCGGTTGTTTTTTTGGCCGGGTGCAGTTCGCTATCCAGCCCTACGCCGACCCCGCTGCCGACGGTGATGCTGGGCAGCGGTTCACCGGCAGCCCCGGCGCAGGAAG
>CAZQLE010000257.1:0-4563 GCA_964593905.1 uncultured Anaerolineaceae bacterium | reverse complement strand
GGCGGCGGGGGCGCAACCGGCTGCGGCGGGATATACGCCTGCTGCTGGGGAGCAATGTAGGGCTGCTGCTGCGGGACCGGCGGCGGAACAACCGCCTGGGCGCCCATCGAAGCTACCGTGGCATCCGGGTCAAAACCTTGAATTTCCAACACCAGGGCCACATGCTCGCCAAACACGACCGAATCGCCCGGGCGCAGCACATATGGCGCGGCTAGACGCTGCCCGTTGACTGAAGATCCATTGGTTGAACCAAGATCCTCAAGAATATAAGTGTTATTCTGTAAAAACAAACGGGCGTGCCGCCGTGAGACTTCGGGGTCATTGATGACAATGTCATTGCCAAGATCACGGCCGACGAAAATCTCTGCTTTCTCTAAAGGAAATACCTTGCCTGTTGCGGGCCCAGATCGCATTTCTAGGCGGTAGGTTGGCATCATTTCTATCCTCCTGTGATTCCTTCGCATTTAGTGTAGCAACAATGTACAAAGCTGTCAACTAAAGGCGAACAGTCAAGTTCACCATTTTTGTGGGAAAAGCTGTGATTTTTAGGGCGCTTGCGCTCCCATTTTATGAATACTGTTACAATTTTCATACCAGAAAAAGGAGTTTTTCCTTGAAGATTGCGGTGATTTTACGTAAAGAAGAATTTCAGCAGGTCGGCGATTATCTCACAGTATTGGATCTCCTCAAAGACCTGAATCTGGCGCCCGAAGCTTATCTCATCCTGCGGGATGGCAAAATGATCGACGCAGACGCTCTTCTACAAGACGGTGATACACTGAAATTGGTTCCGGCTTTTTCGGGCGGCGCCCGATAAGAATCAACCGGCGCTGAAACAATTCGAGGCTGCTCCGGGCAGCCTCGAATTGTTCATAACAAAGTCAATATTGGCTAGGCCGTTTCCAGATAGCGGCCCACTTCCCAATCGGTCACGTGAATGCGATACTCGTCCCACTCTTCCATCTTGGCGCGCAAGAAGGTTTCGTAGATCGAGCTGCCCAGCGCCGATTTAATCACCTCGTCGCGGTCCACTTCCATCAAAGCTTCTTTCAACGAACCCGGCAGTTCGTGAATGCCCATCTCACGCCGTTCGGCGCTGTTCAGTTCATAGACATTGATGTTGTTCAACGGTTCCGGCGGGGTTAGCCCGTTATCAATACCATCCAACGCAGCCGCCATCATTGCAGTCAATGCCAGATACGGGTTGCAAGACGGGTCGGGGCAGCGCAGTTCGGCGCGCACGGCCTTGCGCATTCCCTCTTTGAAGCGCGGAATGCGGATCAACGCCGAGCGATTGGTCTGCGCCCAACCCACATACACCGGTGCTTCATAACCGGGAACAAGCCGCTTGTACGAATTAACGCTGGGCGCTACGACGGCTGAAAGCGCACGGGCATGTTTTAACTGACCCGCGATGTACCCATAACCCAGTTTTGAAACGTGGAACGGGTCTACATCATCATAGAACAGGTTGTTTCCGGCCTCATCTGAGATGGACTGATGACAGTGCATACCGCTGCCATTGATGCCAAAGATTGGCTTGGGCATGAATGATGCCACCAGGCCAGCCTGTGCCGCAATTGCCTTAACCGTATATTTCAGGGTCAGAATGTTATCGGCAGCCTTTAAAGCATCGGTAAAGCGGAAATCAATCTCGTGCTGGCCCAGCGCAACTTCATGATGCCCAACCTCAACCTCGAGTCCCATCGAGATCAGGGCTTCCATTAGCTCGGTGCGCACCCGCACACCCTCATCATTGGGTGAGAAATCAAAGTAGCCACCTACATCATGCGGAACCGGGTGGGCGATGCTGCCCCCGCCATTGCCGCGGAAGAGGAAGAATTCTGGTTCGGGGCCAATATTCAAGGTCCAACCCCGCTCCTTCAGCTTTGCCAACATGCGGCGCAGCGCGCCACGCGGATCGCCAGGGAAGGGATCGCCATCGGGGGTGAAAATATCGCAGAACACCCGCGCGCGACGCATTTCCTTTGGAGTCCAGGGCAGCACAGCGTAGGTATCGGGATCGATGAAAAGGTGCATATCGCTTTCTTCAATTCGGGCAAAGCCTTCCACCGAAGAACCATCAAACCAGATGCCATTTTCCAAAGCACCGGGAAGCTGAAAAACGGGCATATCCACGCTTTTTACTGTGCCAAATACGTCAGTAAACTGAAGCGATACAAATTTGACTCCGTCGGCTTCAACTTTTTCCAGCAACGTCTTTGCGTCCATCACATAACCTCCTTGAGCGATTAAATAAAATAAGGCATGCAAGGCATGCCTTTGAATTGCGAAATACCTGCAACGCGGCAGCCCTTCCAATATTACAATCTCTCCCGGCTCTTCCAACGTCAAATAGGCAGAGAGCCTCGGGGGGAGACCACTGCCCATGCTTTGTCCCGGCCGTCACCGGCGGTTTTGAACGTGGACTTCTATTTGGAAGGGAGAAAGAAGCCTGTGATCAGGCTCCGGAGGCATCCGCTGATCCTTCGATTTTCCCCCGGAAACCCGGGGTTAACGCCCCCTTCGCAGGGGGGAACCTCCACCTCGTCGTCTCACCAGGGTGAGACTCAGCCGCTATTTCTCCGTAATTAAATTTTCAAAATACTGCACAATTTTCAAAAACAAATACGGGAGGATAGTATCAAAAATTAGGAGGAATGTCAATAGCTTTTTGTGAGTTTTTTCAGTTTTAGAAAAACAATCCACCATTTTATGTATGCAGAAAAAGAGATCTGCGGATGGATCTTAAAGCAAGGCTAAAGCGCTTTTTTTTCATCGGCTTCAATTACCGGAAGCTGATTATAAAACCCCTTCCAGTTATTTCGGCGCACCTGCAAAATTTCGTCCACCATCCGAAAGGTGTCTTTAACCGGCTGAATTTTGCTGTTATCACGGTAATACCAGGTGATGGGAACCTCTTCGATGGCATACTCATGCTTTTGAGCCACAAAGAGCAGCTCCACATCAAAGCCCCAGCCGTAAATGCGCTGCAATGAAAACAATTTCAGCGCCACATCGCGACGGAAACACTTGAACCCGCACTGGGTATCTTGAATGCCTTTCACCGCAAATAACCGCACCAGAAAATTAAACACGCGCCCCATCAGATGGCGGTAACCCGGTTCATCAACCCGCTTTGAACCCGACAGCTCGCGTGAGGCAATAATCACCGGCACGTTGCGCTGCATGGCCGGTTTAAAGTGTTCAATTTCTTGCACCGGCATCGAAAAATCTACATCACAAAGGAACAACCACTCTCCGCGGCTGGCAAAAACACCCTGCCGCAACGCCCAGCCCTTGCCCCCATGCGGCGCAGCCACCACCTTCAGGTTCGGGTGCTCTTCGCTCATGCGATTGAGAATTTTGAGCGTCTCATCCTGACTGCCATCATCCACCGCCACCACTTCGTAAGAGGTTTCATGCGCGGCGCAATAATTTAACGCCGCCTCGACGCCTTCTTTTACCCGCTTTTGTTCGTTATAAACTGGAATGATGATCGAAAGAAAAACACTCGCGTCCATGAAGAATCCTGTAAGGGGTGGTTTTGTTCGCAAATTATACCCCGGTATTGTTTGGTTTTTCATTCATCTTTCAACCATAAACCAGCCCCGACAGACGCCGGGCTGCACGGCTGTTGGCAAAGCCGCATGACAGAAATGGGATCTGGGGATGAAGGGCGGGCCGCGCCGCTCTCCATCCCCAAAAGTTCTTCACCCCCCCACAGCCGCAGAGGGATCAACAGACCAATTACAATCTGACCGGTTGGCCCGTCTCAACCGAACGATAAGCCGCAGCAACCACTTCCACCGCGCGCAGACCGTCCAACCCGGTCACTCCGGGCAGACGCTGCTCACGCAAAGCGGCCACAAACTCGTTCACCATGCCCTGATTGGCGTCTGAACCCCAGTACGCCCAGTTGGGACGCTGCGCAGCGTGGCTGTAGACGGTTAAATTCTGGCGGAAGGCATCCACCAACACCGCGCCGCGGTCGGTGACCAGTTCAAAAGACAGGCCGCCCCAGCTTGGCCAGTAGGGCGGGCGCGACCAGGAACAGTCGAGCGAGGCAAATACGCCGTTATCAAAAGTCAACATCACCATTCCGCCGGTCTCCACATCCACCTCGGCGGCATGAAAGATGCGGTTGGCGGCCGCGTAGACCTCGGTCACTTCACTGTTTAGATACCAGCGCAGAATATCCACCAGATGCACAATATGATCGGTCAGCGCCCCGCCGCCGGCCAGCTCTTTGTCAACAAACCAGTCACGGTGCTTTTTGGGCAGCTCGCCCTGGTTCGAGCCTTTGCAGGCCACCACCCGCCCCAGGTCGCCCGCATCCAGGCGCGATTTCACCTCTTGCAGGGGCACGCTGAAACGCATCGGGAAGGCGGTCATCAAAGACACCTTCGCGCGCTGACAGGCGGTCACAATGGCCTGTGCATCCGCCACCGAGGTCGCCAGCGGCTTCTCGCATAAAACGCTCACCCCCGCCGCCGCGGCCAGCTCCACCAGCGGCCGGTGACGGCTGTTTTCAGAACAGATCAACACGCCATCGGGGCGGGC
>CAZQLE010000256.1:0-4581 GCA_964593905.1 uncultured Anaerolineaceae bacterium | reverse complement strand
GACCGGTTCATCAAAGGTCCATGCAACCACTTCGGCATCCACCGAGCGATCCATATCGGTCACTTCTTCAGGGCGCTCACCAATGAGCGCAATGATCAAATGCACTTCAGGATAGCGGATGGAAATGGCGTTTGCAATTTGCTTCATAATGGTCGTTTTACCGGCTTTGGGCGGAGAAACGATCATACCGCGCTGCCCCCGGCCAATCGGGGCGATCAGGTTGATCAACCGCGGGGCCAGAATTGCACGGTCATATTCCATATCATAGCGTTTATCAGGAAAAATGGGTGTGAGGCTTTCAAAAGTCTTTCGAGAACGGGCTTCTTCGGGCGAAAGGCCATTAATCGATTCGACCTTCAACAATCCGTAGTGCCGTTCCGATTCACGCGGGGGACGAACATGGCCGATCACCAGGTCTCCGCTGCGCAGGTCATAGCGGCGCAGTTGGGCCTGAGAAACATAAACATCTTCAGGACCAACTTGATAGTTGGTTCGCAGAAAGCCAATTCCCTCATTCATGATCTCTAAAACACCGCCACGAATTTCAAGGCCTTCTTTTTCAGCTTCTGCCTGGCGAATTCGGATCAGGAGGTTTTCTTTTTTCAGCCGGTTCGCATTGGGAATGTTTAATTCCTTAGCGGTTTCTCGCAAAGCTGCCAGAGGAGCATTTTCGTATTCAAGAATCTTCATAGGTTTTTTTATGTCTCTAGGATAGTGTGCTGGTCCTTATTAAACCACCGACCCCCCACCTGATGTGCAGTGCGTGGTTTGAATAAGGAATGGACAAACGATTGGTAACAATCGTTTCCTGTTTATAATATTCTGCATTGAGAGTGTTTAGGATTGATATAACCCTCGAAACCCCTACATACGCTTCCAACCGTTAACAACCGCATTATAGCATCTTATTTTTCAATATGCAAGCCAGCTTTAAGAGGACTTTTAGAATTTCCCGTCAAATAGTCCACATTATCCTTTTTCAAAAATTCAGCGCTTCAAAAATCACCCATATAATTTATCCAATTGGCGTATGGCATTCTAAAGCAGGATTTGTTAGAATTATTCCACTGACAGGCTTATTTTTCTCGGGGCGTTTGAAACCAAAGCTGTTAAAACAGTGCGCTTCTCATTCCGCCTGAATCCAACACATAGGGGATAAATTATCGATATGGAGCAAATCTGGTCTCCCTGGAGGATGAGTTATATCATGCATCATGAACCCTCTACCGACTGCATCTTCTGTGCTGCCGCGGCTCAGAACGATGGTCTGGAAAATTTAATTGTGTTCCGTGGCAGCACCTGTTTTGTGATTCTAAACCGTTTTCCTTACACCAGCGGACATTTAATGATCGTCCCGTTCGCACATGAAGCCGACCCTGAAGCTCTTGGGGCAGACTGCCGCCGCGAGCTGATGGATCTGATCATCCATTCCAAATCGGTTTTACAATCGGTTTACCATCCCGAAGGGTTTAATATCGGCGCCAATCTGGGCGGCGCTGCCGGGGCTGGCGTCGCAGATCATCTCCACTTTCATATCGTTCCCCGCTGGGCAGGCGACAGCAACTTTATGTCCACCCTGGCCAACACCCGCGTGCTGCCCGAAAGCCTGGAAGATACGTTTCAACGACTTAAAGACGCCTGGTAAACTGCGGCCCCACAGGGGCTAATCATCCTCCTGGTGTTCCTCATCTTTCTCCGAATCACGGTCATCCTCTTCAGAATCGGATGATTCTTCCGAGTCTGAACCCGAAGCATCGTCCTGTTCTTCTGCTGCGGTGGCGTCTATTTGCCGGGTGCTTTGCGGCGCCACAGCGGTGGCCTCAATGGTTTCATCTGCGGCCGGCGTCGCAGAAACCTGCGGCACCGCAGACGGGGCAAGCGGGGTGCGGGTTGGTTTGAGTGTGTCTGGCGCAACCGGCGGGTCGGTCGAGACCGCCTGCGGCGCACTGCTGCCGCGCACCCAGACCGAGAGCGCCAGCAGCCGTTCCACCTCAACCCGAATGGCCGTAATCTGCACCACCGCGCCCACCAGCGGGCTGCCCCGCAGACGGGTGGCCGGGTCCAGCCGCACCTCAACGCCATCCACCACCCACAGGTCCCCTTCCAGTTTCTGCACCACCCCATCCAGATGGAACAACCGCAGTTGAATCTCACTGGCATTGACCACACCGGGCCGGGTCTGGCCGGCAACTTCAACATAAGAACCCGCCAGGCGGCCCAGCCGCGCATCTTGCTCACCGGCAACAGCCAGCGGAATGCCGGCCGCCAGCCAGCCCTGCGGGCCGGCGGTGAGAAAACCGGCAAAACGCACCTCAACCGCACGCCCCTGATCGACCAGCCGCTGCACTTCATCTGCCCGCCGGCTGTCCAGGCGCTCTTCAAGCGCCAGTCGGCTGGCCGGGCTGGTAGCCAGCCAGCGATCCACCCGCTCAATGGCCCGTTTCACCGAATATAACGGGTCACCCGGCAGCGCCTGGGCCGAAACCAGTGAAGCACCCACCGTCAGGCTGGCGAAAAATACGACCAGAACCAGCAACAGCGTCCCCGCCATGCGCAGCGGTTGTGGGAACCAGCCCCGGGTGGCTTTTTTCGTTTTCGCCTGGGCGGCATCCAAAAAGCGGTTTTTGCTCGCCACCTTTGCAGAAAGCGAGGGCGGCGGAACTTCGCCCGGCAATTTTGCCAGAAGCGCAGTCTCAAGCAGCGGACGCAGTTCAGCAGCTTCAAAAGGGTACCGGCTCAGCAGATCATCCAGACCTGTTCCCGCAGCAAGTTCGCTGAGACAGAGATCCAAAATTTCAATCATCGTTTCTTCACTTGCTGCGCTCATTTTTCCTCCAATAACCGGCGCAGGGCCGCCAGAGCGCGAAATTGAAGCACCTTAACTGCGCTGACGCTCTTACCCATCATGCGGGCCGTATCATCCACCGATAATTCCTGAGAAAATCGCAGCGCCAGCACATGCTGTTGATCATCTGTCAAACGGCCCAATAAGCGCTGTAACGTTTGCCGCTGCAAGCGTCCATCAACATCGGCTTCGGGCAGTTGGTGATTGGGCAAATTCTCAACATCTTCCAGCGGGGCGGTGTTGCGGCGATATTTTTTTCGTAATAAATCTTGCACCTGGTTGTGCGCAGCGCCCAGAAGCCAGGCGCGCAAATCACGGATTTCAGAACCCCGTTTTTGCAGTGCATTCAACAAACCAAGAAACACCTCCGAGACAATATCCTCAACCGCCAGCGGGTCTTCCAACCGATAGGCCACATACCGATACACCACCGGGTAATAGCGATCGTGCACTTCTGCCAGCGCCTGGGCATCCAGGCGGTGCAGCGAAGGCGCGGGTTGGTCTGGTTCGAGAGAAGCCATGGTTTTCTGTGGGTTCATTTTGAGCGGTACGGTGGTCTGTTGATACCAGTATAGCGATAAACACTGCCGCAAACCAGCGCAGAAGAGAGCCAGCAGGTTGGCTGCCGGCTCCCCATTTCTGCGCTCAATCGTCAGGTCAATCGTCATCACTGCCGCCCGAGCCGCTGTTGTCATCGCCACCGCCCGAACCGCTGTTATCGTCACTGCTGTCATCACTGTCATCGCTGTCATCACTGTCATCGCTGTCATCCTGATCGTCTGAATCACCGCCCCGATCATCATTGGCGTCATGTCCCGGGCCATCATCGCTGCCAGAACCACCCGAGCTGTTGTCGTCCAGGCTGTCATCGCTGTCGCTGTCGTCACTGTCGTCGCTGCCGCGGTCATCATTCGAGTCTTCCCCGTTATGCAGGTTATCTTCCAGGTGGATTTCTTTGATCTGCAACACCCCGTTGACCAGATAACCCTCAACTTCAACAATGCTGCCCACCGCAATTCCGGTCAAAAAGGCCAGGTCAACCTGCATCAACTGATCAGAAACCATGATCTGGTTGCCGTTGACAGACTGAACAATGCCATAGAGCTTGAATTCACCTTCCTCCGACATCGATAAATTTGTTCCCGGAACCGGGGTCTTTGAGGAAGCGTCATCCGACGAAGAAACGCCGTCCGCTGAAGACGATGAAGAGGCAAAGGCCAGAGACGAGGCAGAAACAACCTCAACCGCATAATGGCTGTCGTCGGGAAGGATGATGGCCAACACCTCCACCCGGTCACCGACCCGAAGACCCGCCGGCAGGCTTGTCTGTCCATCAGTGCGCAATGCCATTTGACCGATCATCAATTTACCCGAAGAAATCTCGGTGATCTTACCATTCAGCAATACCTCGCCCAGTTGCAGGGTGGTGGTATCAAACAGACTGGGCATGCCAGCACTGGCTTGTTGAACATCCAATTGTTGCACAACCTGCCGGGCCGGTTGAACCGCCTCTGGCTGCGCAGCCGGGCCAGCCGGGACGCCGGTGCAGGCCCCCAGAATCAATGCACTCAACACAGCCCCACCTCGAACGATACCGAATAATTTGTTGTGCCGCATGGCGAATCTCCTTTTTGAACCAACTAATTTTCTGTATTTCTATCTAATTAGTCGTGTATAACCCAGAAAAGTTACGGGCAAATTAAAAATTGACCGGCGCCAGTTCCGGTCGGCAGGGG
>CAZQLE010000255.1:0-4615 GCA_964593905.1 uncultured Anaerolineaceae bacterium | reverse complement strand
AAAACCCATGCGGTTGATCACGCCCTCATCTTCCACCAGGCGAAAGATACGCGGCGCAGGGTTGCCCGGCTGCGGGCGCGGGGTAACCGTGCCCACCTCAACGTGCCCAAACCCCAGACAGCCCAGCCCCCGCCAGCCGATTGCCTCCTTGTCATATCCGGCGGCCATCCCCAGCGGGTTGGTGAAATGCAGGCCAAAGGCCTCCACGGCCGGGCCTTGCGGCGCAGCAAACAATGCCGCAATCAGCGCCCGTCCCAGCGGGTTCCCGCCGCCCAGACCCAGCAGCGCAATCGTCAAATGATGCGCCTGCTCGGGCTGCAAACGAAAAATCAATGGACGCAGGGCGCTGTACATCGCTATTTCTTCTCCAAAAAGGCGCGCGCCGCATCGATTTGTTCCTGCGGGATGCGCGCGGTCGATTCCCAGTAACCCAGCAGATCGGTCAGGGTAAGCACTGCGTGCAGCCGGTACCCGGCCTCGGCCAGAGTCTCGCGCGCCCCAGACTGGCGGTCGATCAACACCACCACATCCTTCACCTTCAAACCGGCTTCCTGAAGCTTCTCAATCACCTCAAATTTGCTGCCACCGGTGGTTGCCAGATCATCAATCACCACCACCTGCTCACCGGCCGCAAATGCACCTTCGATTACCGCGCGCGTGCCGTAATCTTTCATCTCTTTGCGCGGGTAGATCATCGGCTGGTTCATTTGCAGGGCAATGGCTGTGGCAATCGGCAGCGCCGCATAGGGCAGCCCGGCCAGGCGGTCATATTCCAGCGACCGCAAAATGGGCTGATAAGCCGCCGCAACCTCGGCCAGCACATCGGGATGGCTGACCAGTTGGCGCAGATCGAGATAAATCGGTGAGACCAGACCCGATTTCAATTTGAACTGTCCAAAACGCACACAGTTGGCACGCAGCAGCCCTTCGGCCAGCTTTTCAGAAACCCCGTTCAGCAGCCCGGTCGTCTCGCTGTGAGCCAGGGTCTGTTTGGCTGCGCGGGTCTGTTCCACCAGGGCCAGCGCGGCGGCGCGCGGGTCTGCTGCGCCCGAGATGGCGCGCGAGACCGGGATCAACATCCCCAGCCCATCGGCGCGCAGCCCGGCTGCCAGAGCCGTTTGCAAATCGCCGCCCTGTGCACCCACACCGGGGGTAAGGAACCACAGATCAGGGGTCAGTTTGCGCAGCCGTTCCAGCGCGCGCGGGTGGGTGGCGCCCACCACCAGGCCCAGATTGCCGTTTCCATTCCAGTCCTGCGCAAGCAGGGCAATTTTCTCATACAACAGCAGTGATCCGCCCGACTCTAACACGGTCAGGTCTTGCAAATCGACCGAGCCGGGGTTGGATGTTTTGCACACCAGAAATACCCCGTGTTCTTCATCTGCGATAAAGGGCTTGAGCGAATCATAGCCCAGCAGCGGGTTAAGCGTGACTGCGTCGGCGCTCAACGCGCCATAACTGGCGCGGGCATAAGCTTCGGCAGTCGAGGCAATATCCCCCCGTTTCACATCCAACACCACCGGGGTACCCTCGGGCACCGCGTCGATCACCTCGCGCAAAGCCTGCCAGCCCTCGGCCCCATACGCTTCAAAGAAGGCTGCATTGGGTTTATAAGCCAGCGCCAGGTCCGCGGTAGCCTCGATCAGCCGCAGGCAGAACGCCCTGGCGGCAGCGGCGGTATTCTCGGGCAGGTCTTTCGGGTGCGGGTCAAGCCCTACGCACAACAGTGAGTCGATCTGACGGGCACGACTTTCCAGTTTTTCAAAAAATGAGGCCATACGGTTTCCTTTGAAGGGTCGAGTTTTTCGCGCTCAGGCCTTGCCTAAAACCAGCGCCAGCAGCGCCATACGAACATACAACCCATATTCCATCTGGCGGAAATAAGCAGCGCGGGGATCATCATCAAATTCCATTGAAATTTCGCCCACACGCGGTAAGGGATGCATCACGATCATATCATCTTTTGCCGGTTTCATCACGTCGGGCGTAATGACATACGCGCCCTTCACCGTTTCGTAATCTTCGGGGTTCTCAAAGCGTTCTTTTTGAACTCTGGTCACATACAACACATCCGTCTCGGCCAACACAGGCTCCAGAGCAACAAGTTCCTGCTGCGCAATGCCTTTTTCTTTGATTTCAGCAATAATTTCAGCCGGCATACGTAGAATTTCGGGGGAGACATAATTGATTTTGACATCGAACAGGGTGAGCAAACGGGCCAGTGAATGCACCGTGCGGCCGTATTTTAGATCGCCCAGCATGGTCACAGTCAGACCGTCAATGTGGCCCAATTCTTCACGAATGGTGAACAGATCAAGCAGCGCCTGGGTGGGGTGTTCGCCCACCCCATCACCGGCATTGATGACCGGCTTGCGGGCATATTTGGCCGCCAGAGCCGCCGAACCGGTCTCGGGGTGACGCAGCACAACCACATCGGCATAACATTCCAGAGTGCGGATGGTATCGGGCAGCGACTCGCCCTTTGCCACAGAAGAATACCGCACTTCACTGATCGGGATCACACTGCCGCCCAGCCGTTCCATGGCCGAGGTAAAGGAAGAGGAGGTACGCGTGGAGGGTTCATAGAACAGGTTGGCAAGGATTTTACCCTTAAGCAGATCAAAAGAACCAACCCGGCGCACCATCTCTTGCATTTCATGGGCCACGCCAAACACATATTCCAGATCAGCGCGGTCAAACTGACGGACCGATAAAATATCTTTTCCATAAAACGGCGCATCCTGACGGTCGCCAAAAGGCAGGTACGGATTGGTCTGGTTGAAATTAAGGTTCATTTTTTACTCCTTCATGAAAATTAGAAACTGCGAATATCAAACCCGGCGCCTTCGGCAGCCAGTACTTTACCCTTGGCATAAACTTCCTGTCCGCGCAGCACCACCCGTTCAACACGTCCGGTTACCGGCATGTTTTCAAAGGGGGTCCAGCCGCAGCGGGTAAATGTCTCGCTGGCGCGGATCTGCCAGCGGGCATCAGGGTCCACCTCCACCCAGGTATCGGGTTGGGCAGGGATGTGGAAGATGCGCTGCGGGTTCTCAAAACAGCGCAGACGAATATCCTCCAGGGTTAGCTGCCCGGCATGGACGCCGGTTAGCAGCAGAGGTAAAACCGTCTCGAGACCCGGAAACCCCGGCGGCGGGTTTTCGCCGTCTTTTTCAGCCAGGGTATGCGGGGCATGGTCGGTTGCAAAACAGTCAATCACATCCAGGTTATCCCACAGAGCCTGCCGGTCGGCAGGCGAAACCAGGCGCGGGCGAACCTCGCCGCGGCCGCCGCCCAGGCGGGGAATATCTTCGCTGGTGAGAAAAAGATGGTGCGGGGTCACTTCACAGCTCACCGACAGCCCGCGTTCTTTGGCCGCGCGAATGGTCAAAATCTCTTCGCGGGTCGCCACATGGCAAATGTGAACCGGTTTACGCGTCAGCGCACAAAAGAGCAGCGCGGCCGCCAGGGTGCGCCCCTCGGCATGGATGCAGATCGGCCGCTCAACCGGCCAGGCTTCAAAATGCGCCAGCCAGTCGGTCATCACATCCAGCCGCAGCGGGCCGTAGGTCTGGTCCAGATACATCTTCAACCCGGCAGCCCGCGGGGCCAGCGCAGCCGCAGCAGCGACATTTTCGGCCCCGGCGCCCACAAACTGGGCGTAATCACAACGCGCTTTGGCGCCCGCCAGACGCAGGGTCTCATCCAGCGCAGCCGCATCAGTTACCGGGGGCCTGGTGTTGGGCATGGCCAGAATTACGGTAAAGCCGCCTGCCAGGGCGGCAGCGGTGGCACTGGACCAATCTTCCTTATGGGTTGCGCCGGGTTCGCGCACATGCACGTGCGGGTCGATCAGACCGGGTAATTTAATCAAGGTTCACCTCTCAAACAGGCAAAAAAAGAGAGCCAATGTATTTTTGGCTCTCTTTTACGGATAAAAACAAATCATTAAAGACGGTAAAACCGCTGCAGGAAGGGATGTTATTCCTTCCAGAAAAGGTGTGCGGAGTCGGTCTCGAAATTTCATATCGGATTGATTTTAAGGAGAATTTCGATTTTGTCAAGGGTGAATTTTGGATCCGGTTTCAGCCGCCATCAAAGCCCCCTGAAATGGGCGGCAGGGTTCATTGATTTTCGCCGCCCCGCGTGCTGATACTGGCAATCAAGCGTTTTCTAACCCCTTCGCCAGGATGCAACCCGGCAGCCTCCATGCCCAGAATGGCCGCCCCAACCGCCGGCGGAGATTGCAGACGGATAAACTGCGCTCCGGGTGCAAACCGCAAGACATTTTCTTTAAAAGGTTCCAACAGCAAGGGCCCGCCTTCATACAGACTGCCGATCAGAACCACATCAAATTCGCGCCGTTCCAATCCCAACTGGCGAATGACACATTTGGCCAACTCACCCAGTTCCACCCCGGCCCAGCAGATCACCTCGCGCGCCACGGCATCCCCGGCTTCTGCGCACGCAAACACCAGCGGCGCCGCAGAGGCATCCAGGCGATAACGGGCATTGATCAGCCCTTCCAGCAGGTCTGCCGGGCTGTGCGCGCCCACCTGCCGGATAAAAGCCTCGCTCAAGCGGGTGGCGGGGCCGCGCCGGGTCCACGCATGAG
>CAZQLE010000254.1:0-4617 GCA_964593905.1 uncultured Anaerolineaceae bacterium | reverse complement strand
GCACCAGGGCGGTGATGGTTGCGCTGCGCGGGGTTTTTCCACCGGCCCGGCGGGTTTCTTCGCGAAGAAAAGCGGCCAGACCGTAACCGGCCAGCACGGCGATGCCCAGCGTTGTGAGAATGGCAAACCGGCTCCAGGTGCGCATGCCCGTCAGACCGGGGATAAACCAGCGCGCCAGTAGACCGGGGGTGGGGAGCACCAGTCCATCGGTAGAGGCCAGACTGAAAGGCTCGTGGGCAAAGGAATGCATCCCCAGCCAGTTTAGCAGCTCGTTAAACGACTGAATGATTTGTTGTGGTGCAGGAATGGCGAGGATTGTGTTAAATAACTTTAGCACCACGCCAAAGCTTAGCAGCAGCGAAAGCCCGATCCACCATCCCCAACCTTTTTTTTCTGCAGGAGAGGCATGTTTCCACCCATAAAGTGCCAGAATCGTCGCTGTCAGCCCCCAGGTTAGATGAAATTCGTAGGGGATTTCTGAAGAACCATAGATGTTGAAAGTGCGATTGATCCAGTTTCCCCACACGGGGTGGTGGATTGAAGGCAGCAAAAAATGGAGCGGCTCGGAGGACCAGAAGGCAGACTCTGTCAGCGAGGCGCCAGCCTGGCCCGTGGACTGTAAGGAAAGCAGCGGGAGCAGGAAGGGCAGCAGCAGGGCCAGCGCCACGACAACAAACCCCACCCCGCCGGGCAAAAGGCTGCGCCAGGGAATGTTTTTTTGCGTACTGCGCAAGCGCACCCAGAAATAAAACGGGGTGATCAGCGCCAGCAGCATGGCATAATACCAGGTGGATAACCCGGCCGCAGCAAAGCACAACCCGGCCAGCACCAGATGGCGGGCTCTGGGGGTGCGGATGAACTCTTCCAGCGCCAGCAGAAAAAGCGGGATCCACTGGGTATCCATCAACGGCAGATGACCGGCGGCGCGCGCGATGCGGTAGGGGCAAAAGGCAAACAGAACGCCGCTGAACAGGGCGGCCGCCGTGCTGCCGGTAAGGCGGTGCACCAGCAGGTAAGTAAACCAACCGCTGAGGATGAACGAGAACAGGATGAACAGGTTGTAGGTGGTGATTGCGCCCAAAAGAGCGGTGAGCGGCGCGCCCAGGTAGGTGTGAATGGGGGTGATTTCGCCGGTTGCCAGCGGGTAACCGTAGGGCGCATAGATGTGCGGCACGCTCAGCGGAGATTGGTGCAGGTCAAACAGAGCCTGTTTAACCCAGGTGAGCTTCCAGAGATATTCCAGATTATCGCCGTGGAATGGGCCAATGACCTGCGTGGTCAGATGCAGCGGCAGGGGGTAGAGAAAGAGGCAGGTTAACACCGTATAAAGCAGCAGCGCTCCCCAACGGCCTGTGAAAAAACGACGCATCAAGACACCTCGGAATAAAATTACCAGCGCTGTTTATTGTACAATAGGAAGCTGCGGGGGATTGTTGACAGGTTTATTACCTTGCAAAACTAAAAAGCCCGGCGTCAGGCGCCGGTGAGGTGTTTTTACGGTATGCTATGCATGTTGGCATTTTTTGTCTGGAGGAGGCTGTTTTTATGGCAGCACGCATGAAACTTACCGCTCTCTACCCTCTGGCTGTCGGGGTGCTGCTGGTTTTAATGACCCTGTTGGGCTGGAGCGCCGGGCGCAGCCAGTCGCCCAGCTATGATGAACCCTACCATATCGGGGTGGGAATGGATATCTGGGAACAGGGACGGCTGCGCTATGAATTCATGAATACTTCCTTCAGCCGGCGCTGGATCAGCTTTCCGTTGATTTTTTCAGATGCGCAGGTGCCGGTGGATGCGCCCAATCAGGGCGTGCTGGCCAACGAATTTATGTATCACAACACCCGCAGTGCGCAGGAGCTGTATGCACCGGTGCGGGCGTGGATGATGCTGCCCCTGGTGCTGCTGGCGCTGGGGGTGTTTTTTTGGGCACGTGAGCTTATGGGCAAATGGGGGGCGCTGCTGGCACTGGCCTGCCTGGCGTTTGACCCGAACCTTCTGGCGGCCAGCGGCACGGCAACCACCGACCTGCTCTTTACGGCGGCCTTTTTCTGGGCGGCCTATGCCTGGTGGCGGCTGGATGCCCGGCCCTCGGCCGGCCGGGCTGCGGCCGCCGGGGTGCTGCTGGCGGTGGCCCTGGCGGCGAAGTTTTCGGGGCTGGCGCTGGTGCCTGCACTGGGTCTGGCCGGGCTGGTGCGCTGGCTTCAGACCCGCGACCGGCAGCGCCTGCGCTGGATGCTGCTGGCCGGGCTGTTGGGGGTGGGGGTGTTATTTGCCATTGAGGGCAATTTTGAGTTGATCTCGCTGCGCGGGTTCGCTGAGGAGCAGGCCGGGCTGGCCCGAAAAATTGTCATGGATCTGCCGCCCTGGGCGCAGACTCCCATTCCGCTGCTGCGCTATTTGATCGGCTTTCTTTCGCTGGCGACCGATTATTCGGGCGGGCGGGCGGCCTTTTTGGCCGGTACGCTCTACCCGCAGGGCACCCCCTGGTACTTTCCGGCCGCGTTTTTGCTAAAGACCCCGCCGGGGGTGCTGGGGCTGCTGGCGCTGGCGGCAGGCTTGCGCCTGTTCAGGCGCGCTGTGCCAGAGGCAGCGCGCGCCCAACCCGCGGGCAGCCGCTGGTTTATCTTGTTGCCGCTGCTGGTGTTTACGGCGCTGGTTTTAACCAGCAAAATGAACCTGGGTTACCGCCACCTGCTGCCGGTGGTCCCTTTTTTGTATCTATGGGTGGGGCAGATCGCTCGACACTTTTCCAAACCGGCGGTGGCCGCAGCCGCGGGGCTGCTGCTGGCTGTGCTGGTGGTGGAGAACCTGGCGGTTTACCCGCATTACCGCGCTTATTTCACCCTGCTGGTCGGCGGCCCGGCGCAGGGCTACCGCTATCTGGTCGATTCCAACCTGGACTGGGGCCAGGACCTGCCCGGTCTGGCTGACTTTCAGCGCGAACATCAAATTGAGAAGCTGTATCTGGGCTATTTTGGCTCGGCAGACCCGGCCGCCTACGGCGTTCGATCTGAATGTTTGCCAGGGACGGATGTGTGGGTGTGTGCAGATGGAAAACTGCCTGAACACGGCTGGGTGGCGGTTAGTGCGAGTTGTTTGCAGGGTTACTGCACACCCTTTGACCGCAATTTTTATGCTCCGCTGCGCGCAAAGACTCCTGCTGCGATGATCGGCTACAGTATTCTGGTGTATCACCTGCCATAAGCGCGGCGGGCATCAGCCCCACTGGTAGAGCACGATGCCGTCCAGCGTGGTCAGCGGGGGCAGTGTAGCCAGCCGGCGGGCGATCTCTTGCGCGCCGGGGACGTTTTTGCGCCGGGCTATCATCCCCAGGGCGGCGGCGGCCGCGCTGATTAGCTCGTCTGGTTCGGCTGCAAAGGCGGCCGGTGAGCTGCGCAGTTGAATCTGCTGCTCGATCCAGCGAAACAGCCCCTCAACCGGCAAAGCGGCGGCCAGCCAGTAGGCGGCCAATTCCTGCGTCCAGAGATATTCCTGATCGAGATTCGCCAGCGTCTCTACCCCGAGCAGGGTGTTGAGCAGCGCCAGCTCGCTGAGTTCGCGGCGCAGACTGCTGATTAAAAAGTCACCGCACTGCAAAAAGGCCAGCGCTTCAAGATAACTGCGCCGTTCATGCCAGCGGCGGCGGGCGCGGGTGACCCACAGGTTATGGTCCAGCGCTTCCATATGGTTGAAGGTGGGAAAAATCACCTGGGATTGATGGTAGGCAAAATACAACCCCTGTTCGGCCAGCGGACCGGGGTGAGCGCTGAGCGCCGCGGCGGCGGCCGAGCGCACGACGGGCAGTTCATCTTCCAGGACGAGCAGCAGGTTTTCGACGGCAAAATCGGCCGGCTGGTGGGCAAGCTGGGCGGCGGCATCGCAGCGTTCGGCCGGGTCGCCGTCGTGCAGGCTGGCCAGCAGTGCATCGGTGCTGGTCAGGGGGTCGCCAATCTCGTTTTCCAGGTCGCGGGCGTTTTCGCGGGCTTCTTGAAACGAGGGGTCAATTTCATAGGCATCGATATAGGCGGTCAGCGCCTCGCGTTTGCGGCCCAGCTCTTCAAGAATGATGCCGCGCAGGTTGCTGGCATCGGCCCAGGAGGGGCGGCTGAACAGCGCCAGGTCGCATTCGACCAGCGCGCCGGGGATATCGTCGGTTTCCAACAGCGTTTCAGCCTGTTCGAGATGGGCATCGGGGTCGGGCCGGCGGTGGGCATGGGCGGGTGACCAGAAGAATTCAAACGAAGGGGTTTCTTCCTGCGGCAGCATGGATTTTCTCCGGGGAGTGAGGGATGTTTATTATTGTATACCGGAATGGGGCGCAGGGGGCAGCCAACAGGCCGCATCAGGATTTTTGCCTGTGTGGAGAATAAAAAAACCTCAAGGGCTTTTTTGGAGACCCTTGAGGTTTGGCTTTCAATCGCGGAAAGTTTAGATCCAGCCGCGCAGTTCCATGGCTTTGGCCACACGGTCGATGGAGACCATGTAAGCGGCATCGCGCATATAGGCTTTTTCTTTGATCGCCATATCCAGCACACCGTGGAAGGCAACCGTCATTTTCTGATCCAGCTTGGTGAGAACTTCTTCTTTCGACCAGTAGAAGTTCATGTCGTTCTGGAC
>CAZQLE010000253.1:2007-4643 GCA_964593905.1 uncultured Anaerolineaceae bacterium | reverse complement strand
GATCCATGCCGGCAAACCCTACCAGGAAGTGAAAGCGGTCTTTCAGGAGGTGCTCAGCACCGCCAGCGCGGGCGAGATCGCCGAAATTGAGCAGACCCTGATCGCCGAAGGGCTGCCAGTGGAAGACATCCAGTCCCTGTGCGACGTGCACGTGGCCATGTTCCGCGAATCGTTGGATGAACAAGCGCAGCCCGAAATGCTGCCCGGCCACCCGGTCTACACCTTCCGTGCCGAAAACGAGCTGGCTGCGTTGGCGCTTAACGACACGCGCCTGGCCATCGAGCGCTACAAAGCCCAGCCGCAGGCCGAGGCACGCCAGCGCCTGCTGGACAGCGTTCAGAAGCTGATGCAATATGACGCCCACTACCTGCGCAAAGAAAACCTGCTCTTCCCTTATCTCGAAAAATACGGTTTCACCGGCCCTTCCAAGGTAATGTGGGGCATCCACGACCAGATCCGCGCCCAGCTAAAACAACTGGCGGCGCTGCTGGCGCTCGAACCCGGCCAAAAGCTGGATGAAATTCAGGCCATTTTCGCCCCGGTCAACCAGGCCCTGCGCGAAATGTTCTACAAAGAAGAAAAGATCCTCTTCCCGGCGGCCATGGCGCACCTGAAGAATGAAGACTGGGCCGCCATCCGCAACCAGGAACCCGAGATCGGTTACTTTATCGTCAAACCCGGCAGCCAGTGGACCGGTGAAGAAATCCCGCTCATCGATCTGACCGCTGCGCCCCAGGCCGCCGCCCCGGCCCCGGTTTCGCTGGTCTCTGCGCTGCTCCCGCTGGATACCGGCGCCCTGACCCTGGAGCAGATTAATCTGCTGCTGACCAACCTGCCGGTGGATGTGACCTTTGTGGACGAAAATGACGAAGTGCGGTTCTTCTCGCAGACCCGCGAACGCATCTTCGAACGGCTGCCGGCCATCATCGGGCGCAAAGTGCAAAACTGCCACCCGCCGCAAAGCGTGGCCACCGTTCAGAAAATTCTGGATGATTTCCGCGCCAAAACCCGCGATCTGGCCGAATTCTGGATTCAGATGGGCGGCAAGTTCATCCACATTCGTTACTATGCCCTGCGCGACGCAGCCGGCAATTATCGTGGTACCATCGAAGTCAGCCAGGATCTAACCCACCTGCGCCAGTTGGAAGGCGAACGCCGCCTGCTCGATGACGGCAAACCGAATCGAAACTAACCTTGCCGGTCCGGCAGCAGCGCACGGCCCGTTCTGGTCTGCGCTGCTGCACAACCCGCCTTGCAGGAGCCGCAATGCCCCAGTTGCCCGCCCGTCTGGTTCGCGAACAGGAGACCGTTGAAAAAATGGTCCATCTCTACTGCCGCCAGCAGCACCACCCGGCGCAAAGCGGCCTTTGCCCCGCATGTCAGGCTCTTTTGGCCTATGCCACCGAGCGGTTAAAGCGCTGTATATTTCAGGCCGAAAAACCCACCTGCGCCAAATGTCCGGTGCACTGTTACCAACCGGTCATGCGCCAGACCATGCGCCAGATCATGCGCTATGCGGGGCCGCGCATGTTGTTTCATCACCCTGTGCTGGCCATCCGCCACTTGCTCGACGGGCGCAAACCCGCGCCGGTCTTAAAAAAGCAAAAATCGTCCATCCCCAAAGGGGATGAATCTTCTCAATAACCATCTCAAGGAGTCATGCATGTCTAGCGAACCCAAATGCGTTTACTGTGGAATTTCTCACCAGGAAGCCCCGCTGGTCAAACTCGTTTTTCAGGGCGCCGAGCTCGCCATCTGCACCACCCACCTGCCCGTGCTAATCCACGAGCCTGCCAAGATCGCCGAAGCGCTGGCGAACGCCGCCAAAACCTCATAGGAGCTGCACATGACTGAATACACCTTTATTCCCAACCTGGTCTCCGCACTCCCCGAAGTGCCCGGCGATGCCATTTTGAGCAAATCGCTGCAAAAAGACGGTGATGTCGATGTAACCCTGTTTTTCTTTGCCGCCGGACAGGAACTCACCGCGCATACTTCGCCCATTCCGGCCATCATCCACGTCCTCGACGGTCAGCTCGAACTGACCCTGGGGAAGGATGTGCTTTCTGCCGGGCCGGGTAGCTGGGCATTCATGCCCGCCAATCTGCCCCATGCGCTCAAGGCGCTCACCCCGGTCAAAATGTTGTTGACCATGATTAAAGACTGAACAACAGACTGATCAACACACACCTGACAGCCGCGGGAGTTTCCCCGCGGCTGAATTTTTACCATTTAAACCGGCCCGGGGCTAAAGGCTCAGCCACCCGCGCTGGTAGGCAATGCGCACTGCATCGGCCCGGCTGACAGCACCCAGCCGGGCATAAATGGCACCGATATGAAACTTCACCGTATGAATGCTGATCTGCAGCCGTTCGGCAATTTGCTTGCTGGCCAACCCTTCTGCCAGCAGCACCAACACCTCCAGCTCGCGGGCGGTCAGCTCTGCCCCGGCCGATAACATCTCTGCGCCGGCGGCCGGGGGACGGGCATAAAAGGCTTGCAGCAGCGCCGGGCTGCCGGCACTCAACCCTTCGGCCAGGCTGCGCAGCGCCGCACCAATCTCTTCCATCCCGGCATCCAGCGGCAAAATCCCCAGCGCCGCACCCGAAAAAGCCGCCGGTATCTCCTCCACCCCA
>CAZQLE010000253.1:0-1997 GCA_964593905.1 uncultured Anaerolineaceae bacterium | reverse complement strand
CACAGCACCGGATGCTCCGCCAGCGTCGAAACATCCAGTCCCATTCCGCACACTGCAATCATCACATCCGGCGGCGGGTCTCCTTCACGGCGAATCTCAAACCCGGTCTCTTCGGCCAGCAGCAGGGTAAGACCGGCGCGTAAAGCAGGCCCGGCCGCAGCAATCTGCACCCGAATCATGACCCGCCCCCACGATAGCCAGCCACACTGCGCAAACCAGGCCTGCCCCGCAACCCTGCCTCCTCAAAAAATCTACCTACGGTCGTTCGACAATCTTCAAAGAAAGGACCGTCCGTTTTCCGCCGCGCAGCAGCTCAAATTCAACCTGCTGCCCCACGCGTTCGCCGCTCAAACCGGCTGTCAAATCATCATGGTCTTCCACCGCTTTGCCGCCCATGCCGACCAGAATATCGCCTACCAGCAGGCCGCCCTGCGCCGCCGAGCCGTCACTTTCAAGCCGCACCACCAGCAGACCCAGTTTCTGCGGTCGGCCCAGTTCAGCCTGCGCCGGTTCCGGCAGTTCCACCGTCTGGCTGCGCACCCCCAGATAACCGCGCTTCACCCGGCCAGATTTTGAAAGCTGCCCGGCAATGCCCAGGGCGATTTCAGCCGGAATGGTCAGCAGCATCCCCGGAACCAGCCCGGAGGTGTTAATCCCCAGCAGCCGGCCTTCGCCATCCACCAGCGGACCACCCGAAAAACCGGGCAGTGCGGCCGCATCGCTGTGAATCGATTGTTCAAGCAGCGCGCCGCGCCCAAAACGCAGCGGGCCGTGCACCGCCTGAATAAAGCCCAGGCTGGCCTGCACCCCGCCCGCGCCGGGGCGCGCCACCGCCGGCGCCAGCATCCCCGGCCGCGCCGCGCTGCGCGAGGGTTCGGCCGGGCTGCCGGCCGCCTGCTCCAGCCGCACTACGGCCAGGTCGGTCCCGCGGTCACGCCCGGCCACCTTGCCGCGCAGCATGTTTCCATCCGGCAGTCCAATGCCGATCTCATCATTTCGTTCCAACACATGTTCGGCAGTCAACACCAGATCCGCTTCCATCAAAATCCCGCTGGCGGGCATGCGCCGCCGCCCGGCCACCATCACGGTATACCCGCCGGCCTGTTCAACCGCCGCTGCAAACGCGTCGGATAATTCCTGCAAGATATTTTTCGCCATTTTTTCCTCTCTTTCACCAACTCATTTCTGTACCAATATTCTTCGCGAAGAACCTCAGCGCTTTCATCCATCATACTGAAATCAAGGCTTAAAACAAACCACCCGAACCGGCAGAAGCACCTGCCCGTTCGGGTAGTACACACAGGCCCCTTCCCTTACACCCCAAAAATTTACAACCGGCTTTTGTGCGCGGTTCAGAAGGGGGCAGGCAAGAAAACACCCTGCGCCGCGCGCTCAGGTCCCAAAAAATTCGGTGATCAGAATGCGCAAATGCTTTTCCAAAATCTCGAAGGAATAAAACCGTTTGGCAACCTGATAATTATGCTCGGTCATTTCTTCCAGATAGATTCCGTCGTTAAGCGCCGCCCGGCTCTCTTTTACACACTGGTCGGTGATAAAACCATCGAACTCAATCGCGTGGAACCCTTTGGGCTTGATATCAATTTCGTAGATCGAGTAATTATTGACCACAATCGGCCGCCGAAAATAAACCGCCTCCAGAAAAGCATTGCCAAAGCCCTCAATCTCCGAAGGGTAGGTCACCAGGTCCGACTGCGGGTACGCATCCGCCAGGGTATACACCCGCCGGCCGTCGGGCAGCACCGCGCGCACCTCCTGGATCAGGTCTGAGACAAACAGGGTGGGCACACCCATGCGCAGCGAATAATCGTGCACCCGTTTTTCATATTCACGGCCCTCATCACCGGCCGCGTGCGAGATCACCAGCCTGGCCGGCTGCTCCAGGCGGCTAACCAGCTCAATGGCGTGTTCAATTCCCTTGCGCTGCACCACCCGCGTCGGCTGCAAGATCAGTTTCTCATCTGCCTTCAAACCCAGAT
>CAZQLE010000252.1:0-4664 GCA_964593905.1 uncultured Anaerolineaceae bacterium | reverse complement strand
GGAAGTGGGCTGGGAAAAAGGCTGCCGTTTCAGCCCGACCCTGACCGCCCAACCCGCGCTGGAAAACAGCGGCCTGCAACTGGGCCCCCAGACGGTCTATCTGGTCAGCGGCGGCGGGGGCAGCATCACCGCCCGCGTCGTGCAAGACCTGGCGCAACATGGACAGGGCGTGTTTTACCTGTTGGGCCGCTCGGCCCTGCCGGCCGAAAACAACCCCGATCTGGCGCTACTGCGCAATGATCGTCCGGGTCTAAAGCTGGAGCTGGCGCGGCGGCTGACTGCGGCCGGTGAAAAAGCCACCCCGGCGCGCATCGATCAGCAGATTGCGGCGCTGGAACGCGGCGCGGCAGCGCTCGAGACCCTGGCAGTGGTACGCCGGGCCGGCGCACAGGCTGTTTACCTGGTCTGCGATGTAACCAGCATCGATTCGGTGCAGCAGACCGTAGAGCAGGTGCTGTCTCGTTCGGGCCGGGTGGATGTGGTGCTGCACGCGGCCGGGATGGAACGCAGCCGTAAACTGGAGATGAAAAGTGCTGAAGAATTCCGCCAGATCTTTGCGGTGAAAGCAGATGGGTTCTTCAATTTATTCAAGGCGCTCGAAACCCGCGCCGCGCTGCCAGGGGCCTTCCTCTCGTTCACTTCGGTCTCGGGGCGCTTTGGCAATGCCGGGCAAACCGATTACAGTGCGGCCAATGACCTGTTGTGCAAGATGAGCGCCGTCGTGCGCGCTGCTTACCCTGCCGTACATGCCGCCGCCCTGGACTGGGGTCCGTGGGCTGAGGTGGGCATGGCCAGTCGTGGGTTTATCCCCGCTGCGATGAAACGCGCCGGGATTGAGCTGATGACCCCGGCCGAAGCCGCCCCGCTGGTGCGCGCCGAACTGCTGCATGGTTCGGCCGCCGAGGTGGTGCTGGCCGGCAGCCTGGGGCTGCTGGAGGCGGCCGAGCAGCAGGTGATTCCGCTGGATGTTGAAAAAGCCAACACTGCTTTGCGGGCGGGTTCTCCGGCGCATGTCATGTTCAGCAGTGTGACCGGCGGCAGCCTGAGCGAAGGGGTGACCCTCGAAGCCGAGCTGAACCCCGAAGAACAGCCGTTTCTGCGCGACCATGCTCTGAATGGCATCCCGCTGCTGCCCGGTGTAATGGGCATCGAAGGCTTTTCGGCTGCGGCGCGGCACGTTGCCTCGGTGCTGGCTTCGGCTGGCAGCGGCTTCAAGGTTGTAGAGCTGGAAGACATCCACTTTCTGGCGCCCTTCAAGTTCTATCGCAATGAGCCGCGCCACATCACCTGGAAAGCGCGGGTGGTGCGCGAAAGCACCGGGTTGACGGCGTATGTTATGCTCCAATCGGAACTGGCGCGCTTCCAGCGCGGGATTGAGATTATGAAGCACTTCTCCGGCCGGGTGCATCTTGTGCCCGAAACCGAACAGGCCCAGCAGGTGGTGACCAACCCGCCGCATTGGAACGGCAGCCTGACCGTGGGCCCCGAGACCATCTACCGGTTGTACTTTCACGGGCCGTCCTTCCAGGTGTTGGAAGGTGTGCAAAGTGACGGTCAGCGGGTGTTGGGGCGGCTGAACCGGAGCCTGCCCGAAATCACCACCCAGGCAGATTTGTTGATCACTGCGCCGATTCTGGTGGAGCTGTGTTTGCAGACCGCCGGGGTGTGGGAAGCCGGGAAGAACGGCTCGCTGTCATTGCCGCAGTCGATTGGTCATTTGAAGCTGTATCGCCGCAAGGTCAATGGTGTGCCGGTATATGCCGAGGTGGTGCCCGTGACTGAGCCCAACGGCGATGTGTCGTTTGATGCGCGGGTGATTGATGCCAGCGGCAACCTGTTTTTGGAGCTCAAAAATTACCGCACGGCGCGCCTGCCATATGCTGTGGGAGATGATCTGCTGAGCCCGCTGCAAGACCTGGTGAGCGGAGAACATGCGTAGGGCTGCCGGGTGAGCGCGCAAGACCCATCGACCTGTTACTGGATGACCGCAGCAGCCGGGGAAATTCTCCCCGGCTCTGCCTTTTTCAGCCCTGAGCGGTACCTGACCCCGGCAGAGCAGATGCAGCTTTCCAAAATTCGGTTTGCTGCCCGGCGCAGCGACTGGCTGTTGGGGCGCTGGACGGTAAAACACCTGCTTACAAAAGTGACCGGCCGGCCGCTCGCTCAACTGGAGATCCGTCAGGAAGAAGAGGGCGCGCCTTATGTCTGGCTGGATAATCACCGTCTGGACGGCTCGATCTCCATCTCGCACCGGGATGGGAGCGCTTTTTGCGCTTACTGCCCGTCTGCGGCCGGCGCGGTGGGGGCCGACCTGGAGAAGGTGGAGCCGCGCTCGGCCGGCTTTGAACGCGATTATTTCACCCCGGCCGAGCTGGCCTGGCTGGCGGGGCTGCCGGGCGCCGACCAGACTGCGGGGGTGGCGCTGATCTGGAGCCTGAAGGAAGCTGCCTTGAAGGCGCTGAAAAAAGGGCTGCGGCTGGATACGCGTGTGATTGAAGTTCAACCCGGAGCAGCGGCCCGCTTGAAATCAGCCGGGTGGCATACGGCCGAAATCACTTCGCCGGTTGCGGCGGGACCCTGGCGGGCCGCCTGGAAAATTGCGGGGGAGTGGGTGTGGACTCTGGCTGGCCTGGGCGGGGTGGGTGAATTTGAAGAAGTGATTTAAGCGGGGGTAAAATGGTCTCATGAAAATTGAGACCTGGATGTGGCTGTTACCTGTTGTGTTTATGCTGCATGATTTCGAAGAGATCATTTTTACGTTTGGCTGGCTGCGCCGGAACGCGGCCGAGCTGCAAACCCGACTGCCGGCACGGCTGGGGCGGGTGATTGAGGGACAAAAAAACCTCTCACCGGCCGCCTTTTCGCTGGCGGTGGCAGAGGAATTTGTGGTCTTATCGGGGCTGACTTTGTTGGCGGTGGAGCGCGGCTGGTACGATTTTTGGGCCGGAATGCTGATTGCATTCGGGCTGCATCTGCTGGTGCACCTTGGCCAGTGGGCGGTATTGCGCCGTTTTATGCCCATGATTCTCACCAGTCTGCCAGCGCTGGCTTACTGTGTTTTTGCGTTGCAGGCGTTAAACCGGGCCGGTCTGTTAACCCGGCCGGGCACACTGTTGTGGAGTGTGATCGGGGTGGGGATTGTTGCGGCCAACCTGGTCTTTGCGCTCTGGCTGGCGCGCCAGTTTGACCGCCGCACCGGCTACGGGCGGTAGCGCTGCAGCGCCGGGGGAATGGTTACGCCCTGCATTTGCAGCAGGCGCACCCGCAGCAGATAGGCGGCCCCGGTGAGCAGATGGTTGGCAACATCGACCACGTGCCGGTTTTCAACGGCTTCAAGCGGTGTGCCGCGCACCCAGTCGTTAAACACGCCCATCGAGGGTCCACACCAGATCTGATAATCCATCTCACGCCCGGTCTCGCCCACGCTGGACCAGCGCGACGACAGACCAAGATACCAGCGGAAGATCAGGGCCATCTTCTGGTGCGGGTCTTTCAGCGCCCGTTCGATCTGGCGCGGGTCGCGAGCCTGGAAGAATTTGACCGTATCTTCCCAGACTTCATCCAGACTGCGTTTAAAAATCTGGGCTTCAATTTTTTCGCGCTCGGCAGACGGAATGGCCTCGATGGATTCATAGCGCTGGTAAAGCTCAAACAGTTTTGACCCGCGCATGGCAAACATCGTGCCGCGTTTGAGCACCTGCACCCGCACCCCCATCTCGAACATATCGGCGGCAGGGGCCATGATCACATCGGTCATGGTGGCCTGGGCCAGTAGTTGGCGGGTATGCAGCGAGGCCCCGGCTTCAACGCAAGACTGGTTGACCGACCCGGTGACGATGTAGGCGGCACCCATCATAAAGGCAGCCAGGGCGGCCTCGGGCACACCGATGCCGCCGCCTGCGCCAATGCGCACAGGGGTGGAAAAGTTATGTTTGGCCTGAAGTTCATCGCGCAGGGCGATGATGCTGGGCAGCACCCCGACCAGCGGGCGGTTATCGGTATGTCCGCCAGAGTCGGCTTCGACGGTGATATCGTCGGCCACGGGAATGCGCCGGGCCAGGGCGGCCTGTTCGGAGGTGATTTTTCCGGCTTCCACCAGGCGGCGCAGCATATCTTCGGAGGGCGGCTCAAGAAAGCGTCTGGCAACTTCTTTGCGCGACAGCTTGGCGATGATCCGGTTGGCGATATGAAGGTTCCCCTGCGCATCCTGTGAGAGACCCGCGACGCGGTACTGCACCAGGGCCGGGGTCAGGTCCAGATAGGCCGAGGCTTCAACCAGGTGCACACCGTTGCGCAGAAATGCTTCGGCCGCGTTTTGTTCCATGGCGGGTTCGTTGGGGCTGTTGATCAGATTAAAAGCGTAGGGTCCTTCGGGCAGGGCCGCCTGAACGGTTTTGATGGCTGCGTCGATGCGGTCGGCGGTCATTCCGGCGCTGCCAAACGAACCCAGCAGACCGGCTTTGCCCAGGGCGATGACCATCTCGGTTGAAGAAATGCCGTTGGCCATGGCGCCGGCGTAATAGGCGGCGTGTACCCCGTAAGCGGCGCGGAAGGCCGGGCTGCCCAGGGTATCGGGGGTCTGGGCGGGCGCGTAAGCCTGCCAGCCGCCGCCGGGGTTTTGATGGGTAAAAGTGTAGCCGGTGGCAGTGCGCATGGCCCACAAC
>CAZQLE010000251.1:0-4698 GCA_964593905.1 uncultured Anaerolineaceae bacterium | reverse complement strand
GTCTCATCGGCCGCGGCCTGTGCTTCAAAATCGACCACTTTCACCAGCAGCCCGTCGCGTTCACGCGCCACGGCTTTGGCCAGGCCACTCACCGCGCCGGCCAGACCACCCTGAATTGTCTCGGGCAGCACGCCATGCAGGCCGCCCATGCGGGTGGCACAGATCAGAAACTTCAATTCGGGCAGGGCGCGCAGCGCGGCTTCCAACAGGAAGACCCGGCGGGCATGTCCTTGCTGCCACTGTTCGGCTGTCATGGTTCTAAAATCGGGTTCCGGGTCCAGCGCAGGCAGGAAATACACCCCGTCCACATGGCCCCAGGCTGATAATTGTTCGTTCAACTGCGCGACATCCACTGTATCGAGCAGCAGGGTCTGCACCCCGCGGGCGCGCAGCAGCGTCTCCAGCGCAGCGCCGGTCGGGTCGCTGCCGGCGACCACAATCACCCGGCTGTCAGCGTTCAACACCACCCCGCTGGGCTGGCTCAGATCCAACCGGGCGCGCAGCACGGGCGTTACCACCCGCCGCACCACCACACCGGCTTCAACCGCTGGCAGAGCATCTGCACTGCCGGTTTTTACCGCAACAACTTCAACCGGTTGAGGCTGCTCAGGCTGGATGGGCAGCTCAGTCGCAGTGGGCTGCTCAGTCACGGCGGGCTGCTCAGCAGACGCCGGAGCCACAGGCTGTGCCGCGCTCAAACTGTCATAAAAGAAAGCCACCACTTTTTCCAGCGTGTTGTAATCAGACAGGCGCAAATCTTCACGCCGTGCAATCTGGTAATGTTCCCGCATATCACGGAAGAGTTCGGCCTGTTTCACTGTATCCACCCCCAGGTCGGCTTCCAGATCCAACTGTGGGTCCAGCATCTCCAACGGGTAGCCGGTCTTCTCGCTGACCCGCTGCAGCACAAAAGCAGAAATTGCTTCGCGCGAGGGTGGGGCAAATTGCGGCACAGCCGCCGGTTGGGGCTGCACTACGGGAACAGGAACTGCAACCGGCTGCGGCTCAACCACGGCGGGCGGCACAGCCGCCCCCTGGCTCTGCGCCACCAGCGGTTCGGCAGGCTGTGCCCAGGCGGTGGGGCCGGTGCCGGGCTGCCAGCGCGATTTCACCGGGGCTTGCAGCGGGGCGCCAACATTGCGCACCCGCAGGGTATGCTGTTCCACTTCCAGTTCGGGTTCGGCAATCCCCGATACTGCGGCCACCCAGCGCTGGTGCACCGTGCGGTTGATGCGTTCTTTTACCGGCTGCACCTTGCGCAGCAGGGTCATGGCAATTTGCGAGCCAAAGCCGGCCCCCAGGCGCAGTGCATAGCGCACCGGGTACTCGCCGCCGTGCGACAGGTTCAGGTCGCCCAGATCAGGGTCGGGCTCAAATTGCTCATTGAGATTGGCAACCGGTGGGACAATGCCATATTCCAGGGCTTTGACGGCGATAACATCTTCAACCCCCACGCCCATGGTATGCCCGGTAAAGCCTTTTGTATTGGCAATCACCACGCGCGAAGCCTGGTCGCCAAAGGTGCGCCGCAGGGCGCTGATCTCGGCCGCGGCAGAGCCACCGCGCGCCGGGGTATAGGTTTCATGCGAGATAAACACGGTCTCGGCTGCCATCTCGGCCCGCTGCACCCCAAAGCGCTGCTCGGCCTGGGCCACCAACCGGTTCATCACCTCGCTGACGTGATTAACATCCAACCGCGTGCCGTGGAAGGCGCTGTTGGCAATTTGGGCCGCCAGCACTTCAGCAATGGCCGTCACGCCGCGTTCGCGGGCCGCATCTTCGGCCTCCACCACCAGCGCAGCCGCGCCCATGCCCATGATCATACCGTTACGACGGCGGTCAAAGGGCAGCGCAGCCATGCGAACATCACCTTCGGTGGTGGTTGCGCCGCTGGCCAACATGCCCGGTGCAATCCAGCCCGACAGGCTGCCGCCGGTCACATCATCACCGGCAATAATCACCACCCGCCGGCAGCGCCCGGCGCGAATCCAGTCTTCGGCAATCGATACCGCGTGGGTGGTGCTGGCGCAGGCCGCGTTGACATGGGTGTTCGGGCCGCGCGCGCCAATATATTCGGCAAACTGTGAATGACCCATCGCCAGAATGCGGAAGATAAACCGCCGGTCGAAGTGGTAATCCATTTCTGCCGCCTGGCGCTGCAAATCTGCCAGGCGCTGCTCCAGCAGGCTGCGGGCCGTGCTTTCGCCGGCCGGGAGCTGTTCGAGTAAATGCGAGAAATCGACAATTTGCCCGGCAACATGCTGATAGCGGTAATAACGCTCGCTTTCTTCAGCCATACGGTCAAGACCCGGAAACGCCGAACAGAAGATCACACCGGTTTCATCGGCCAGGGCCTCGGGCAGTTTCCAGCGGTCGGGTAAATAACTGCCCACCCGCGTCTGGCGATAGCTCATCACCAGCGGAATGCCCGCATCACGCAGCGCCTCGATTCCGGCGGCAATGGCAAGCTGGGTGGAGATATCCACCGCCTCCAGCCGCTCGGCCGGAATGCCAAACTCGCCGTTCGGATCAAAAGCGCCGCGCTGCCCGGCCAGTTTGATGGTCTGATCGATATCGTCAATCGCCACCATCACCGCGCCGGCATCACTTTTCACCAGGCGGGTAACGCGTTTTTGAATCATCTCATCCCGCACAGATGAGTTAAGCGGCTCAATCAACTGCTCGCCGTTCAACAGGCGCTGGATGTTGTCATCTGAAAATACCGGCCGTTGCTGGCCGGGAAGCCCCACCCCGGCGCCGGTGATGACCACCGAACCGGTCAACCCGTTGGCAGAGACGGCCGCAGGCACGGGTTCGGCTGTGGCCGGCAGGGTCACGGGCAGCTCAGATGCAGCCGGAAGGGTTGTCGAAACCGTCCCGGCAGGCTGCGGCTGATCAAACACGGGCTGCACGCCCGCCGCAAATAGACCGCACAGCGCTTCATTAAAGCTGACCAGACCGCCCTTGCGGGGGTGGTTGGTCGCCAAAAGCTGCACATCGTCGCGGCCCTTCAGAATATCACCGGCCAGCGCGCACAACACCCGTTTGGGACCCGCTTCGACAAAGACACGCGCCCCCAGGTTTGAAAGCGTCTCAATACCGCCGATAAACTGCACCGGCGAGGCCACCTGAGCCGCCAGCATATCCAGAATCGCCTCCCGGTCTGTGGGGTACACTTTGCCGGTGACATTGGCCGCAACCGGCAAAACAGGTTGGTTGACCTGCATCTGCGCAATGACCGTGCGCAAAGGCCCGCTGGCCGGGGCGACAATGCGCGAATGGAAGGCGTGCGAAACGGGGATCTTGACAGCCTGAATTCCCTGCGCCATAAAGGCCGCCACAGCCGCATCCACTGCCGGGGTTTCGCCGGCAATGACCGACTGGATCGGACTGTTGATATTGGCAATCACCACATAACCGGGGATGGTTTTCAGGGTTTCTTCCACCATCTCCAGCGGGCCCGAAACAGCGGCCATGCAGCCGTTATCGGCCAGCGAAACACTGCTCATCGCCCGGCCGCGGGCGCTGACGATTTCAAGCGCGTCGCCAAAGTTGAGCACCCCGGCCGCCACCAGGGCGGCATATTCGCCCAGACTGTGACCGATGACCATATCCGGCCGGAAGCCAAATTTGCTCATCAGGCGCATCAGAATGATGTTGGCGGTCAGCACTGCCGGCTGGGTGATCTGGGTATTCTTCAACTCTGCTTCGGCCTGCGCCATATGGTCGGCATCGGCAAAAATGAATTCGGTCAGCGGTTTGCCCAGCAGCGGGGTCATCACCGCATCGGCCTCACGAAAAGTCTCGGCAGCCAGCGGCTCGATCTCGGCCAGATCACGCAGCATGTTCACATACTGCGAGCCCTGTCCGGGGAACAGAAAAGCCACCTTGCCGGGTGCGCCGCTGCCGCGGCAAATGCCCTGTGAGGCCAGGGCCTGCCAGGCCACCGGGGTGGGTGCATCCAGCGTTTTCAGGGCTTTTTCAAGCCGTTTCACCAGGTCCGGCGCATCGTTATAATCCACCGCCAGACGTTCGGGCAGCGCCAACTGCTGCGCAGTCGGATACTCTGCCGCTGGCAGGCTGCCGCTGCGGGCTGCTTCCAGCACCGCCGCGGTTTTTTCACGCAGCCCAATCGAACTCTCGGCGCTTAAGAAAAGCAGTCCACGATAGAAGGCCGGAAGGCGTGAAGCGAGGTTTGCGACCGGGGCTTCGGCGGTTGAAGGCTGCAAATCGAAACCCGCCGGTTCAACTACGGCCGCGGGTGCGGAGGCAGGCTGGGCAGTGGTGCGCTCGGCCAGAGAGCCGGTCACAAAGCCGATCACTTTGGTCAGCGTGCCATAATCTGAGAGGCGCAAATCTTCGCGGCGCGGAATACCATAGTGCTCGCGCACGGCGAAGAACAATTCGGCCTGTTTGACTGTATCCACCCCCAGGTCCGCTTCCAGATCCAGTTCAAGGTCCAGCATCTCGGCCGGGTAGCCGGTCTTTTCGCTCACCAGGCCAAGCACAAAAGCTTTGATGCTTTCGGGGTCCGTGAGCGCTGCCTGGTCGGTTGAAACAGACAAGTCGACACCCGCCGGTTCAACCTGCGCGGGTTGGGCTTCGGCCACGGCCACAGGTGCGGCCACGGGGGCGAGGGCGGGTTGGGCAGTGGTGCGCTCGGCCAGAGAGCCGGTCACAAAGCCGATCACTTTGGTC